>NZ_JBFBEE010000031.1:0-83977 GCF_040683555.1 Streptomyces sp. NPDC093510
CGCCCGCGCGGTGGTCGTCTCGGCGGACGCCGCCGAAGCCGCGGCGCTCCGCGAGGCCGGCTACGAGCTCAAGCCCCTGGCCGGGCCGCCGAAGCGCACGAACGGACAGGCGGTGGAGGCCAAGGACTTCCCGCCCGCCGACGCGAGGTACCACAACTACGCCGAGATGAACGCGGAGATCAACCAGCGCATCGCGGCCCACCCGGACCTGTTCAGCAAGAAGGTCATCGGCAAGAGCTACTCGGGCAGGGACATCGTCGCCATCAAGATCAGCGACAACGTCGGCACCGACGAGGCCGAGCCCGAGGTCCTCTTCACCCACCACCAGCACGCGCGCGAGCACCTCACGGTGGAGATGGCGCTCTACCTGCTGCGCGAACTGGGCGACGACTACGCCACCGACGCCCGGATCAAGAAGATGGTCGACGAGCGCGAGATCTGGATCGTGCCCGACCTGAACCCGGACGGCGGCGAGTACGACATCGCGACCGGCTCCTACCGCAGCTGGCGCAAGAACCGTCAGCCGAACGCCGGTTCGTCGAACGTCGGCACCGACATGAACCGCAACTGGGCCTACCGCTGGGGCTGCTGCGGCGGCTCGTCCGGCTCCACGGGCTCCGAGACCTACCGCGGCCCGAGCGCCGAGTCGGCCCCCGAGGTGAAGGTCGTCTCCGACTTCGTCCGCAGCCGCGTCGTCGGAGGCAAGCAGCAGATCAAGGCCTCCATCGACTTCCACACGTACAGCGAACTGGTCCTGTGGCCGTACGGCTACACGTACAGCGACACCGGCCCCGGCCTCACCCAGGACGACCGCGACGCGCACGCCGCGATCGGCAGGAAGATGGCCGCGAGCAACGGCTACACCCCCCAGCAGTCCAGCGACCTCTACATCACCGACGGGTCGATCAACGACTGGCTGTGGGGCAACCAGAAGATCTTCAGCTACACCTTCGAGATGTACCCGTCGTCCGCCGGCGGTGGCGGCTTCTACCCACCCGACGAGGTGATCGAGCGGGAGACGTCCCGTAACCGCGACGCGGTCCTGCAACTCCTGGAGAACTCGGACTGCATGTACCGGTCGATCGGCAAGGAGCAGCAGTACTGCACGGCCTGACCCTTACGGCCCACCGGAGTCCCCGGAGGCTTCGGTGGGCCGGTGTCGTTGTCGGTCACCGGGGCCGACGGAAACTCTGAGTGGGGCCCTCCCCTTTCGTCGCCGGGTGCGGACCGGCCCAGCGTGCCTGGACGTCACCGTCGAGGCGGCCACGGCCTCGCCGCTCGGGCCATCGGCTTTCGCTGCCGGGTGCGGACCGGCCCAACGTGGGCGGCGGCCCTCACGAACGATGCGCCGACAAAACCCAGCGCCCGCCACCCGTCCAGCCCGGCAGCCGGGCACCTACTTTGGAAAAGTAGTGAACCGGGAGGCCGCGCGCCCCCATTCACATGCAATGCGTCGCCAGGCCGAAAGGGCGAGGCCGGGAGGGAGAGGCCGCCGCCCGGGGACCTACTTTGGGAAAGTTGCGAATGCGTATGCCGCACGCCCCCCCGAACGGCCAATACGCCCCCCCACCAGCGGCCCCGCCGCACCCCAACCCCGCTCCTGAGCGGCTGTCTGTGACGGCGCGCGGGGCGTGGCAGGGGCGCGCGCCCATCCCATTCACAACTTTCCCAAAGCAGGTGCCCGACCGGAGGCCCCCACTGCGCGACGGCACCCAGACCACGCCGGGCACGCCCCGTTGGGCCGGTCCGCACCCGGCGGCGAGAGCCGATGACCCGAGCGGCGAAGCCGGGGCGGCGCCTCGACCGTAGCGTCGGCTCACGTTGGACCGGTCCGCACCCGGCAGCGAAAGGTGATGACCCGAGCAGAGAAGTCCGCCGCCCCACCCCTGGCCGTCCGGGTCAAAGTCAACGTGCGGTGCAGGGACGGCAGACACAGCCCCACCGAAGTCCCCGCCCCGCACCCCTCCCTCAGCCGTGCGTCCCGTACGCCACTCCCCCGCCGTACGGCACCGTCGCCCACATCCGCGTGCCGCCGCCTGGTTCCCGTGCCTCACCGAAGCCCCAGTCGCCCTCGCAGGCCCGCGCCACGCGGGCGAGCAGCCGCAGGGCCGCCCGGCGGCGGGCGTCGCAGGCCTCGGCGAGGCGGGGGTGTGTGTGGCGGGGGTGGCTGTCGTAGGCGATGACGCGGAGCGTGCCCTCGCGGAAGCGGAGAGAGAGGTACACCTCCGCCGTCGCGTTGAACGTGCAGGCCGCGGCCGTCAGTTCGGCCACGGCCTGTGTCGCCGGATCCAGCAGTGCGGCCAGCCCATGTGCGGTGAGCACGGTTCGGGTGAGGGCGCGGGCAACCGTGGGGGACGTGAGGGCCGAGGGCAGGGTGAGGCTGTACGCGAGGGTGTCGGGTGTGGGGGCGGAGGCGTCGCCCTTGGCGGGGCAAGCGGTGACGGCTGGCGTCATGGTCATGGTGACTCCCGTGGAATGGGCTGGCGTTGAGCGCTGAACTGACTGACCCCGGCCGTCGGTGGCTCGTCTCCCTGACGCGGGCCCGCCCCTCCCAGGGAAGGAGGACGAGGACAGCCCCGCGCGATGCACTGCCAACTGCCGTGCGTAGCTTGTGCGTTACTGAACGTAGGACAGATTTTGGTTACTGTGCCACCTGATCCCAGAAATTGAACCCAACCGTGGTCAGATGGAGCCCTCGGGCGGCAGACTGCTGACGAACATCACGAAGGGAACGCCATGCCACCGAGGACGACGCCCAGCGAGCGCCAGAAGCGGTTGGGCAGCGAGCTGCGCAAGATGCGGGTGGCCGCTGGAATGTCAGCTGAGCACGCGGCGGGGCTACTCGGCCTGGACCGCGCGAAGATCTCGAACATAGAGACGGGGATCCGCACCATCAGCGCGGAGCGTCTTCGCACGCTGGCGTGCAACTGCGACTGCTCCGACGCGGCGTACATCGACGCGCTCGTAACCATGGCCGGGGCCAACGGGCGCGGCTGGTGGGAGCGTTACCGGGGCTCCCTCTCCCAGGGTCTCCTGGACATCGCCGAGCTTGAGTCGTACGCCGTACGTATGCGGACAGCGCACACCGCACACATCCCTGGCCTGCTCCAGACCAGCGACCACGCTCTGGAGCTGTTCCGCGCGGTGCTTCCGCCGTTGCCCGAACACGAAACCGCCCTCCGGCTGGCCTACAGGGTGGAGCGGCAGAAGGTCCTGGAGGGCGAAGACCCGCCGGAGTACATTGCGATCGTCCACGAGGCTGCCCTGCGGATGCAGTTCGGCGGGCGTGCGGTGGCCCGGGGGCAGCTCGACCACCTGCTCACCGCGTCCGAGCGTCCGAACCTGAGGATCCTCGTCATTCCGTTCGCGGCGGGCACTTTCCCAGGCGCCGGGCAGACGGTCAACTACCTCGAAGGACCCGCACCGCAGCTTGACACTGTCCAGGTCGACAGCTCCCACGGGCCGGAATTCCTCGGAGGTGAAGCCCAGTTGTCCAAGTACCGGGCCCATCTGGACTGGATGGAGCGCATCGCCCTGCCGCCCGGGGCATCGCGCGATTTCATCCGCGACATCATCAGCAATCTCTGAGGAGCCACCGCATGTCCGAGATCACGTGGGAAGACCCCTTCTGCGGCGAGGGTGCCAGCTGCTTCCGCCTCGGCACCGACCTCACCGGCAACGCCTACATCGCCATCGCCGGGCAAGAGGACCACTACCTCACCGACACCCACGAAGCCCTCCGCACCCTCATCCACGACATCAAAGCAGGCAAGGCCGACCACCTCCTGTAACGCTCATCGCGAGCGGCATCGCCCGTGACCTCTAGGAGCCACATCGTGACCGGCATCAACTGGGAAGACCCCTTCTGCGGGGAGGGCAACAACTGCTTCCGCATAGGCACCGACGCCGACGGCAACGCCTACATCGCCATCGCCGGACAAGAGGACCACTACCTCACCGACACCCACGAAGCCCTCCGCACCCTCATCCAGGACATCAAGGCGGGCAAGGCCGACCACCTCCTGTAACGCTCACTGCGAGCGGCATCGCCCGTGACCTCTAGGAGCCACATCGTGACCGGCATCAACTGGGAAGACCCCTTCTGCGGCGAGGGCAACAACTGCTTCCGCATAGGCACCGACGCCGACGGCAACGCCTACATCGCCATCGCCGGGCAAGAGGACCACTACCTCACCGACACCCACGAAGCCCTCCGCACCCTCATCCAGGACATCAAGGCGGGCAAGGCCGACCACCTGCTCTAGCGGGCACCGCGAACAATGGGGGCGTCCGGCAGCACTGCCGGACGCCCCCCAGCCACGTACGCGCTACACGAAGAGGCTGACCAGCGCCGCCACCGCGAAGCCCGCCACCGACAGCACCGACTCCAGTACCGTCCACGTCTTCAGCGTGTCCCGCTCGCTGATACCGAAGTACTTCGCCACCATCCAGAAGCCGCCGTCGTTCACGTGCGAGGCGAAGATCGAGCCCGCCGAGATCGCCATGATGACCAGGGCGACGAACGCCTGCGAGTGGTCGCCCTCGGCGAGGAGCGGGGCCACGATGCCCGCCGTCGTCACGATCGCGACCGTCGCCGAGCCCTGGGCGACGCGCAGGACCAGGGAGAGCAGGTAGGAGAGGACGATGATGGGCAGGCCCACGTCCTGGAAGGTGTCCGAGAGGGCGCCGGCCACGCCGCTCGCCTTGAGGACCGCGCCGAAGATCCCGCCGGCGCCGACCACGAGCAGGATGTTGCCGACCGGCTTGAGGGACGCGGTCGACACCGTTTCGAGGGATTTCCGGGACCAGCCGCGCCGGATGCCCAGCAGGTAGTACGCCATCAGGAGCGCGATCGTCAGGGCCACGAACGGGCTGCCGAAGAACTCGATGACCGACCGGAACGTCGAGGGGTCGAAGGCGATCGACGAGAAGGTGGCCAGCAGGATCAGGAACAGCGGCGTTCCGATGATCGCGAAGACGATGCCCAGCGGCACCGGCTTCTCGCGGGGCTCGACACCCGCCGCACGCTGCTCGGCGACGACCGCCGCCTTCGCCTCCTCCGCGGCCTCGACCATGTCCTGCGGCACGGGCACGAAGATGCGCTTGCCGACCCACGCGGAGAACACCCAGGCGGCGAGCACGGCGGGGATGCCGCAGACGATGCCCATCAGGATGACCCAGCCGAGGTCCACCTTCAGCAGGCCGGCGGCGGCCACCGGGCCGGGGTGCGGGGGCAGGAACGCGTGGGTCATGGAGAGACCCGCGAGCAGGGGGAGGCAGTAGAGGAGGATCGACTTGCCGCTGCGCTTGGCGGCGGCGTACACGATCGGCGCGAGGACGAAGATGCCGACGTCGAAGAAGACGGGGATGCCGAAGATCAGACCCGTCAGGCCCATGGCCAGGGGGGCGCGCTTCTCGCCGAAGAGGCCGAGCAGGCGGGAGGCGAGCACCTCGGCGCCGCCGGAAACCTCCAGGATCGCGCCGAGCATCGTGCCGAGGCCGATGATGATCGCCACATGCCCGAGGATGCCGCCCATGCCGGACTCGATGACCGAGACGGCGTCGGACTTCTGGACGGTACCGAAGAGTTCGGTGACGGAGAGTCCGGCCGAGAGGCCGACGGCTATGGAGACCGCGAGGAGCGCCACGAACGGCTGCAGCCTGACCTTGATGATCAGGAAGAGCAGCAGCAGGATGCCGAGCGCGGCGACGGTCAGCAGACCGGCGGTGCCGTCGATCAGGGCGAGGAGGCCACCGGTGTGGGGTGGCGCCTCGGCGGGGGCGGCGGCCGCGAGAGCGGCGGAGGGGGACGGGGACATCTTTGACCTCGTAAGTGCATGAAGCTTTCAGGGCAGGGGGGATCACGGCGCGGCGCCTCGGGGGAGGGCACCGCGCCGTGAAGACGTACGGCTTGCGGGGTGCTCAGGGTGCCGGGCTGGTCAGCCCAGGACGGCGAGCGCGTCGATCTCGATGAGCAGCCCCTTGGGCAGGCCCACGTAGACCGTGGTGCGCGCCGAGGCGGGGGCCTTGAGGCCCTGCTCCTCGAAGTACGCGTTGTAGATCTCGTTCATCTCCGCGAAGTGGTCCACGTCGGTGAGGTAGACGCGCATCATCATCACGTCGTCCCAGGTGGCGCCGCCCTCTTCGAGGATCGCCTTGACGTTGGCGAACGTCTGGAGGGTCTGCTCGCGCAGGGTCGGGCCCGCGGGGGTGGGGGCCTTGCCCTCCTCGGCGGGGAGGAAGCCGACCTGACCGGCGACCTGAAGGATGTTGCCCTTCTTCACGCCGTGGGAGAACTTCGCGGGCGGGGTGGTGTGGGTGGCCGGGGTGAGGGCGATCTTGTCGGTCATTCGCTGATCAGGCTTCCTTGAGAGGGGTGTTCTTCGGTTCGGGCACAGCGCCGGAGTACTCCCGGCTGATGGCCTCCGCGGTGCGGCGGACCAGCGGGAGCAGCGTGAGGAGTTCCTCGGCGGTGACGACGACGTTCGGCGCGGAGACCGACATGGCGGCGACGACTCGCCCGTCCGCACCGCGGATGGGGGCCCCGATGCAGTTGATGGACTCCTCGTGGCCACCGAGGTCGGTGGCCCAGCCCTGTTCGCGCACGGCCGCCAGCTCCTTGAGGAACGCGGCGGCGTTCGGCGTCGAACGGGACGTGTAGGTGGGGTAGTCGAGCTTCTCCGCGATCGCGCGGCGCTCGGCCTCCGGGATGTCGGAGAGCAGCAGTTTCGCCACGGCGGCGACGGTGATGGCCACCGGCTTGCCGATACGGGAGTACATCCGCACCGGATAGCGGCTCTCGACCTTGTCGATGTAGACGACTTCCTGCTCCTCGTACACGGCGAGGTGGACCGTGTGGCCGCACTTCTCGTTGAGGGCGAGGAGGTGGGGGTGGGCGATCTCCCGCACGTCGAGGTTCTCGACGGCCTCCTGGGCGAGCGCGAAGAGGCGCGCGCCGAGGCGGTAGCGCTGGTCGGACTGGCGGAAGACCAGGCCGTGTTCGAGGAGGGTGCGCAGCAGCCTGAGCGCCGTGGACTTGTGGACACCGAGCCGGTCGGCGACCTGGCCCAGGTCGGCGGGGCCCTCGGCGAGCAGCGGCAGGATCGACAGGGCACGGTCGACGGTCTGGCTCATGGGGTACGTACCTCCTCCTCGGCCTCGGTTTCCTCCGGGACGTGCTCCGTCCAGCCGGGGCCGAGACGAAGTGTCTCCCAGGCGGCGTCGTCCAGGGCGGCGAGGCGGTCGGCGTGTGCGCGGGCGGGGGGCGGTGCGAGATCACCGGGGACGGTGAGTGCGGCGGCGGCCATCAGATGGCCGTGACGCAGTCGGTGCGCGGCGGACAGGCCGCGCAGGGTGGCGGAGAGGAACCCGGCGGCGAAGGCGTCGCCCGCGCCGACGGGCGCGACGACGTCGACGCGCAGGGCGGCCTGGAAGACGGGGTCCTCGCCGTGCCGGAAGACGGTCGCGCCGCGGCTGCCCTGCTTGACGACGAGGGTGGCCGGCTCGGGCAGGGCGGCACGGATCGCGTCCGGTCCTCCCCTCACGCCCCAGGCCGTCGCGGCCTCGTCCTCGCCGACGAAGACGAGGTCGGCGCCGCGCGCGAGGTCGAGGAGGACTCCGGGCCCCTCCGTCGCGTCCTTCCACAGCCCCGGGCGGTGGTTGACGTCGAAGGAGACGAGCGGGCCGCGGTCGGCGCGCCGGGCACAGAGGTGGCGTACGAGACGCAGACAGTCGGCGGAGAGTGCGGGTGTGATGCCCGACAGGTGCAGGATGCGGCCCGCGGCGAGGGCGTCCTCGTCCACGGAGCCCGGCGACATGGCGGAGGCGGCGGAGCCCGCGCGGTAGTAGACGACCTCGTGGGCGTCGGTGTCGCGGTCGTCGGCGGTGCGGAAGTAGATGCCGGTGGGGCGGTGCGGGTCGCGGCCGACGGCGGAGGTGTCGACTCCGTAGCGGGCGATCGTCTCGACGAGGTGGTCGCCGAAGCCGTCGGCGCCGACGCGACTGACCCAGCGGGCGGTGTGCCCGGCGGCGGCGAGCGCACAGGCGACATTGGACTCGGCGCCGCCGATCCCGCGGTCGAAGGAGGGCACGTCGGCGAGGCGGCCGGGCCGCGCGGGCAGGAAGGTCACCATGGACTCGCCGAGCGCCACGACGTCCACTGCTGCCTGTGCGGTCACGTTCTTTCAACCCCTCAGCCGGCTCTCCGGATCCGTTGACCCGGCGTTGGCTCGGATGTTAGACAGCAGTAAGCGACATACGCAATGACCGTTGCAAATACTGCAACGCGCTCTTGAACGCACTCCTGGAGGAGGCGCCCATGGCCGCCGACAACGCCGTCGACACCGCCCTCGACACCGCCGTCGACCGTCCCGCCGACCCGCTGGCTGCGCTCGCTGACGAGCGGGTCGACCACCGCTTCAAGGGACTGCCGCCGGACGCGGAGGGGCTCACCGTCGGCGAGCTCGCGGCCCAGCGCAGGAACCTCTTCACGGGCGGCTTCACCACCCCCGTCCTCGCGCTCTCCGCCGAGCGCCTGGAGCACAACCTCGCCCTCATGGAGACGTACGCCGAACGCCACGGCCTCGCCTTCGCGCCGCACGGCAAGACGTCGATGGCCCCGCAGCTCTTCGCCCGCCAGATGGAACGCGGCGCGTGGGGCATCACGCTCGCCGTGCCCCACCAGGTGCGCGTGGCACGGGCGTTCGGCACCTCCCGGATCTTCCTCGCCAACGAACTCGTCGACGCGGCGGCCCTGCGGTGGCTGGCCGGCGAGCTGGACTCCGACCCCTCCTTCCGCTTCATCTGCTACGTCGACTCCCTGCGCGGAGTCGAGCTGATGCACGCCGCGCTCGGCGAGGCGGGCGCGAGCAGGCCCGTGGACGTGGTGGTGGAGCTGGCCGCGGGCGACGGGGCGCGCACGGGCGTGCGGACCGAGGCGGAGTGCTTCGAGATCGCCAACGCCGTCGCCGCCGCGGACACGCTGCGGCTCGTGGGCGTCGCCGGGTACGAGGGCGAGGTCCCGGAGGCGTCGACCGAAACCGTCACGGCGTGGCTGCGCCGCCTCGTCGCGCTGCTCGTCGAGTTCGACAAGGCCGGGCGGTTCACCGACCTGCCGGAGGTCGTGGTCAGCGCGGGCGGCAGCGCGTGGTTCGACGCGGTGGCGTCCGTCTTCGCCGAGATCCCGGAACTGTCGCAGCCCGTACTGAAGTTGCTGCGCTCCGGCGCGTACGTCTCGCACGACGACGGTCACTACCGGCACCTCACGCCCTTCAACCGGGTCCCGGAGGAAGGCGCGCTGGAGCCCGCGTTCCGCCTCTGGGCACAGGTGGTGTCACGGCCCTCGGCCGAACAGGCGTTCACCAACGCGGGGAAGCGTGACGCGGCGTACGACCTGGACCTGCCCGAGGCGCAGGTCGTCCGCCGGGGCGGCATGGAGCGACCCGCCACCGGAATCACGGTCACCGGCCTCTCCGACCAGCACGGATGGCTGCGGACGACACCGGAGGCGGAGCTGGCCGTGGGCGACTGGCTCGGCATGGGCCTCTCGCACCCGTGCACGGCGTTCGACAAGTGGCAGCTGATTCCGGTGGTGGAGGGGGACGGGACGGTCTCGGACTACGTCCGAACGTTTTTCTGACCGGGGGGTCTCGGGGGGTGGACTGACCCGCCGCTCCGCGGCGGACACGGCCCTGGGTTCCCTCCGGCCGGTGGGGGGGCGCCCCTGACCCGCCGCTCCGCGGCGGACACCTCCCACCCACCCACCCGTTTGCCCCGCACCGCAGAGCGGGAGTAGGAGCCTGCCCCCCACCCGCCCGTTCGCCGCCGACGGTGGGCGTGCCCCACAAGGGCCACCCGCACCCGGCGACGAGAGTCGCACGGGTGGTGCGGGTGGGGACAGAAAGATCCGGCCGGAGGCCGGGTGTACCGCCAAGCAGCCGCCGCAGCCGCAGCCGCCGCAGCCGAACGCAGAGGAAAGGCGCCCCATGGACCTGGTGATTCGGGACGCACGTGTCATAGACGGCACCGGAGGTGCCTCCTACCGAGCCGACGTCGGGGTGGACGAGGGCAGGATCACCACGATCCACCGGGAGGGGGAGACGACGGGCCCCCGCCCGACCGGGCGGGCCACCCTCGACGCCCAGGGCCTCGCCCTGTCACCCGGCTTCATCGACATGCACGCCCACAGCGACCTCGCCCTCCTCAGGGACCCGGACCACACCGCGAAGGCCGCCCAGGGCGTGACCCTGGAGGTCATCGGACAGGACGGACTGTCCTACGCCCCCGTCGACGACCGCACGCTCGCCCACGTCCGCCAGGCCATCACCGGCTGGAACGGCGACGGCGGCGACATCGACTTCACGTGGCACACGGTCGGCGGGTACCTGGACGCTCTGGACAGCGCCCACGGCGGCCGGGGAATCGCGGTGAACGCCGCGTACCTCATCCCCCAGGGCACCGTCCGCATGTACGCGCTGGGCTGGGACGACCGCCCGGCGACCCCCGCCGAGCTGGACCGCATGAAGCAGCTCGTCGCCGAGGGGATGGCGGAGGGCGCCGTCGGCATGTCCTCCGGCCTCACGTACACCCCCGGCATGTACGCCGACGACTCCGAGCTCACCGAGCTCTGCAAGGTGGTGGCTGCCCACAAGGGCTACTACTGCCCCCATCACCGCAGCTACGGCGCCGGCGCGCTCCAGGCGTACGAGGAGATGGTGAACCTCACCCGGACCGCGCACTGCCCCCTGCACCTGGCCCACGCCACCATGAACTTCGGTGTGAACAAGGGCAAGGCACCGGACCTGCTGGCCCTCCTCGACGACGCCCTCGCCGACGGAGCCGACATCACCCTCGACACGTACCCCTACACCCCCGGCTGCACGACGCTCGTCGCGATGCTGCCGAGCTGGGCGAGTGAGGGCGGGCCCGACGCGATCCTCGCCCGGCTCCGGGACGACGCGACCGCCGAGAAGATCCGCCACCACATGGAGGTCATCGGCGCCGACGGCTGTCACGGCGTGCCCATCGAGTGGGACACCATCGAGGTATCCGGTGTCTCCGACCCCGGTCTGGCCTCCTGTGTCGGCAAGACGATCGCCCGGTCCGCCGCCCAGCGCGGCGAGGAGCCCTGGGTCACCGCACGCCGTCTGCTCATCGACGACAACCTCGGTTCGACGATCCTCCAGCACGTCGGCCACGAGGAGAACGTGCGGGCGATCATGCGGCACCGCGTGCACACGGGCGGCAGCGACGGCATCCTTCAGGGCTTCAAGCCGCACCCGCGCGCGTACGGCACGTTCCCGCAGTATCTCGGGCGCTACGCACGGGAGTTGGGCGTCATGTCGCTGGAGGAGACCGTCGCCCACCTCACCTCGCGGCCCGCCGCCCGCCTCCGGCTCCCCGACCGGGGCGTCGTCCGCGAGGGCTATCGCGCCGATCTCGTCCTGTTCGACCCGGAGACGGTCGCGGCCGGGTCCACCTTCGAGGCGCCCCGCACGCTCCCCATCGGCGTTCCGCACGTCCTGATCGACGGCCGGTTCGTGATGCGGGACGGCCGGCGCACGGACGTCCTCGCGGGACGAGCCGTACGCCGGACGCCCTGACGACGTGATGCCCTGACGCCGTGACGCCGTGACGCCGTGACGCCGTGACGCGTCAGTCCGACCGGCCGGTCACCTCGTGGTGGCCGGTTCGGGCAGCCTGCACCCCTTGCGGTCCAGGTCGATCTTGCTGCCCTTGCCGACGCACGGCACGATCCCGTACGTCTGCTGGGCGTAGTTGGTGCCCTTGCGGACGGTCACGTTGCCCTTCCTGTCGATCTCACAGGGGTTGTTGATGGTGCAGCGCTCGCCGTCCTCGTTGCCCGTGTTGTTGACCGCGGTGACCTTGCCGGTCTTGTGGTCGATCACCGGCGAGCCGGACGTGCCGCCTATGGTCTGGCAGGCCGGGGTGTAGCGGACGGAGTCCTTCCAGGTCCACTCGCCCTCCTTCATGCGGTACACGAACCCGTCGATGGCGCAGCTGTAGGTCTTCTTCCAGTACCCGGAGACGACCGTCACGGCCCGCCCCTTCACCGGGTGGTCGTCCTCCAGCTCCAGCGGCTCGATGCCGTACTTCTTGGTGATGTCGCGGTAGCTGCTGGTGAGTTGGTAGAGCGTGATGTCGGTGTCCGTCATGGTCGCGTAGGACACCTTGGACGCCTGGAGCGTGGCGACGTCGTTCGCCTTCGCGTCGAGCAGCTTGAAGGTGCGGGTGGACGGCTGGTCGACGACGACCTCACCGGCGGCGGGGAAACCGGTCTCCAGGCAGTGGCCGTTGGTGAGGACGAGCGCCGGGTCGCCCGGCCTCGACTGGGGCGTGCGGACGACGGAGCCGGAACAGTTGCTGAGTGCCACCGTGCCGGCGAAGTCGACCGCCTCGGCCTTGCTCCGCGCCTGCTCGGTGGACCGGGTGGGCTGGGTCGGCTCGGCCGAGCGGGTGTGGTCCGCGAACGCGGGTGCCGCGCCGGACCCTGCCAGCGCGAGGGCGAGCAGTCCGCCCGCGACCGCTTTGCTCTTCTTTCCCATCTGTGGAGCCCCCCTTGTGACGTACGCCTGTCGTGCGATTGTCACGGGCATTCTTGGGGGCCCTGTGCAGACGGACAAGAGGTGGGAACTCTTCCATTTCACCCACGTGGTGTGATGCGGACAGAGTGGGCGCCCGGGCCCGAACTCAGCGTGAGAGTGCGGGACTTGGGGTTCCACTCCTGCCTGCCCCCTCCCTCGGTCCTGCCGCCCTCCGGGAAGTGCCGCTCGGGCAGGTACACCTCCGTGCCGCCCCGCACGCCCGCCACGCCCCGCCAGCTCACCGTCAGCGTCTTCTCCGCCTCGTCCCAGCGGTAGGAGACCGGATCGCCCGCCACGGCCCTCGGGTAGGGGCGGTCGAGTACGGGCAGCAGCACGGTCGGCTTCATCTCCGCGTCCCAAGGCGCCCAGGACCCGGGATCGTTGGACCAGTACGCGAAGCCCGCCCCCATCTCGTCGGCCATCCGCTGCACCTTCTCGACGTACTCCATGGCGCCCGGCAGTCCCACGTCGAGTCCGAACTCCCCGATGACCACGGGCGCCCCGAGCCGCCGCGCGGTCTTCTCCGTCTGCTCGCGCCAGGCCCGCAGGGACGCGTCGACGCGCCCCTTGGTATCGCCGGTGTAGCCGCCGCCGAGGTCCATGGGGAGGGGGTAGAGGTGGGGCGCGTACGCGATGCGCGCCTCGTCGCCGTCGCCGCGCGGGTCGTCCAGGCGCGGGAGCCCGGTGGCGAAGCCCCAGTTGGAGCCGATGGCGGACGGTTCGACGAAGAGCCAGTGGTCGCGGTCGACGGTGCGGATGGCGTCGATGCCGTCCTGGTAGAGCCGGGCGAGCGGCCCCGACTCGAAGGCGGGGCCCTGCACACTGCCGCCCCACGGCTCGTTCATCAGGTCGTATCCGATGACGGTGTCGTCGTCGGCGAAGTGCCCGGCCACCTCGCGCAGGGCGCCGACGTAGTGCTTGCGCAGATCACGTCCGCCGCCTTCGACCGTCCCCCAGAAACGGTCGAAGGCGCGGACGGTCCCGGGCTCGGCATAGCCGAGTTCCCAGGGGTCGGTGGGGGCGGAGGTGTGCCCGTCCGTCTCCGTGGCCCATCGCGGGGCGCCGTTGCCGCCGGTCCCCGGGCCGTACAGGTCCTGGTGCATGTCGAGCAGGACGTGGTAGCCCCGCTCGCCGTACCACCGCACCCGCTCGGCGACCCGCTTCAGATACGTCCTGTCGTACGTCCCCGGAGCCGGCTCGACCTTGCGCCACTGGAGGAGGAAGCGGACGAAGTTCGTGCCCAGCGCGCGGTGTTCGCGTGCGACGTCCTTCTCCTCGATCCACGGCATGCCGTCGGCCGTCTGCTTGGCGTCGCCCGCCGTGGACAGGCCGCGCAGGACCAGCGCGCGCCCCTGCCGGTCGGTGATCCACCGGTGGCCTCTCGCGGTGCCGGCCCGCCCGGCGCCCGCGCCCTCCGGCCCGACGGCGACCAGCAGCGCGGCCGCGACGGCGAGCACGACCGCTCCCACCGCCCAAGTGCGCCACGCAGCCGGGGACTTCATGGCCGGGATGGTAGATCGGACAGACCCCGCCGCAACAGACCTGAGCATTGTTCACTTTTCTTCGGCCGATTCTTCGGCCGGGCCTGTCCGTGGCGGCCGGCGCGGCCTACCGTGGCGCGCCATGCGGACGACGATCGACGCGTTGCGGACGCGGACGGATGCCACGGCCGTGGTGGCCTGCGTCTGTCTACTGCTCGTCCTGGCACACGGCAGCACCACCCTGGTCACCGCGTTCACGGTGCGGGCGGGCCTGTCGGTCGTGCCGACCGCGCTCGGCGTGCCGTTCGCGCTGCCGGGTCTGCGGGCGACACCGCTGGGCGCGACGGACTGGTCCTGGCAGCTGTGCGAGAACTTCGCCGCCCTGCTCCTGCTCGCGGTGGCCACCGCACGGATGCGCCGCCATCTGCGCCTGTGCCCCGGCGCGGGCAGGGGCCGCCGTCTGCTCGCGGGCTGGACGGCGCTGGTCGCGGGCGCGGCGGTGGCGGGCGCGTGGCGGGGCATGGTCGCGGCCCGCATGGTCGAGGCGGGCGCCCTGGGCTGGCTGCTGCTGACCCTGACCGGCGTCCTGTTCGGCGCCCTGTGGGGCCTGCTCCTCGGCTGGCTGCCGGGCACGGCGGCACTCGCGACGAGGCCACCGTCCCGCGCCGCGCCCCCGTCTCCGGGCCCGGAGACGGGGGCGGAGGCGGGGGCGCGGCAAGGTGACTAGACGACGGACGTGGGCCAGGCCGTCTCGACGGGCTCGGGGGCGACGGGGGCGGGGGCGGCCCGGCAGGTGAAGCCGAGGTTGGTCAGCGCCCTGGTCACCTCGCGGGCCGAGAAGTCACGGCGGTCCTGCCGGGTGATCACTTCCCCCACCTGCTTGACGGGGTAGTGGCGGCGGCTGATGATCACGGACTCACCGGTGACGGGTTCGGGCTTGACGCCCTTCATGACCGCCTCCACCTCACTCTTGAAGAGGTCGAAGGGGAAGCGGGCGATGACACAGCGCATGGTGCCTCACAGAGGAGAGGGCCGGGAAGGCCGATGGGGCGGGACGGGGCTCCGGGCCGGGGTCGGCCTGGTCCGGGGTTCAGGCGGCGGAGTCGCTCCGTGTGCGGGCGGCGTAGGCGCGGCGGGCGCGGCCGTCGCGGGGGCGGCGGCCGCGGGATGAGGAGCCGCCGCGCTCGGAGGCCGCCCTCGGCGGTGCCGCGATGGTCACCGGGGTGCCCGAGGGCGCCTGAGCACCGGTGATGCGCGCCAACTCGGCTTCCCCGGAGGCGACTTGCGCGGTGTGCGGCTTGATTCCTGCCGCGGCCATCAGCCGGTTCATGTCGCGCCGCTGCGCCGAGGTGACCAGGGTGACGACGCTGCCCGAGCCGCCTGCGCGGGCGGTGCGGCCGCCGCGGTGCAGGTAGTCCTTGTGGTCGGCGGGCGGATCGACGTTGACGACGAGGTCTAGGTCGTCGACGTGGATGCCGCGTGCCGCGACGTTCGTGGCGACGAGCGCGGTGACCTGGCCGGCCTTGAACTGGGCGAGGGTGCGGGTGCGCTGGGGCTGGGACTTGCCGCCGTGCAGGGCCGCCGCGCGCACGCCGCTGCTCAGCAGGTGCGTGGTGAGCCGGTCGACGGCGTGCTTGGTGTCCAGGAAGAGGATCACCCGGCCGTCGCGGGCGGCGATCTCCGTGGTGGTGGCGTACTTGTCGGCGCCGTGGACGTGCAGCACGTGGTGCTCCATCGTCGTGACCGCGCCCGCCGACGGGTCGACCGAGTGGACGACGGGGTCGCTCAGGTAGCGGCGCACCAGGAGGTCGACGTTGCGGTCCAGGGTGGCCGAGAACAGCATCCGCTGACCGCCCGGCCGCACCTGGTCGAGGAGCTCGGTGACCTGGGGCAGGAAGCCCATGTCGGCCATCTGGTCGGCCTCGTCGAGCACGGTGACGGCGACCTGGTCCAGGCGGCAGTCGCGCCGCTCGATGAGGTCCTTGAGCCGTCCCGGTGTGGCGACGACGACCTCGGCCCCGGCGCGCAGCGCGCCGGCCTGCCGTCCGATCGACATGCCGCCGACCACGGTGGCCATGCGCAGCTTCACCGATTTGGCGTACGGCGTGAGGGCGTCCGTGACCTGCTGGGCGAGCTCGCGGGTGGGGACGAGGATGAGGGCGAGCGGGCGGCGCGGTTCGGCGCGCTGCCCTGCGGTGCGGTGGAGCACCGCGAGGCCGAAGGCGAGGGTCTTGCCCGATCCGGTGCGCCCGCGGCCGAGGACGTCCCGGCCCGCGAGGGAGTTCGGCAGCGTGGCCGCCTGGATCGGGAAGGGGGTGGTGACGCCGAGTCCGGTGAGGGTCTTCAGCACGCCGTCGGACAGGCCGAGCGCGGCGAAGTCCTCGACGGGCGGCAGGGCCGGGGTGACGGTGACGGGCGGCGCGAACTCGCCCTGGAGTGCGGCGGGGCGGCGCCCGGGAGCCTTGGAGCGTCGGCCGTTCGTGCGAGTTGAGCGGTTCATGTAAACCTGCGAACCTTCCTCGATGCGGCGCGTGTCGAGGAATTCTCGCGGGGCACCGACCGGTGCCGAGAATCGCTGGAACGGCCGGAGTAAATGAAAAACAGTGCCGGCCGCCGGGAATTCAATTCCGGGTCCGGCCGGAGAAAAGCGACGCACCGTACGGCGGATTACCGGGTGCCGACCACTTCAAACCTCAAACCATGGATCGACCAGGGATTTTTCCCCGGAAACGCAACGGGCTGGGGCCCGCACCCAAGGTGCGGGCCCCAGCCACGAAGTGCGCGTCAGCGTCAGGCGGGAACGATGTTCTCGGCCTGCGGGCCCTTCTGGCCCTGCGTGACGTCGAAGGTCACCTTCTGGCCCTCCTGCAGCTCGCGGAAGCCCTGGGTGGCGATGTTCGAGTAGTGAGCGAAGACGTCGGCGCCGCCGCCCTCCTGCTCGATGAAGCCGAAGCCCTTTTCCGCGTTGAACCACTTCACGGTGCCAGTAGCCATGTCATATCTCCTTCGGGGCATTGCCCAGGAGCCCACACTGTGCGGACTCCGCGTCGCCGCGATGATTACCCCGTCCGGAAATGACCGGCAATACAAAGTGCCCCAACCGGCACATAAAGCCGACGGAGCACTTGGAGTCTCTGGAAACCACAACTGCAACTGATAACGACAGTAGCACGGGACGGACCCGGGCGCAGGGTTTTCGATATCGCTCCGCCGGTCGACTGATAAACCCTCATCGCGCATCACGCGAAATTCTGCATTTGCCACCACAGATATGTGGCAGCGTGAGGTGCAGCGTTTCGTGGGCGACGAGCTCAGGACGCGGGCGCCCCCTCGGATCCCGCGGTGGGACGGCGCAGCTCTTCGTTGATGCGCAGCGCGTCCTCCAGCTGGTCCTCGAGGATGACGATGCGGCAGGCCGCCTCGATCGGCGTGCCCTGGTCGACGAGCTCACGGGCGCGCGCGGCGACCCGCAGCTGATAGCGGGAGTAGCGGCGGTGGCCGCCCTCGGACCGCAGCGGCGCGATCAGGCGGGCGTCGCCGACGGCACGGAGGAAACCGGGCGTGGCGCCGATCATCTCGGCGGCCCGGCCCATCGTGTAGGCGGGGTAGTCGTCGTCATCGAACCGGTCGTTGCCGTGCGAGGGGTTTTCTGGGGGCATTTGCACCTCTTCTGGAACGCGTCGAGGGGCCTGATGCCGTACGGCACCAGGCCCCGAGGGGTTTCACACCATCCGCCGGCCTGAGTGCCGCGCGTCTCGCCATGTCTTCATTCGGGTCTTCGTGTCTCTGTATCAGGAACTCTAACAACGGGAGTTCCGCATGTCTATCGCAGCCGCGATAGTTTTTCGCAAGTGGATGGGGAGGTATCCGGGCCCCGCGCGCCCCTCCGCATCGGTAGGCTGATCAGTCATGTCGAAGCCTGACGAGCTGCTCGTTGACATCGCCACCCTGGTGGAGTCCGAGCACAGCAATCAGATGTCCCTCACCGTGGTCGTCGCCGGCGCCGTCATCACCGGACGACTGGCCCCCGAAGCCCTGTGGCGGCGGCGTGTCGCCGAGGTCCTGAAAGACTCCGCCCAGCTGAGCCCCTTCGCCTCCGTGTTCGTGACACCAGAGGCGGAGTCCGGCCCGCCCCGGGACACCGCGCCGCCCACCCACCTGCACTTCCACCTCGCCCGGATTCTCCAGGGCAGCGTGGGGCTGCCCGAGACCGGCGGGATGTACCGCATCGCCCTCCAGGACGTGAGCGCCTGGACCGTGGGAGACCTCAGCTACTCCGACCACTGACGCCCGCCGCCACCACTCCATCAAGCCCCGGCTCAGGACCTGAGTCGGGGCTTGTCAATTTTCCTCCTCCGGGCTATATAGAAAACCGTAGGGCATCGCACCCAGCACCAGAGGAGAGGAGTGACCCGTGATGCTCATGCGTACCGACCCGTTCCGCGAGTTCGACCGGCTCGCCCAGCAGGTCTTCAGCAGCGCCCGCCCCGCGGGGATGCAGATGGACGCCTACCGCGAGGGCGACGACTTCGTGGTCCACTTCGACCTTCCGGGCGTCGACCCCGAGTCGATCGACCTGGACGTCGAACGCCACGTGCTGAACGTGCGGGCCGAGCGCCGCTCCCCCGCCCCCGAGGGCGTGGAGATGATCGCGGCCGAGCGGGCCACCGGCAGCTACGCGCGCCAGCTGTTCCTCGGAGACACCCTGGACACGGAGCGGATCGACGCCTCGTACGAGGCGGGAGTCCTCACGCTCCGCATCCCGGTGGCCGAGCGGGCCAAGCCGCGGAAGATCCACATCAGCGGCGGCAGCGACCGCAGGCAGATCGACGGCTGACACGACGACCCGATGCGACGACGCAACGACGAACGGAGGAGCAGGGCACGATGAGGTGGAGTGAACTCATCGAGACGGTGAGGGAATCCGGCCGGTACGCCGACGAGGTGGAGGCGGAGCGTGTGACACGCGTCGTCCTGGCCGCCCTCGGCGGCCACGTCGTCGGGGACGAACGCGTCGATCTGGCACGGCAGTTGCCCCCTGAGGGGGCGAGGCTGGTCGCGGACCAGGTGCCCGTCAGGCGGCCCCTCACGGCCGCGGAGTTCGTCGAGAGCGTGGCGCTGCGCCTGGAGGGCGCCACGCCCGCCACCGCCCGATGGGACGTCAGCTCCGTCCTCACCGCCCTGGCGCAGGCGGTCGACAAGGAGCTCGTCGACCGCCTGCTGTGCCTGCTGCCGTCCGGCTACGCCCTGCTGTTCGGCAGGGCCGAGCTGGCACCGGCCGCGTGAGGGCCTGACGCACGGGAGCGGGTGCCGTCCGGGCCCCGGCACTGGGTCCCGGACAGCACCCGCTCCCCATGTCCGGCCGCGGTTACCGCTGCTTGACCCCGGCGGGCTTCGGCAGCTGACAGCCCGCGCGGTTCAGGTCGATCTTGTTGCCCGCGCCGACGCAGGGCACGATCCAGTAGGTCTGCTGGGCGTAGTTGATGCCCTCGCGGACCGTGACCTTGCCGTTCTCGTCGACCTCGCACGGGTTGTTGTCCGTGCACCTGCCGCCGCTCTCGTTGCCGGTGTTGTTGACGGCGACGACCTTGCCGGTCGCGTCATCGATCACCGGGGAGCCCGAGGTGCCGCCGATCGTCTGGCAGGCGGGGGTGTAGCGGACCGAGTCCTTCCAGGTCCAGCTCCCCTCCTTGAGGCGGTAGGCGAAGCCGTCGATGTTGCACTTGTACAGCCTCTTCCAGTAGCCGGACGCGACGGTGATCGCGCGCCCCTGCTCGGGACGTGCCGCGTTCAGCTCCAGCGCCTTGATCCCGTACCGGCTCTCGATGTCCCGGTAGGTGCTGGTGAGTTGGTAGAGCGACATGTCCGTGTCGGTCATCGTGCCGTACGCGATCTTGCTGGCCCGGACCGTCCCCGCGTTGCCTCCGGAGGCGTTGAGCAGGGTGAAGCTGCGGGACGACGCCTTGTTGACGATGACCTGGCCGGGTGCCGGGAAGCCGCCCTCCAGGCAGTGCCCGTTGGACAGGACGAGCGCCGGGTCGCCGGGCTGCGAGGCGGGTACGCGGACCACGGAGCCGGAGCAGTTGCTGAGCGCCACCGTTCCCGCGAAGTTGACGGCCTTGGCCTCGGCCTTCGGTTCGGCAGGCGGTTCGTTGCCGACGGCCGCCGCTGGTGCCGCCGTCGCTCCGAGGATCAGAGCGGCGAAGCACGCACCGACGAGAGGCTTCTTCATGTGGGGGTCCCCTCTGAATGACTAAGTGACCGAAGTTCTTTCGGTTTTGTCATGCGCATTGTTGAGGTACCCGGGCGCGAGGACAAGACCGCGAACGGACACAACCGACCGCTGAGAGAACACTCCCCCAGCGCCCCCTCACGCCCCTCTTGTGTCCGAAAACACGAAGCGGCCCGCTCTGCCCGGCCTTAAGCTCGCGGACATGCAGGTCATCCAGTCGACGAAGCTCTCCAACGTCTGTTACGAGATCCGGGGCCCGGTGCTCGAGGAGGCGATGCGGCTGGAGGCGGCCGGGCACCGCATCCTCAAGCTGAACACCGGCAACCCCGCGGCCTTCGGCTTCGAGTGCCCGCCCGAGATCCTGGAGGACATCCTCCGCAACGTCGGCGACGCGCATGGCTACGGCGACGCGAAGGGCCTCCTGGCCGCCCGCCGCGCGGTCGTCATGCACAACCAGACCCTGGGCATCGAGACCGACGTCGAGCACGTCTTCATCGGCAACGGCGTCTCCGAGCTCATCGTGATGGCCATGCAGGGCCTACTGGACGACGGCGACGAGGTCCTCGTACCGGCGCCGGACTACCCGCTGTGGACCGCGGCCGTCTCCCTGTCCGGCGGCACCGCCGTGCACTACCGCTGCGACGAGCAGTCGGACTGGATGCCGGACCTCACCGACATCGAGCGCAAGATCACCGACCGCACCAAGGCGCTCGTGATCATCAACCCGAACAACCCCACCGGCGCCGTCTACGACGAGGCGATGCTGCGCGGCCTCACCGACATCGCGCGCCGCCACAACCTCCTGGTCTGCTCGGACGAGATCTACGACAAGATCCTCTACGACGGCGCGACGCACACGCCGACCGCCGCCATCGCCCCCGACCTGCTGACCCTCACCTTCAACGGCATGTCGAAGGCGTACCGCGTGGCGGGCTACCGCGTCGGCTGGATGGCGATCTCGGGCCCGAAGGCGCACGCCTCCTCGTACATCGAGGGCCTGACGATCCTCGCCAACATGCGCCTCTGCGCGAACATGCCGGGCCAGCACGGTGTCGTCGCGGCGCTGAGCGGACGACAGACGATCAACGACCTCGTACTGCCGGGCGGCCGGCTCATCGAGCAGCGCGACACCGCGTACGAGCTGCTGACGCAGATCCCCGGCGTGAGCTGTGTGAAGCCGAAGGGGTCGCTCTATCTCTTCCCGCGGCTCGACCCGAAGGTCTTCAAGATCAAGGACGACCGGCAGATGGTCCTCGACCTGCTGCGCGCCGAGAAGATCATGGTCGTGCACGGCACGGGTTTCAACTGGCCGGAGCCCGATCACTTCCGCGTCGTGACGCTGCCGACGGCGACGGACCTCGCGGAGGCGGTCACCCGGATCGGCACGTTCCTGGACGGCTACAGCCAGGCCTGACCACGCTCGTGACAGTCCACTGCTGGCCGCGACTCAACTTTAGACAGGATCTAAGCTAGGATGGCTTTCAAGCAACCGTTTGGAGGCCGTCCCATGTATGAGCCGATCCGCACCAAGTCGGTCCACTCGATGGCCGACGACGCGAGCTACCCGCACCGCTCCCGCGAGGAGGAGCTGGACATCCAGCTCGCCGGGCACCTCGCCGCCCTGCTCGCCGTCACCGACGAGCTGCGCGCCCTGACCCCGTCCGCCGAACTGGACGACGCCGCCGAACAGCTGGCGTACCAGGTGGCGCGCCTGCGCGGCGGTGTGCTCCCGCCCCGGTCCGCCGCCGCGGCCTCGACCGAGCCCCACCTGTCCGCCCTGCACCGGCGCGCCCACGCCCTCGCGGGCCGCGCCCTGGTCGTGGCGGCCTCCCGCGCCGACACCGCGGCGGCGATCCTGGCCGCCGGACGCATGGACGCCCACGCGGACGCCTCGCGTCTGGTCGGCGCCCCCTGATCGGCCCCGGTCCGCGGCCGGGGAGGCCGCGGACCGGGTGCCACCCACCCTGGCGACAGCTGGGGGTGCCGGCCGCCTAGGCGGTGATCTTGACGGTTGCCCCCGCGGACGAGCCCTCGTGCAGCGCGTCGCCCTCGTAGCTGACCGTGTAGAGCGTCCTGCCCCGCTTGCCGGGCAGGTCCCTGATCCTGAACGTGCCGTCGGCCGCGACCGGCGCGGCCGTCAGCTCACCCGTCGTGCCGAACCGGTCGGTCCGCGTCACCTTCAGGTCGATCCCGGCCGGCAGCGCGCGCCCCTGCCCGGTCAGCCTGCCGGTGATCTCGACGCCGTCGGCGCGGGTCGCCTCGGCGGGCGCGGTCAG
This sequence comes from Streptomyces sp. NPDC093510, assembly GCF_040683555.1. Lineage (NCBI taxonomy): Bacteria > Bacillati > Actinomycetota > Actinomycetes > Kitasatosporales > Streptomycetaceae > Streptomyces > Streptomyces sp. NPDC093510. Next base: position 22,592 of record NZ_JBFBEE010000031.1, read on the forward strand.
CTCGACCGTCGTCGGGGCCTTGGCCACGTCCACCGTGACCGTCACGTCCTCGGCGGGACGGTGCGTGATGTCACCGAGGAACCGCAGCGTGTACGTCGCCTCGCCGAGCCGGTCCGGCACGTCGAGGACGGTGAAGCTGCCGTCGGCCGCTACCTTGGCGGCCGCCACCTCCTGCGTGCCGTCGGCGTCCTTGCGGACCGCGGCGACCTTCACCGGTTCGGCCGGCGCGGGGCCGTCGAGCTCCAGCCTGCCGCGGATGCCGAGGGGTTCACCGACGACGGGCTTCGAGGGCGCGGTGGTGAGGGTGCCCGTGAAGCGGGAGTCGTACTGGGCGGCGGGCGGCTGGATGATGTGCATCCAGTACTCGTTGCCCGCCGCGTTGGTCGTGACGGCGAACAGCCGCTTCCCGTCCTTCGACCAGTCGAGACCGCGCGGCACGACGCGGTCGCCGTCGAGCGGCCCCTCGAAGGCGAACTCGAACGGCGTCACGCCGTCCGCCGGATCGGCGGGCTGCACCAGCAGGTCGGCGGTGCTCCCGGAGGCGGCCGCGCCGCGCGCCACGTACGTGCCGTCGCCGCCGAACGCCACGGCGGAGCCCTTGGCCCCCTCGGGCAGCGCCTGGTAGGCCGTGGCGGCGTCGGAGAGGTCGTCGGCGTTCAGCAGCCTGGTGCCGTACGCGGCGTCCGCGACCGCCACCCGCTTGCCGTCGGCGCTGACCGCGAGGTCCTTCAGCTGCAGCGCGCCCTTGCCCTCGGCGTCGGCGAAACGGCGCGCGGCGTCGCGTACGGGATTGTCGCCCGACGCGTCGAAGGAGGCGAGGAACGGGTCGGGCTCCGCCGCACTGGCCTCCTGCCCCATGAAGAACCGCTTCGCGTCGCCGGGCGCGGCCTCCAGGTCGAGCCGGCCCTTCGCGTTCCAGCCGGTCCGCTGGAGGGCGCCGCCGACCAGGGCGTCCAGGTCGCTCCTCGCGTCGGTGCACTCGGACACGTAGGCGGCGGGCTGGGTCGTCCACCACGCCTTGCCGCCGGAGACGGCCAGTTCGCGGCCGCAGGCCTCCTCGTAGACGTTGGTGGCACCGGTCGTCTTGAGCGTCACGCTGTCGTACTTCACGATCCTGGCGCGCTCGGCGGCGTACAGCGTGCCGCCGTCCTCGCTCAGCGCGAGCCCGGACACCCGGGTGTCCGTGGGCAGCGTGGTGACCGCGTGGCCCTGGAAGTCGTAGACGGCGATGACGCCTCTGTTGTCGTATCTGCCGCGGTTGTTGTCCGACACGTAGACCCGCTCGTGCGCGGAGTCCACGGCGATCGCCGAGTACGAGGAGATCGGCAGCTTCACGACCCGGTCCGACGCGGTGGCGGCGTATGCGGCGGGTGTGCCCGCCGCGGCCAGGCCCCCCGCGCCGAGCGTCACCGCGAGCGCGGCGCCCGTCACACGTCTTAACCTCTGCTGCTTCTTCAACTGTGCCCCCCACAGGCTTGTTTGACGGCCCATGACAGTTACCGGGCCCCCGTGAGGGGTCATTGAAGCATGTGAGGGGAGTGTGAAGGCAAGGTGTTCGAGATGAGGGCGTGTCACAACGGCCGGGCCCCCGCACGCCGTTGTGCGGGGGCCCGGCCGAAAACCGAACGGCCGAGGTCAGCCGAGACGCTTCACCAGCGCGCGGTACTCGTCCCACAGCTCCTTGGGGGTGTGGTCACCGAAGGTGTTGAGGTGCTCGGGGACCAGCGAGGCCTCCTCGCGCCAGACCTCCTTGTCGACCGTGAGCAGGAACTCCAGGTCGTCCTTGGCCAGGTCGAGGCCGTCGGTGTCCAGCGAGTCGACCGTCGGCAGGATGCCGATGGGGGTCTCGACGCCCTCGGCCCTGCCGTCGAGGCGCTCGACGATCCACTTCAGGACGCGGGAGTTCTCACCGAATCCGGGCCACACGAACTTGCCGTCCGCGTTCTTCCGGAACCAGTTGACGTAGTAGATCTTCGGGAGCTTCGACTGGTCGGGCTTGTCCGCGCCGACCTTGACCCAGTGGGCCATGTAGTCGCCCATGTTGTAGCCGCAGAACGGCAGCATGGCGAACGGGTCGCGGCGCAGCTCACCGACCTTGCCCTCGGCCGCGGCGGTCTTCTCGCTCGCCACGTTCGCGCCGAGGAACACGCCGTGCTGCCAGTCGAAGGACTCGGTGACCAGCGGGACGGCCGAGGCGCGGCGGCCGCCGAAGAGGATCGCCGAGATCGGCACGCCCTTGGGGTCCTCCCACTCGGGCGCGATGATCGGGCACTGCGAGGCGGGCGTGGTGAAGCGGGCGTTCGGGTGCGCGGCGGGCACGCCGGAATCCGGCGTCCAGTCGTTGCCCTTCCAGTCGGTGAGGTGGGCGGGCGTCTCCTCCGTCATGCCCTCCCACCAGACGTCGCCGTCGTCGGTGAGCGCCACGTTCGTGAAGACGGAGTTGCCCCACAGCGTCTTCATCGCGTTGGCGTTGGTGTGCTCGCCGGTGCCGGGCGCGACGCCGAAGAAGCCGGCCTCGGGGTTGATCGCGTAGAGCCGGCCGTCCTCGCCGAACCGCATCCAGGCGATGTCGTCGCCGATGGTCTCGACGGTCCAGCCGGAGATCGTGGGCTCCAGCATGGCGAGGTTCGTCTTGCCGCAGGCGGACGGGAAGGCGGCGGCGACGTACTTGCTCTCGCCCTGCGGCGGGGTGAGCTTGAGGATGAGCATGTGCTCGGCCAGCCAGCCCTCGTCGCGGGCCATGACGGAGGCGATGCGCAGGGCGTAGCACTTCTTGCCGAGCAGGGCGTTGCCGCCGTAGCCCGAGCCGTACGACCAGATCTCGCGGTCCTCGGGGAAGTGCGAGATGTACTTCGTGGAGTTGCAGGGCCACGGCACGTCGGCCTCGCCCTCCTGGAGCGGGGCGCCCAGGGTGTGCACGGCCTTCACGAAGAAGCCGTCCTCGCCGAGCTCGTCCAGGACGTGCTGACCCATCCGGGTCATCGTGCGCATGGAGACGGCGACGTACGCCGAGTCGGTGATCTCGACGCCGATCGCGGACAGCGGTGAGCCGACCGGGCCCATGCAGAAGGGCACGACGTACATGGTGCGGCCGCGCATGGAGCCGCGGAAAACGCCGCCCCGCTCGTCCTTGCCGCGGAAGATCTCCCGCATCTCCGCGGGGGCCTTCCAGTGGTTGGTCGGGCCCGCGTCCTCCTCCTTCTCGGAGCAGATGAAGGTGCGGTCCTCGACGCGCGCGACGTCGGTCGGGTCGGAGGCCGCGTAGTACGAGTTCGGGCGCAGAGTCGGGTCGAGCTTCTTGAAGGTGCCCTTGGCGACGAGCTCCTCGCACAGGCGCTCGTACTCGGCTTCGGACCCGTCGCACCAGACCACGCGGTCGGGCTGCGTCAGTTCGGCGATCTCGTTGACCCAGGAGACGAGCTCCCGGTGGTTGGTCGGGGCAGTGCCCTGGGGCGCTGCCTGAAGGGGAGCCGCGATGTCGCGCGCCACGATTGCTCCTAATCGAGGGGTTTTCAGGATGTATGCCCCGTGGGGGCTGCGACCCGGACGCTTCACGTGTACGAACTTTGGCGCTCATCCGGTGCCGACCGCACTCATTTGATCATCCGACGTGCACGCCCATCTGTCCAGAGGGCTTCACACCTGAGCGGCGTGAGCATCGCCACTTGTACGGGTACGGGTGCGAGGGCGCGGTTCCGTCCGCCCCTTCTGGCGCGAAACCGCCCCCTCCACTGGCCCGGAACCCTCGCCTGATTCCGGACTTACGGGCCCGTAGGTACGATGCGACACATGACCGCTCATGTCCCCGAAGCGATCCCGCAGCCCGCGGACACCCCCTCGGACAACAGCTCGGACAACCCCTCACTCGTTCCGTCCCCGGACTCCATGCCGCTCCCCGTGAAGCCCAAGATGCGCGGCTGGCTGCACGCGGGCATGTTCCCCGCGGTGGTGGTCGCGGGCCTGGTGCTCACCGCGCTCGCGGACTCCCCCCGCGGCCGGCTCGCCTGCGGCATCTTCGCCCTGACCGCGTCTCTGCTGTTCGGCGTGAGCGCGCTCTACCACCGGGGCAACTGGGGCCCGAGAGCCGACGCCGTCCTGCGCAGGCTCGACCACTCCAACATCTTCCTGATCATCGCGGGCACCTACACCCCGCTGACGATGCTGCTCCTCCCCGACGGGAAGGGACAGTGGCTGCTCTGGGGCATCTGGGGGGCGGCCGTCGCCGGCATCGCCTTCCGGGTCTTCTGGGTCGGCGCCCCGCGCTGGCTCTACACCCCCTGCTACATCGCGATGGGCTGGGCCGCGGTCTTCTTCCTGCCGGACTTCATGCGCACGGGTGGCGTCGCGGTGCTCGTCCTGGTCATCGTCGGCGGCGTGCTCTACAGCGTGGGCGGCGTGATCTACGGCATCAAGCGCCCGAACCCCTCCCCCCGCTTCTTCGGCTTCCACGAGGTCTTCCACTCGCTGACCCTGGCGGCCTTCGTCGTGCACTACGTGGGCATCTCGCTGGTGGCCTACCAGCACGGCTGACGCTTCCCCCTTCCACTTCAGTGGCCGCGACTTCCGAGTCGCGGCCACTTTTTTCATGCCGGTGCCGGCGCCGGTGCCGGTGCCGGTGCCGGTGCCGGTTTCGGTGCCGGTGCCGGTGCCGGTGCCGGTTTCGGTGCCGGTGCCGGTGCCGGTGCCGGTTTCGGTGCCGGTGCCGGTTTCGGTTTCGGTTTCGGTAGCTAATATTGACAGCGTCAATCTTTTGAGAGCTACTCTCATTTCATGGTGACTTTCACTGACCCGCCTGCCGCCATACGGCAGGACCCCCGCCGCTGGTGGGCCCTCGCCGCCCTGGTCGCGAGCATGCTCGTGCTCGGCTTCGACATGACGATCCTCAACGTCGCGCTGCCGACGATGGCCGAGCAGCTCGGCGCGAGCACCGGCGAGCAACAGTGGATGGCGGACGCGTACGTGGTCGTCTTCGCCGCCCTGATGCTGCCCGCCGGGCTGCTCGGCGACCGGTTCGGACGGCGCAGGATGCTGATGACCGGGCTCGGGATCTTCCTGGCCGGCTCGCTGATCGGCACGCTCGTCGACGACGTCTCCCTGGTCGTCGTGGCCCGTGCCGTCATGGGCTTGGGCGCCGCCCTCGTCATGCCGCTCGCCATGGCCGTGCTGCCCGCCCTCTTCGGACCCGGCGAACGGACCAAGGCCGTCGGCATCGTCTCGGCCGCCGCCGCGCTCGGCGCACCCCTCGGGCCGATCGTCGGCGGCTGGCTGCTCGACCACTTCTGGTGGGGCTCGATCTTCCTGATCAACGTCCCGATGGTCGCGATCGGCCTCACCGCCTGCCTGTTCCTGCTCCCCGAGACCAGCGACCCCGCCGCCCCCAAGGTCGACGTCGTCTCCACCGCCCTGACCGCCGCCGGCCTCGGCGCGCTCATCTACGGCGTCATCGAGGCGCCGGGGCGCGGCTGGGGCGACCCGCTGGTCGTCGCGATGCTCGCCGGCGCCGCTCTCCTCATCGCCGCGCTCGTGCTGCGGGAGCGCCGGATGGCGCGGCCCATGCTCGACATGTCGCTGCTGCGCGACCGCGCCTTCTTCCTGAACACGATGGCGGCGACGCTGGTGATGTTCGTGCTGTCGGGCCTGATGTTCGTGCTGCCGCAGTACCTCCAGGCCGTCCTCGGCAACGACGCCTTCGGCACCGGCGTGCGGATGCTGCCGATGATGGGCGGACTGCTCGTCGCCGCGAAGGGCGCGGAACCCGTCGTGCGGCGCTTCGGGGCGCGGGCGGTGATCAGCGGCGGGCTCGTGGCCCTCGCCTTCGCCGCGATCCTCGGCAGCCGCACCGACGTCGACAGCGGCTACGGCTTCACCGCGCTGTGGCTCTCGGTGGCCGGTCTCGGCTTCGGCTTCGCGATCGTGCCGTCCATGGACTCGGCGCTCGGCGCGCTGCCCGTGGAGCGCGCGGGCTCCGGCTCGGGGCTCCTGATGACGGTACGCCAGGTGGGCAGCGCTCTCGGGATCGCGCTGCTCGGCTCGCTCCTCGCCGGGGCGTACGCCGACCGCCTCGACACCGGGGGCCTGCCGGGTCCGGCCGCCGACGCCGCCGGTGACTCGGTGGTCGCCGCGCACGGCATCGCGGAACGGGCCGGGGCGCCGGGGCTCGTCGAGTCCGCGAACGCCGCGTACCTCCACGGCATGGGCCTCGTCCTGCTGGTCAGCGGTGTCGCCGCCCTATTGACCGCGCTGTGCGTCGCCGCGCTCCTGCCGAGGACCGGGGCCGATGCCCGACAATGACGTCATGACGGCCGCACGTATCTCCGCCCCCTCGGGCGCCCCCCAGCCGGGCCTCCGTGAGCGCAAGAAGCTCAAGACCCGCCTCGCGATCCGTGAGGCGACGTACCGGCTGATCAGGGAACAGGGGTACGAGGCGACGACGGTCGAGCAGATCGCGGAGGCCGCGGAGGTCTCCCCCTCCACCGTCTTCCGCTACTTCCCGACCAAGGAGGACATCGTCCTCACCGACGAGTTCGACCCGCTCCTGGAGCGGGAGTTGCGGGAGCGCCCCGCCGACGAGTCGATCGTGGAGTCCCTGCGGCACGTGCTGCGGCGGGCCGTCGGCCTCGGCCACGCGGAGGAGCCGGAGATCTCGCGGCTGCGCACGAAGCTGATGATCGAGGTGCCCGCCGTGCGCTCCCGGATGCTGGAGAGCATGTCGGTCACCGGCGGCATCCTGCGCCGCGTCATCGCGGAGCGCACCGGCCGTGACGCGGACGAGCTGGAGGTGCGGACCTTCGCGATGGGGCTGATCGGCGCGCTCACCGAGACCGCCGCGTACTGGGCGGAGCACGACCACAAGGACGATCTGGCCCTCCTCGTGGACCGGACCCTCGACATGCTGGCGCACGGGCTCGGGGGAGCGGAAAATCCCAGGTGACGCCCGGCCCGGCATGCCATCCTGACGGCATGAACGGTCCGGAGATCCTCATCAGTTTCGCCCCCGAGCTGGGGATTTTCGTCCCGCACGGACGCCGTGGCGGGCCCACCGCGGCCGTCACGGACGGGGTGTCCACGCTCGGCCACGTCGTCGAGTCGCTCGGCGTCCCGCTGACGGAGGTCGGCGCGCTCGTGGTGGACGGCCGCGAGACCGCGGCCGCGCACGTTCCCGCGGCGGGCGAGACCGTCACCGTGCGGGCGGTGCCCCGCCCCCAGCCGGTGCCGGGCGCCCCTCTCCGTTTCCTCCTCGACGTCCATCTCGGCACGCTGGCCCGCCGCTTGCGGCTCCTCGGCGTCGACGCGGCGTACGAGAGCACGGACATCGGCGACCCGGCCCTCGCGGCGCGCTCGGCGGCCGAGCGGCGCGTCCTGCTGAGCCGGGACCGCGGGCTGCTGCGGCGCCGCGAGCTGTGGGCGGGCGCGTACGTCTACAGCGACCGCCCCGACGACCAACTCCGGGACGTCCTCGGGCGCTTCGCCCCCGAGCTGCGCCCCTGGACCCGCTGCAGCGCCTGCAACGGCACGCTCCGCTCGGCCACGAAGGAGGAGGTCGCGGACCGCCTGGAGGGCGGCACCCGCGGCACGTACGACGTCTTCGCGCAGTGCGGGGACTGCGGCCGCGTGTTCTGGCGGGGCGCCCACCACGACCGCCTTGAAGGCATCGTGGAGCGTGCGATGGAGGAGTTCGGCGCCGCGGGCCGCCGGTTCACGGCTCGTACAGCGGCAGGAAGTTGATGACCGCCTCCTCGTACGGGTGGACCGCCCGCACCGCCTCCAGGACGGCACGGGCCTGATCCTCCCGGCACACGGACTCGACCCGGCACTCCTCGCCGTGCCGCACGGTCCCGACCTCGCCGTCGGGCCGGCGCATCGGGCGTACTACCCGACCCGGCCGTGCGGGGACCCTAGACGGTCCCTACCCGGCGCTGGTGGCGGTGCCGTTCGGTTCGAACGCCCGGGCCACCGCCAGGCTGTCCTCGTAGACGTGGTGGCGGGTGACGAAGCCGCCGTCGACCGTGAGGTGCAGGGCGAACCGCGCGCTGTAGGCACGTCCCGTGGGGCGGGCGGTCTGACGGATCTCGCCGAGCACCACGGCGTCGTCGCCGTCCACGAGTATCCGCTCGACCTCGGTCGCCACCTCTTCGGGCACGTGGTGCTCGGCGAGTTCGCGGTAGTGCGCGGCGGCGTCGGCCCGCGTGGACCGGTGCCTGATCCACGGCGTGGCCGCCCGGCCGTGCTCGGACTCCGGCCAGTCCAGCTTCCAGTCGCCCCGCTCGGCGTACAGCTCGGCGATCCGCTCGGGGTCGCCCTCACCGATCCGCCGCAGCAGCTCCTCGACGACGGCGCGGGTGCCGCGACCTACGGCCGCGGGTGCGGGTGTGGGTGCGGGTGTGGCGGCCATGTCTCGCCTCTTCTCTCCGTTGCGTCCCGCGCCCGTCCGGCGCCGGAAGATCACCATCTTCTCGGCGCGGACGGGGCGGGACGATTACCTCGCGGGTAATGGCGGCCCGGAGGCGAGCGCGGTCTAGGAGAGCAGCCCCGCCAGTTCCGCCGGGTCCGTCGTCGGGGCGGTGCAGACGAAGCCGCGGCAGACGTACGCCGCGGGGCGGCCGTCGACCAGGGGGCGGTCTGCGAGCAGGGGGAGCTCGGTGCTTCCCTCCGGGCCGGCCGCGACGACCGCTCCCGGCGCGGTCCCGAGCAGGGCCGTGCGGTGCAGGTCGCCGAGGACCTCACCGACGACGGCCACCTCGCGCGGCCCGTCGAGCGCCGCCTCCGCGACCGCGAGACCGTGGCCGATGAAGCGCGGCACGCGCGGGCCGAGCGCCTTGACGATGCCCAGTGCCCGCTCCGCGGCGGTGCGGTGCGGCTCGGCGCCTGTGTGGGCCGCGTAGGAGAGCAGCGCGCCCGCGGCCGCAGTCCACCCGGAGGGCGCCGCGTTGTCCGTGGGGTCCTGCGGGCGCCGGATGAGCCGCTCCGCGTCCGCCGCCGTGTCGTACAGCGCGCCGCTCTCCGCGTCCACGAACTGCGCGAGGACGTGGTCGAGGAGGAACCCGGCGAACTCCAGCCAGACCCCCTCGCCGGTCACCGCGGCCAGCGCGAGGAAGCCCTCGGCGACGTCCGCGTAGTCCTCCAGCACGCCCGCGTTGGCGCCGGCCTGCCCGTCCTTGGAGGTCCGGGCGATCCGTGCGCGCGGGTCCATGTGGAGACGTACGAGGAGATCGCCCGCGCCGACGGCGGCCGCGATCAGGTCCGGCCGGTCGAAGTACGCGCCGACCTCCGCGAGCGCCGCGATCGCGAGGCCGTTCCAGGCGGCGACCACCTTGTCGTCGCGGCCGGGCGCGGGCCGCTCGGCGCGCGCCGCGAGGAGCCGCTCCCGCACGGAGGCGAGACGGGAGGCGTCCGCCACCGGGCCTTCCACGACCGGGAGTTGGAGAACCGACGCGCCCTCCTCGAACGTGCCCTCCTCCGTCACGCCGAAGCAGCTCATCGCCAGCTCCGCGTCGGCCTCCCCGAGGACCTCCCGCAGCTGCCCCGGCGTCCACACGTAGTACGCGCCCTCGACATGCGCGCCCGTCACCGGGTCCTCGCTGTCCGCGTCGAGCGCGGACGCGAAACCGCCCTCGTTCGTGCGGAGTTCACGGACCATGAAGTCCGCGGTCTCCAGGGCGACCCGGCGCGCGAGCTCCGAGCCGGTGGCCCGCCACAGGTGGGCGTAGGCGCGGCACAGCAGCGCGTTGTCGTACAGCATCTTCTCGAAGTGCGGCACGACCCACTCGCGGTCGACGGAGTAGCGGGCGAAGCCACCGCCGAGCTGGTCGTAGATGCCGCCGCGCGCCATCCGCTCGCACGTGTCGGCGGCCATCTGCAGCGCGCCCTCCGCGCCCGTGCGAGCGTAGTGCCGCAGCAGGAACTCGACCGCCATGGACGGCGGGAACTTGGGGGCGCCGCCGAAGCCGCCGTGCGTCGCGTCGTAGTCACGGGTCAGGCCGAGCAGCGCCTGCGCGAGCTCGTCCTCGCCGGGCTTCTCGCCCGAGCCGTGGGTGAGCTGCCGCTCCCCCAGGTCGCGCACGATCTTGCCCGCGACCTCGGCGACCTCGCCGCGCCGGTCCGTCCACGCCCGGTGGACGCCGTCGAGGACCTGCGGGAAGGACGGCATGCCGTGCCGCGGCTCCGGCGGGAAGTACGTGCCGAAGTAGAAGGGCTCGGCGTCGGCGGTGAGGAAGACGGTCATGGGCCAGCCGCCCTGGCCCGTCGCGGCCTGCACTGCCTCCATGTAGACGGCGTCGACGTCGGGCCGCTCCTCGCGGTCCACCTTGATGTTCACGAACTTCTCGTTCATGAGCGCGGCCGTCGACGCGTCCTCGAAGGACTCGTGCGCCATGACGTGGCACCAGTGGCACGCCGAGTAGCCGACCGACAGCAGCACGGGGACATCACGCCGCCGCGCTTCCTCGAACGCCTCCGGCGTCCAGGGCCACCAGTCGACGGGATTGTCGGCATGCTGAAGCAGATAAGGCGAGGTCACACCAGCCAACCGGTTCATGCGATCCAGCCTCTCACAGTGCCTGGCCGATGCCCCGGATGCCGTCGCGGGCCCGGACCGGCTCGCACCGCCGGGCCGGGCCTCAGCCTCCAGTGGCTTCGACGGGCTGGCGCAGGATGGTGCGCAGCCGTGCCGGGTCGACGCGTCGCGCGTCGGAGAGGTAGATCTCGTGGTGGTCGCCACGCGGTTCGAGTGCGTGCTGGGGCATGTACTCGTCGTGCATCCGCGCGATCGTCGGCCCCTCCTGGCTGTAGGGGCCGATGTGCAGGACCTGGACCGACCTGCCCTCGTGGAAGTCGTCGAGGCGTACGCGGTCGCCGGCAGCCAGGTCCTTCATCGCCGTCGCCCGTCTCAGCCCTCACCGATCATCCGGGGCACTGATCCGCGGACGCCCTGTCGCCCGCGCCCCGTACACAGGACACTTGTGACCGCAGGCAACTGTTGCTCTCGGAGGGGGAACCCATATGCGGGACAGCCATCGGGCCGAGGCCGAGCGGCTGTTGGTACGGGCCGTGGAGGAAGAGGTCCGGCGTTCGGGCGGGCGCGTCGACGGGAGCGTCCTGCTCTCGCGTGCGCGCGGCGCGCTGGACGCCATGGCGCAGACGGCCGCCGAGGAGTACGCGTCGTACACCGGCGCGCTCGACGAGGCGGACGCCGGGCGGCTCACCTTCGGGCAGCGGTACGCACGCGAGGGCGCGGGAACGCCCCTGCTGGTGGCGGTGGTTGCGGCGCTCGCGGCCGGGGTCTCCGACCTGTCCTTCGGTACGAGTGTCGGCACGGCGCTCGGGACCGGCGCGGTCGTCGCCGTGGCCGGCGCGGCGGCGACCGTCGTGAAGGTGACGGCCTCCCACGTCCCCGCGGCCAGCCGCCGCGCGGGCGAACTCAGCAGGCCGGGCGGGCCCGAGCAGCTGCGGCTGCAGTGGCTGACAGCCCTCGAGGTGCGCGGCATCCGGCCCTTCCTCGACCAGCAGCGGGTCCTCGCCGCCTCGACCGGCGCGCACACGGCGAAGAAGCAGACGCCCCAGCTGCGCGGCACGGACAAGAGCGCGGCGGCCCGGCGGCGCAACGTGCTGCAGCAGTCCTTCACCCAACTCCCGGAGACCGCCGCGCCCTTCGTGGGCCGCAGGGCCGAGCTGGGGCGGATAGCCCAGTGGGTGCACGCGGCGCGCGCCAGCACGGACACCCGGCCCACCGTCGTCATGCTGCACGGTGTGCCGGGCTCGGGGCGGACCTCGCTGGCGGTGCGGGCCGCGCACGATCTGCGGGACCAGTTCCGCGGCGCGTGCGTGGTGGACCTGCGCGGCGACAACCCGCAGGAGTCCCCGCTGTCCACCCGCGACGCCCTGCTGCACCTGCTGAATCGATTGGGCGCCCCGCGGGAGCAGCTGCTCTTCCGCGAGCGCTCCTCGCAGGAGCAGCAGCTCAAGCGGCTCAGCGAGCTCTACCACCAGTATCTGACGGGCGTCGCGGTGACGGTCGTGCTCGACGACGCCAGCGACGCCGAGCAGGTCCGCACCCTGGTCCCCGAGCGCTCGGACAGCCTCGTCCTGGTCACCACCCGTGAGCCGCTCGAGCTGCCCGACGACCTGCCCGCCTGGGTGCACCGGCTGCCGGTCGAGGCGCTGGACGAGGCGGCCACCGAGGAGCTGCTCCGCGCATCCGCCGAAGACCTCTCCGGGCCCTACGACGCCGAATCCGCCGACGCCGTACGGGAGTTGTGCGGCGGGCTGCCGCTCGCCCTGCGCGCCGCGGGCTCCTCGCTCGGTCCGCGTACACCGCGCGGGCTGGCCTCCGATCTGTCGGCGTACGGTCCCGCCGAGAAGGTCGCGCCGGTCGAGCGCGTCCTGTGGCTGCGCTACTCCGACCAGTCGGAGCCGGCCCGGCGGCTGCTGCGCCGCCTCGCGCTCGCCGGACGCGCCTCACTCGGCACGTCCGCCGCGGCGGCGCTGCTCGGCACGGACGAGCAGGCGGCGGCCCGGCAGCTGACCGCGCTGTCCCGCGCGGGCCTGGTCGACCGGCCCCGGCCCCGGAGCGGCACCGGCGAGGGCACCGCGGCCCCGGCAGGACGCTACCGCCTGCACGACCTCGTGCGCTCCTTCGCCCGGGCCCGCCTCCTCGACGAGGAGGAGCCCGCCGAACGCACCGCCGCGCAGGAACGCCTCATCGCCAGCTACGGAGAGCTGGCCGACACGGTGATCCGCCTGGTCGACGGCAAGACGTCGACACGCGCCGACCAGTTTGGGCAGCACGGTTTCGCCTCCCTGGACGCGGCCCTGCGCTGGCTCGACGACGAGTCGACGTTCATCACGGATGCCCTGCGCCACGCGGAGGGCGTCGACCAGCAGGCCGTGCTCAACCTCCTGGGCGCCCTGTGCGACTACTGCCTGCTGCGCGGCGACCTCTACCGCCTGGGCGAGATCAACGAACTCACGCAGGCCATCGACCAGGGTCTGCTCGGTCGCAGCGTGCAGTGGCGCACGGGCATCGCGGCCCGCCAGCTCGGCGAGCTCGACCAGTCGCGTACGACGCTGAACTCCGTCGTCGACCTGTACTTCGAGGCCCACCAGGACGCGGCCGCCGCCCGCGCCCTCGGCTCCCTCGGCATCACCCTGCACCACCAGGGCAACCTGACGGAGGCCGCGGCCCGGCTGACGGAGGCGCTCGATCTGCAGGCCGCCGACGAGCTGGCCGGCGACCGCGCCTGGACGCTGCACGCGCTCGCCGCCGTCGAGCGGGACCGCGCCCACCTGGCGCACGCCCTCGGCATGCTGGAGACGGCGCTGGCCCTGCACCGCGGCAGCGGCTCGGTGCACGGCGAGGCCTGGACGCACTTCCAGCTCGGCCAGCTCCGCCTGCGCATGGGGGACGTACCGCGCGCGGAGAGCGAGCTGCGCGACGCCCTCGACCTGTACGGCCGCACCCGCGATGCGCGCGGCGAGGCCTGGGCGATGACACAGCTGGCGCGGGCCCGCCTCGTGGACGGCGACCCCTCGCCCGCCGTCGACGGGCTGCGCCAGGCGGTGTCCCGGCACCGCGACAACGACGACGCGCGCGGCGAGGCCTGGTCGCTTTACTACCTCGGCCAGGCCCTGGAGGAGACCGGCAGCCTCGACCAGGCGGTCCGGGACCTGGAGCGGGCCCGCACGATGTTCTCCCGGATGCGGGACGTGTACGGCCTGGCATGCGCGCGGCACCACTCGGCGCGCGTCACCCGCGACCAGCGGGCCGCCCAGACCGGCTCGCTGCGCAACTCCGGTTTCGCCCGCCAGCTCCTGGTGGACGCCCGCGCCGACTTCCATCGCATCGGTGTCGCGCACGGCGAGGCCTGGACGTGCCTGGAGCTGGTGGTCGTCGACGCGGGCAACAACCGCAGCCAGCAGGCGCTCGCCCTCTGCGACGAGGCCATCGAGCTCTTCGCCTCCTACGGCGACCGGCGCGGCGGCGACTGGGCCCGCTTCCTGCGCTGCACCCTGCTGCCGTACGCGTCGCCGGGCGGCTGGGAGATCGGCACGGCGGTCGCGCAGGAGGAGCTCAGCCAGCTCTCACGGGCCGGCCATCCGACCCGTGACGGCAAGCTCACCGAGTACGTCCAGGCGTACGGCCTGCTCCTGGAGCGGGGCGCCGACCTGGAGACGGGGTGGCAGGCGTGGCGGCTCGGCATGGTGCCGAGCCGGCATGCGCGGGAGGTGATGGGGGTGGACGTACCGCAGCCCGACTAAGCACTGAATGACACGAATGGGCGCATTTTTCCTACTGTCGGCCTATGACCGCTGTCGCCGGGCACCGGCCGGGGTGACGCTCGCAGGGACCGCCTTCTCCTCCTATGAAGAGGTATCCATGCGTACTCGCACCATCCTCACCACGGCCGCCCTCACCTTCGCCACCGTGCTCGGCGGTGCCGGCGCGGCCGCCGCCGACCCGGACCCGGTCAACGCCGAGGTCGCCAACTCCCCCGGCGTCCTCAGCGGCAACGCGCTCCAGGTCCCGGTCGACCTCGGTCTCAACCTCTGCGGCAACACGGTCGACGTCCTCGGACTGCTCAACCCGGCGAGCAACAACAAGTGCAAGACCGACTGACAGTCGGCACATGACACGAGGAAGGCCCCGCCGGTGCGGGGCCTTCCTTCGTTCCTGTCGCGTGCGGTGTGTCGCGCGCTGTGTGTGTCGCGTGCCGTCTACCGGCGCGGTGCCGGGTACCTGCCGCCGACGGCCCTGAGAGCGGCGACCGTGAGTGCCACGACCAGCAGTGCGGTCAGCGTCGCGGCCACCGCCGACAGGGCCGGGAGCGGTGCCGCCACCCCGCCGGGCCGCAGCACGTAGGCGAGGGTCGTGGAATCGAGGCGGCCGTCCACGAGGTGGCCGATCGTCAGCGCACCCGCGGCCAGGGCGCCCACCACGGCCACGAACGGCGACCGGCTCAGGCACAGTGCCACGCCCGCCAGGGCGCAGACGGCGGCCGCACCGATCGCGGCGGGGAGACCGAGGCTCGGCGCGTCCGACCAGTTCAGCGGGGCATGAGCCGCCGCGCAGAGCAGCAGGAGTACGCCCGCCACGCGGCGCAGCCACACGAGGTGCGCCCTGTCCTGCACCTGCGCCTGCGCCTGTGCCTGCGGAACCGCACCGGTGGCCGCGGCGGGCGAGGGCCTGACGGCTTCGCCGTTCGGCGTGAGCGCCGCGTTCGCGGTTCCGGCGGCCGCGGTTCCGGTGGCCGCGGTTCCGGTGGCCGCGGCTTCGGCGGCCGCCGCGGCATCGGCTTCGGCGTCGGCGTCCCTGTACTCCTTCAGGCTGCCGATCAGCTGCATCAGCTCCTCGACGGACCTGGTCGTACCGGCGGCGTGCACCACCTCGGCGCCGTTGTGCGGGTCGTGCGGGGGCCGGGACAGCAGGTGGACGAGCCGGCTCACCTCCGGGATGGGACGCTCCTCGGCGGCGTGCCGGATGGCCTGTTCCATGTTCTCGGCGGGGTGCTCCGGCGGGCCCAGCAGCTCCACCAGCCGGGTCACGTCGTCGACGGACCGGGCCACGGCGGCCAGGCGGAGCACCGAGGCGGCGGTCGGCATGCCGGCGGGCGACTGCTCCAGGAGGGTGACGAGGTCGACGACGTCGTCCAGGGGCCTGGACACGACGGCGACGCGTATGAGCTCCGCCACCGCGCCCTCGTCGTCCTCCGGCACCGCCTCTGCCGGGGCCGCTTCGTCGGCGGCGGCGTCGTGCGCGGGCCCCTCCGGGGGAGCGACGCGGGTGTCGATCCCGATGGCTCCGGCGACGGCCGGGTCGACCGTCGGGTCCGGTGTCGGGTCCGGTGTGGGGTCTGCTGTCTGCGGCCATGGGACGGGCTGGTCGCGAGGTGGGGCGCCGAACTGCGCGGTGCCCCAGTGGACCGATGTCGCAAGCAGAGGTTCGCCGGTCCCGGAAGTATCCCCAGCGGCAGAGAATGACTCAGCGGCCATCTTCTCTTCTCCATTTCAGCGGGACGTCCTCGCCCCGCGCGTGGGTGGCGTGTATCCCGTTCTATGCACGCTTCCTACGCCTCGCCACTGGAGAAACCGCCTGGCGACACCTATGTGATCACTACGGACGCGGGGGACCGGGCGCCGCCGGTGCCCACGGACGGGGGGCTCTGTTCCGACAGACGGCCCACACTCGTTTTATCCGCCTATGGGACCGGTGAGACCTGAGAGGTCCGTTCTTCACCGCAGTGTCTGTTCGTTCACCGCAGAGAGGCACCCCATGCGCACACGCTCGATCCTCGCCGTCGCCGCCCTCGTCACGGCCGCCGTCATCGGCGGCGCGGGCGCCGCCACCGCCACCGCCGACTCCGGCCCCGGCCCCGGCGCGGACGCCACGGGGAAGTCGACGAACTCCCCCGGCGTCCTCAGCGGCAACGTCATCCAGGTGCCCGTCGACGTGGCCGCCAATGTGTGCGGCAACACCGTGAGCGTCGTCGGCCTCCTCAACTCCGCGGCCGGCAACGCCTGCCCGTCCCAGTAGGGCGACCGCGACGCGCCCGCCCGCCGGGGCGCCTACTTCCCGCCGTCGGACTTCGGCTTCGAGGACCCCGCGTCCTCGCCCGCCGCCGCGCCGACCGGCTCCTTCTCCGCGGGTTCCTTGAAGTCGACCTTCCGCATGTGCTTGCTCATCGACTTCATCAGACCCCAGACGGCGAGAGCCATCACCGCGAAGACGATGAAGCCGAGAACACCCGGGGTCACCTTGTCGTCGTCGACCTCCTTGGCAAGAGGGACGAGATGCGTCATTGCCAGATGTGCGTTCACGCTAGGCATTGTCGCGGATGCCCGCAAAGAGGTCGTCCTCGGGGAGGGAAGTATCGACGAGCGACTTCGCGAGCTCGTACTCCTCCGTGGGCCAGACCTTCTTCTGGATCTCCATCGGCACCCGGAACCACCCGCCGTCGGGGTCGATCTGCGTGGCGTGCGCGATCAACGCCCTGTCACGGACCTCGAAGAAGTCGGCACACGGAACGTGCGTGGTCAGCGTGCGCTCGACCCGCTCGAACTCGTCCCAGCGCTTCAGCCAGTCCCCGTACGGCGACTCCAGGCCGCGGTCGAGCATCGCCTGGTGCAGCGCCTCGGTGCGGGGGCGGTTGAAGCCCTGGTTGTAGTAGAGCTTCTGCGGCTGGAAGACCGGGCCGTACTCGCTCTCCGGGTACTTCTCGGCGTCCGCCGCACCGTCGAACGCCACCATCGTGATCTTGTGGGTCATGATGTGGTCGGGGTGCGGATAGCCGCCGTTCTCGTCGTACGTCGTGATGACCTGCGGGCGGAAGGAGCGGATCTGCCGGACCAGCTCACCGGCCGCCTTGTCGACGTCCTCCAGGGCGAAGCAGCCCTCGGGCAGCGGCGGCAGCGGGTCGCCCTCGGGCAGGCCCGAGTCGACGAAGCCGAGCCAGTCCTGCTTGACGCCGAGGATCTCGCGGGCCTCGTCCATCTCCTTCCTGCGCACCTCGTGGATGTTCTCCTGGATGTACTTGTCACCCTGGAGCTTGGGGTTGAGGATGTCGCCGCGCTCCCCGCCCGTGCAGGTCACGACATGCACGTCAACCCCCTCGGACACGTACTTGGCCATGGTGGCCGCGCCCTTGCTCGACTCGTCGTCGGGGTGGGCGTGAACGGCCATCAGTCGCAACTGCTCAGTCAAGACTCGATCCTCAGGTTCTGGGCGCCCTCGGTCATCCGGCGCAACGGGCGGCTTCTATAGTGACGGAACCGGGGGGCGGAAAATTCCGGCATCCCCTGTTCCTGGAGGACGATCATGGCGGCGGTGGGCTCGAAGCTCCCCGAGGGGCCTTCCGAAGGCTCCTCCAAGGGTCTTCCCGAAGGCCGGTACGGCCGCACCCGCACGGCCGACGAGGCCGCGGACCGCAAGCTGAAGATCGTCGGTTCGGTGCTCGGCGTACTGCTGCTCGGCGTCGTCGGCTGGTTCGGCTACGACTACATCGACGGTACGAAGGTCAGCGGCGAGGTCATCAAGTTCGACGTCGTCTCGGCCACGGCCGTCGAGGCCCACCTGGAAGTCCGCAAGGACGCCGACGCCCGGGGCTACTGCACCCTGCGCTCCCAGGCCGAGTCCGGCGAAGAGGTGGGCCGGAAGGACTTCCGGTTCGACCAGCGCACGGACCGTATCGACCAGGTCGTCACTCTGCGTACGACAAGCAAGGCCACCAGCGTCGAGCTGCTGGGCTGCCACTCCGACTGACGTCGCCCGGGTTTTCCGCGTTTACCGCGCCCACCTGCGTTGACGCAAATCTGATGGCTTATGTCCTCCCCCTTGGGCGCCTGAATTGTTAGGCTCGTGGTTTCGCCCACCCGTGAAGGAACATCCTTCTGGGTAGGGCGATGCTTTGTATTCCCAGTACCTACGAGGAGCACCTGTGACCCAGACCAGCGAGAACGTCACCTGGCTGACCCAGGAGGCGTACAACCAGCTCAGGGCCGAGCTGGAGTACCTGTCTGGTCCTGCGCGCACCGAGATCGCGGCCAAGATCGCCGCGGCGCGCGAAGAGGGCGACCTGCGGGAGAACGGCGGGTACCACGCGGCCAAGGAGGAGCAGGGCAAGCAGGAGCTCCGCGTCCGCCAGCTGACCCAGCTCCTGGAGACCGCGCGGGTCGGCGAGGCGCCGGCCGACGACGGTGTCGTGGAGCCGGGCATGGTCGTCACCATCGCCTTCGACGGCGACGAGGACGACACCCTCACCTTCCTTCTCGCCTCCCGTGAGTACGCGAGCGGCGACATCGAGACGTACTCGCCGCAGTCCCCGCTGGGCACCGGCGTGCACGGCAAGAAGATCGGCGAGGACGCGGAGTACGAACTGCCGAACGGCAAGTTCGCCTCCGTGAAGATCCTCGCGGCCAAGCCGTACGCGGCCTAGCGCTCTCTCGGAGCTCCGGCCACGACCGAGCCCCCGGCACCCTGAGTGCCGGGGGCTCCGTCATGTCCGATCAGGCCGTCGCCGAGCGGTACTTGCGGACCGAGAGGGTGCGGAAGATCAGGATGATCAGGACCGAGTAGATCACCGAGGCCCAGACGGGGTGCTGCATGGGCCAGGCGTCGGACGGGGACACCCCGGGGTTGCCGAAGAGCTCGCGGCAGGCCTGGACGGTCGCGCTGAAGGGGTTCCAGTCGGCGACGTGCCGCAGCCAGGGCGTCATCTTGCTGGAGTCCACGAACGCGTTCGAGATGAACGTGACCGGGAAGAGCCAGATCAGGCCACCCGAAGTGGCCGCCTCCGGGGTGCGGACCGAGAGGCCGATGAGCGCGCCGACCCAGGTGAAGGCATAGCCGAGGAGGAGCAGCAGGCCGAACGCGCCGAGGGCCTTGCCGATCCCCTCGTGGATGCGCCAGCCGACGAGGAGCGCCACGATCGCGAGGACCAGCAGGGTCAGCGCGGTCTGTACGAGGTCGGCGATGGTGCGGCCGGTGAGGACCGCGCCGCGCGCCATGGGCAGCGACCGGAAGCGGTCGATGAGGCCCTTGTGCATGTCGTCGGCGATGCCGGCGCCCGCGCCCGCGGTGGCGAAGGTGACGGTCTGCGCGAAGATGCCGGCCATCAGGAAGTTGCGGTAGTCCGCCGGATCGGTGCTGTTGCCGATCATCATGGAGCCGCCGAACACATAGCTGAACAGCACCACGAACATGATCGGCTGGATCAGGCCGAAGATGACCATCTCCGGGATGCGTGACATCCGGATCAGGTTGCGCTTGGCGACGACCAGGGAGTCCCTGACGGACTGGCCGATGCCGCCTGCGGGCCGGGGTGCCGTCGTGCGCACGGCGTCGGTGACGGTGCTCACTTGCCGGTCTCCTTTCCGTTGCCCTCGTCGGCCAGCTCGGCGACGTGTCCGGTGAGGGAGATGAAGACGTCGTCCAGGGTCGGGCGGCGCAGGCCGATGTCGTCGATCTCGATGCCGCGGGTGTCCAGCTCGCGGATGACCTCCGCGAGCAGCTTGGCGCCGCCCGCGACGGGGACCGTCAGCTTGCGGGTGTGGTCGGCGACGGCGACCTCGCCCTTGCCGAAGCCGTGCAGCACCTCGGAGGCGGTGGCGATGTGCTCGCGGTCGTGCACCACGACCTCGACGCGCTCGCCGCCGGTCTGCGCCTTGAGCTGGTCGGAGGTGCCGCGGGCGATGACGCGGCCGTGGTCGACGACGCAGATGTCGTGCGCCAGGTGGTCGGCCTCTTCGAGGTACTGGGTGGTGAGGAGCAGCGTCGTACCCCCCGAGACGAGTTCCTGGATGACCTCCCACAGCTGCTGGCGGTTGCGCGGGTCGAGGCCGGTGGTCGGCTCGTCCATGAACATCACGGGCGGCGAGACGACGAGCGCCGCGGCGAGGTCGAGCCGGCGGCGCATGCCTCCCGAGTACGTCTTGGAGGGGCGGTCGGCGGCGTCGGCGAGGTTGAACCGGTCGAGCAGTTCGCCCGCCCTGGCCTTCGCCTCCTTGGCCCGCATCTGGTAGAGCTGGCCGACCATCTGGAGGTTCTCACGGCCCGTCAGATACTCGTCCACGGCGGCGAACTGGCCGGAGAGGCCGATCGAGCGCCGCACTTCGTTGGGGTGCTTGAGGACGTCGATGCCCGCGACGACCGCCTTGCCGCTGTCCGGTGTGAGCAGCGTGGTCAGGCAGCGGACCGCCGTGGTCTTGCCCGCGCCGTTCGGCCCCAGGAGGCCGAGCACGGTACCTTCCGGGACATCCAGATCGACGCCGTCCAGAGCCCGTACGTCACCGAAGGTCTTCACCAGACCTTCGGCGTAGATGGCGCCTGGCATGTGGGTTCTCCCCTGGGTGGGTTACTTCCGGTGACTTCCTACGGAAAGCTTAGATTTGCCGGACTTCACTCGCCCGGCGGCAGGTGACGCGGACCACACCCTAACGCGATACATCGCGTCGGCTCACCTGATTTTCCAAAGACGGTCCCGGACCGCTCCCGCAGGCGTCATCCGACGGGCGCCGGCACCTCAGCCGATGACCGTGTACCCCGCCGTCCGCAGCGCCGCCCCCACCTCGGCACAGTGCTCGGGGCCCTTCGTCTCCAGGTGCAGCTCCACCTCCGCCTCCGTGATCCCGAGCCGGGGATCGGTGCGCACGTGGCTGATGTCGAGGACGTTGGCGTCCACCTCCGACAGCACGCCGAGGAGCGTGGCCAGCGCACCGGGACGGTCCGTCAGGCGCAGCCGCAACGACAGGTAGCGCCCGGCCGCCGCCATGCCCTGCCGCAGGATGCGCTGCATCAGGAGCGGGTCCACATTGCCACCGGACAGCAGCGCCACCACCGGCCCCTCGAACGCCTTCGGGTCGCTCAGGAGCGCCGCGACCGGACTGGCGCCGGCCGGTTCCACGACCATCTTGGCCCGCTCCAGGCACAGCAGCAGGGCACTGGAGAGCTCGTCCTCGGAGACCGTGACGACATCGTCGACCAGGTCCTCGATCAGCTGGAACGGTACGTCGCCGGGGCGGCCGACCTTGATTCCGTCGGCCATCGTCGCGGGGCTCTGGACCGACACCGGGTGCCCGGCGGCCAGCGAGGGCGGATAGGCCGCGGACCCCGCCGCCTGCACGCCGATCACCTGCACGTCCGGGCGCAGCGCCTTCACCGCGACCGCGACGCCCGCCGCGAGACCGCCTCCCCCGACACCGACGACGAGGGTGCGCACCTCCGGGCACTGCTCCAGGACCTCCAGGCCGACCGTGCCCTGCCCCGCGATGATGTCCGGGTGATCGAAGGGGTGAATGAAGACGGCGCCCGTCTCCCGCGCGTACTCCTGCGCGGCGGCCAGCGTCTCGTCGACCACCTGGCCGTGCAGCCGCACCTCCGCTCCGTAGTCCCGCGTCGCCGCGACCTTGGGCAGCGGCGCACCGGCCGGCATGAAGACCGTGGAGCGCACGCCGAGGAGCGAGGAGGCCAGCGCCACGCCCTGCGCGTGATTGCCCGCGCTCGCGGCGACGACACCTGCGGCGCGCTCCTCGGGGAGCAGGCCCGCGATCCGCACGTACGCGCCGCGGAGCTTGAAGGACCCGGTCCGCTGGAGGTTCTCGCACTTGAGGTGCACCGGCGCCCCGACCAGGTGGGACAGGTGCCTGCTGCCCTCCATCGCCGTCATCCGGGCCACTCCGGAGAGCATCTTCTGCGCGCCGCGCACGTCGTCGAGGGTGACCGTCGGCAAGGAGTCAGGCGTGCGGTAGCTCATGACGGCAAGTCTTGCAGCCGGCGCCCGAGTCCTCCTGCGACGACCAAGGGACGAGACCGTTATGTGCGTGGGTTTGCGCAGCGCAGGTACGGTACGCGCC
This sequence comes from Streptomyces sp. NPDC093510, assembly GCF_040683555.1. Taxonomy (NCBI): domain Bacteria; kingdom Bacillati; phylum Actinomycetota; class Actinomycetes; order Kitasatosporales; family Streptomycetaceae; genus Streptomyces; species Streptomyces sp. NPDC093510. The sequence continues at coordinate 44,930 of NZ_JBFBEE010000031.1, forward strand.
GCGGCCGCGTACCCTGTCCCCCAACCCACTGCCCTCGCATGAAGTGAGCCCCCGGCCATGCCCACAACTCCGGACATGACGACCGCCAGCGACCCCGGCCTCCTGGACAGCCTCCAGCACCAGGTGGCGGTCTTCGCCCGCCGTGCGGAGCAGACACGCCTCGGCGGCGTAGGACAGGTCCGCAATTCCATGGACCGCGCCGCGTATCTGCTGCTCAACCGTCTCGACAAGGAAGGGCCGATGGGCGTCAAGGCGCTCGCGGCGAGCATGGGCATCGACTCCTCGACCGTCACACGGCAGGTCGCCCCGCTGGTCGACACCGGGCTCGTCAAGCGCACCTCGCACCCCGAGGACGGCCGCGCCGTGGTGCTCCAGCTCTCTCCGCGCGGCCAGGCCAGGCTCGACGAGGTGCGCTCCTCGCGGCGCGAGCTGATGGCCGAGCTGACGCAGGACTGGGACCCGGAGGAGCGCGAGAGCTTCTGCGCGCTCCTCACACGCTTCAATTCCGCCCTTTCGGCGCGGCAGACGTCGCAGCCTGCATCCGGGGGAGAAGTTCCGGCCACTCCGGAGTCTTGACCCCGGCCCCGCGTCTGGCCTCATATGAGACCGGAGGCCCCTTGCTCGTGGCCTCCGGCCGGGAGGCGCGGTGCGAGAGCGGCAGGCGTTGCGGAACGCCCGCCGTGCCCGGGAGTTCGAGGCGTTCGTCGCGGGCGCGGCAGGGCGGCTCCTGCATGCCGCGACACTGCTCACCGCCGAACCCCCGGACGGCAACCCACGCGCGCGTGCCCTGCTGACCGCCGCCCTCGCGCACACCTACGCGTCGTGGGACCGGCTGCGCGGCGAGGACCCGTACGACCGCACCCGCCAGCAGGTCGCCCTCCGCTTCGGCCGCGCCGCCTGGCGCCGCCATCGCGGCCACGGCGGGGTCCTGGCCCGGCTCAGCCCCCAGGAGCGGCTGATTCTCGTCCTGCGGGTGTACGAGGGCGTCGCCGAGGAGCAGACGGCGGCGCTCCTCGGCCTGCCCGCCGACCGGGTCGCGGCGATCTGCGCCCGCGCGACGGCGACGGTCCTGCACCCGCCGCGCGGTCCCGCGCCGGCCGGGGCGCCGATCGGGGCGGCGCCCTCATGAGTCAGTACGAACGCAAGGAGCAGGCGATCCGGCGCCTTCTGGAGGGCCCGACGCCCGCCGTGCCGCCCGAGCTCCACGACGACGCGGTACGGCGGGGCGGGCGGGCCCTGCGGCGGCGCAGGGCGGCACGACGGGTCCTGTGGACCCTGTTGTTCGCCGCCGTGGTCGCGTTCGCCGTGTGGGCGTCGCTCGCCCAGCCGTGGGTGGAGCCGCCGTCGGACACGACTCCACCCCTGACCCGCTGGTGACGGCGGGCCTGCCGGGGCTCTAGCCCAGCGCCTGCTGGAGGTCGGCGATGAGGTCGTCCGCCGACTCGATGCCCACGGAGAGACGCACGAGGTCCGCCGGGACCTCCAGGGCCGAGCCCGCCACCGAGGCGTGCGTCATGCGGCCCGGGTGCTCGATCAGCGACTCGACGCCGCCGAGGGACTCGCCGAGGGTGAACAGCTTGGCGCGGTTGCAGACCTCGACGGCCGCCTCCTCGCCGCCCTCGACCCGGAACGACACCATGCCGCCGAAGGACCGCATCTGCTTGGCGGCGATCTCGTGACCGGGGTGCTCCGGAAGGCCCGGGTAGAGAACGCGGCTCACGCGCGCGTGCCGGGTCAGCATCTCGGTGACCTTGGTGGCGTTCTCGCTGTGCCGGTCCATGCGGACCGCGAGGGTCTTGATGCCGCGCAGCACCAGCCAGGCGTCGAACGGCCCGGCGACGGCACCCATCGCGTTCTGGTGGTACGCCAGCTCCTCACCCAGCTCCGCGTCGTCGACGACGAGCGCGCCGCCGACGACGTCCGAGTGGCCGCCCATGTACTTCGTCATGGAGTGCACGACGACGTCCGCGCCGAGCGCCAGCGGCTGCTGGAGGTAGGGGCTCGCGAAGGTGTTGTCGACGACGAGGCGCACGCCGGCCTCGCGGGCGATCTGCGCGACGGCGGCGATGTCCGTGATGCCGAGCAGCGGGTTGGAGGGGGTCTCCACCCAGATCGCCTTCGTACGGTCGGTCAGCGCGGCCCGCACGGCCTCCGGGTCGGAGGTGTCGGCCACCGACCACTCCACACCCCACCGCGACACGACCTTGGCGAACAGGCGGAAGGTGCCGCCGTACGCGTCGTTGGGGATGACGACGTGGTCACCCGGGCTGAGCAGCGTGCGGAGCAGGCAGTCCTCGGCCGCCAGTCCGGACGCGAAGGCGAGTCCGCGCCGGCCGCCCTCCAGCGCGGCCAGGTTCTCTTCGAGGGCGGTCCTCGTCGGGTTGGCGCTGCGGCTGTACTCATAGCCGCCGCGCAGGCCCCCGACGCCGTCCTGCTTGTAGGTCGAGACCTGGTAGATGGGCGGGACGACGGCGCCGGTGAGGGGGTCGGCGGTGTTGCCCGCGTGGATCGCCACGGTCTCGAAGCTCTGCGTGCTGTGCGAGTCACTCATGCGGCCTGAGCGTAGTCCGCGCGGGCGCCCTTCTGCCGGGTCGGTCCGGGTACGTCCCGGCAGGTTGGCCAATTGTCCGACGCGTCTGGTTCGCTTGTGTCATGGAGATTCTCTGGTTCCTGTTCGCGGTGATCATGATCGGTGCGGTCCTGGGGCCCGTACTGCTGCGCAGGCGCGGCGGAATCCGGCAGGTGGCCCCCGGCTCGCCGGACGCCGCGGACCCGGCGAACTACGGCTTCCTGCGCCAGGAGGAGCTGGACATCCGCATGCCGGGACCGGACACCGATCTCCTCGAAGTGCTCGACCTCGTGCAGCGCACACAGGAGTGGAAGGCCGCCTCGCAGCTCCTCGTCGGCACGGAGACGCACGGCGAGCGGCGCTGGCAGCGCGTGCAGGCCTTCGCGGGCGCGGCCTCGCTGGAGCTCCAGCAGCGGCCCGGCGGGGTCAGCGACAACCCGGGCGGGCAGTGGCTGCGGGTGTGGCGTGCCGAGGCGCCCAAGGACGCGGGCGGCGCCGCGGTGCACGCGGAGTTCCTCGTCCAGCAGGCGTGGCGCACGGCGGTGCAGGGGACGGACGAGTTCCGGATCATCCTGGAGGAGGCGAAGGAGACGTGCGCGCAGGCCGCGCTGCTCTCCCCCGGCGACCCGGTGCCGTACATCATCGAGCTCTCCATCGCGCGCGGACTCGCGTACCCCCGCGAGGAGTTCGAGCAGCTGTGGCTGAAGATCCTGGACCGCGCGCCCGCGCACATGGGCGCGCATCTGGCGGCGCTGCACTACTGGTGCGAGAAGTGGCACGGCTCCCGCGACCTCGCGTACGACTTCGCGGAGGCCGCGGCCGCCCGCGCCCCCCGCGGCTCCCTGCTCGCGGCGCTCCCCCTCTTCGCGGTCTACGAGCACCTGCCCGAGGTCAACCTCGTGCGGGGGTTCTACGAGAGCGAGGTCGTCACCAAGGCCGTCGAGGGCGCGATGTTCGCGGTGCACGCCGCGCGCGCGGACGACCCGATGCTGGCGCACGTCCGCCACCTCCTGGTCTTCTTCCTGGTCCGCTGCGAGCGCTGGGCGGAGGCCATGAACCAGCTGGTGCACGTGGACGGCCACGTCGGCGCGCTGCCCTGGACCCTGTCCGCGGACCCCGCCTCGGACTACGCGGTGTACCGCGCCCTGGCCGTCGCGGGCTACGAGGCGAACGGCGGCAGCCCGGCGACGCTCCCGCACTGACGGAAGCGCTGGGACCGGCCTGAATGGGACCGGCCGGAATGCGACGCCCCGCCCCTACGTTGCCCCCGTAGACCCCTGTCACCCACGAGGAGACCCGCATGATCTTCGGCCGCACGCCCGAGCTCCCCACCCCCGAGCAGGCCCTGAAGGGCCGGGCCACCCCGGAATTCGAGGTCCCCTCCCGCCACACGGTCCTCGGCAACCCGCTGCTCGGCCCCTACCCCGACGGTCTGGAGACCGCGGACTTCGCGCTCGGCTGCTTCTGGGGCGCGGAGCGCAAGTTCTGGCAGACCGAGGGCGTCTGGACGACGTACGTCGGCTACCAGGGCGGCTTCACGGAAAACCCCTCCTACGAAGAGGTGTGCTCCGGCCTGACCGGTCACACGGAGGCGGTCCGCGTCGTCTTCGACCCGTCCAAGGTCACGTACGCCGAGCTCCTCAAGCTGTTCTGGGAGTCCCACAACCCCACGCAGGGCTTCCGCCAGGGCAACGACGTCGGCACGCAGTACCGCTCGGCGATCTACACGCACTCCCCCGCGCAGGAGGAGACGGCGACCGCGTCCCTTGCGGCTTACCAGCAGGTCCTGACGGCCGCCGGCTACGACAGGATCACGACGACGGTCCTCCCGGCCGACCCCCGCCCGTTCTGGCCGGCCGAGCCGTACCACCAGCAGTACCTGGACAAGAACCCCGACGGCTACTGCGGCATCGGCGGCACGGGCGCGACGCTCGACGCCCCGTCGGAGACGAACTGGGGGCGGGCGTGCCCGACGGGGATCGCTCCTGCCGGTGACTGAGGGTCCGATTCCGCTCCGGTACGGCTGGGGCCCGCCGCGCTCGGCCTCAGGGATGACCCGCTGAGGCCCTGAGCGTGGCGGCGTGCCCGTACAGGCCCTGCACCTCGCTGAGGGCGGTCCCGATGGCGGTGAGCCGGGTCTCGACCGGCGTCCTGTCCGTCATGTGCTCCCGGCACTGCCCGAGCACCGCTTCCAGGAGCTTCAGCTTGGCCTCGTACAAGGCGACGTAGTCCTCCATCGCCGTCCGCAGCGGATGGGCCATGGCGTTGAAGATCACGCATACGCCGTCGCCGCCGCCCGGCGCCAGTTCCCGGGCGCGGTCGGTGATGCGGTTCAGGCGCTCTCTGACCGCCTCCGGCGTCTCGAAGTCCGGCAGGCCGTGCGCCGCGACCACGAGCGGGCCCCACGTAACCGGTTGCCGCTTCCTCCCCCGCCTGGTCCTGCCGCAGTCGAGGGAGAGCGTCACCCGGTAGAAGTCCTGGCCCCGCACCGCCTCCTGCGCCACCAGGCACACCAGGAACCTGTCGTCCTCGCCGGCCGCCACCTGCTGGCTGACGCCCCGCGCATGGTGGCCCTCCCGCAAAGGGAAACCGAAACGGTAGGAGCCGCTGGGACCGAGTCTGCGCTCCCGGACGGGCAGCGGCTCGGTGAGCGGTCCGCCCGGCAGGTCGACCACCAGGGGCGGGTCCAGCGCCGGCACGTGGACGAGCCCCTCCACCTCCAAGGACAGCCGGCGCACGAGGCAGCTCTGGCCCCCGTCGTTGTGCACGGCCACATCGAGGACAGGGCGGTCGGGGACCAGCTCGTCGAGGACTCTCACCCCGGCCTCCTGGTCCGTGAGGACAGCTGACGCGTCGGTCACCATGACGTCCACCCTGAGCCTGCCGGCGGGCTTCCTCCTGGCCCGGAGCGTCGCCCAGGCCGCGATGGCCGCCGCGGCGACAGCGGCGACAGCCGCGATGACGGCGATCATCATGTGTCTCTCCCCTCGCGTCACGGGCTCCTGCCCGCGTCCACCCCGTGCACGGCGTTCACCTGCCCCTGCGCACCGCGTCGGCAGCGTACTCAGGCCCACTGACAATGCCCGCCCCCTCAAGAGCCGCCCCCACCCCGGGCCCCCTCTGCCCGCAGCGAATCTGCTGTCGGCCGAGATTTCGGACAGCCGTGCCTGCGTCGGGCAACAGTGAAGCCATGGCGCGGTCTTGACGGCCGCGGGACTTCAAGGAGGCGCGATGACAGGGCTCGACAGCGGCTGGGACTCGGGGGCGCGGCCGCGGGGTGAGGACGGGGAGACCGCTCCGTCGCGGTTCGACGACCATCTCGCCGCGCAACTGCTCAACCAGCGGATCGTGTTCCTCGGGACGCAGGTCGACGAGGTGTCCGCCAACCGCGTGTGCGCGCAGATGCTGTTGCTGTCGGCGGAGGATTCGAAGACCGACATCTCCCTCTACATCAACAGTCCGGGCGGGTCCGTGACCGCGGGGCTCGCCATCTACGACACCATGCGGCTCATCCCGAACGACGTGGCCACGCTCGCCATGGGATTCGCCGCCAGCATGGGTCAGTTCCTGCTCAGCGTCGGCACCGCGGGGAAGCGGTTCGCGCTGCCCAACGCGCGGATCATGATGCACCAGCCGTCCGCCGGCATCGGCGGCACCACCGCCGACATCGCCATCCAGGCGGAGAACCTGGAGTTCACGAAGCGGACCATCGAGCGGCTCACCGCCGAGCACACCGGGCAGAGCGAGGAGACGATCTCGCGGGACGGCGACCGGGACCGCTGGTTCACGGCCGAGCAGGCCAAGGAGTACGGGATGGTCGACCACGTGGTCGCGTCACTGGAGGACGTCCGGCCCGCGGGCAGCAAGCGGCGTATCGGGCTCGGGATCTGAGGGGGAGACAGAAATGAGTCAGTACACCATTCCCACCGTCATCGAGCGCACTCCGCAGGGGGGCGAGCGGGCGTACGACGTCTACAGCCGACTGCTGTCGGAACGGATCATCTTCCTTGGGACCGAGATCGACGACGGCGTCGCCAACGTCGTCATCGCGCAGCTGCTGCACCTCGAGTCCTCCGCCCCCGAGCGCGAGGTCGCCGTCTACATCAACTCGCCGGGGGGTTCCTTCACTTCGCTCATGGCCATCTACGACACCATGAGCTTCATCTCCGCGCCGATCTCGACGTTCTGCGTCGGCCAGGCCGCGTCGACGGCCGCCGTGCTGCTCGCCGGCGGCGACCCGGGGCGGCGGTTCGTCCTCGACCACGCGCGCGTGCTGCTCGGGCAGCCCGCGAGCCGCGGGCGGCAGGGCACGGTGTCCGACCTCGCCCTGGAGGCGAAGGAGATGCTCCGCATCCGCTCGCAGGTCGAGGAGGTCCTCGCCCACCACACGCACCACGACGTCGCCACGCTGCGCGCCGACATGGACCGCGACAAGGTGTTCACCGCGCAGGAGGCGGTCGCGTACGGGCTCGCCGATCAGGTGCTCAGCAGGCGCGCCCTGCCCGTCGCGGCCTGAGCGGCGGCGGGCAGGGCCCCGCCGTCAAGCGGCCAGGCGCACTTCGGCCTGGTACGACGCCCTGGCCGGCCTCGCGCGGGGAAGGCCGGCCAGGCGCGTCTGGGCGAGGGACAGCACGTCGGACAGGCCGAGGCCGAGTGCCTGGGCGGCGGCCGCGAGGACCTCGGACGAGGCCTCCTTGCGGCCGCGCTCCACCTCGGAGAGGTAGGGCATGGAGATCCGGGCGGCGTCTGACACGTCCTTGAGGGTGCGCTCCTGTGCGAGGCGCTCGGTGCGCAGGACGTCTCCGACGACGTCGCGCCACAGGGGCTCCTTGGCCTCTCCGGACCGGCCCGGCTGTGCGGGGTTCGGCGCCGCCTTGAGCGGGCGCAGGTGGATGACGCGGGCTTCGTTCGCCTTCTGGCGCTCTTGGCTGCTCACTTCCTCAGCCTAGGAGCGGGACAGCCGTCCGCGCAGCGTGCGGGGTTCCGCCCCCCGCGAAATCACGGACCTCCCCGGGCCTGTCCGGCGGTTCACTTCCTCGCCGCGCCCACCGACGACGCGTCCCGGCCCCAGCTGGCGAGCAGCCGCAGCGCCTGCGCCGACGCCGAGTCCGGCTCCGCGTGGTACATCAGCAGCGACTGGTCGCAGTCGTCCGGCAGCCGCAGCGTCTCGAACGAGAGCGTCAGTTCGCCCACCAGCGGATGCCGCAGGCGCTTGACGCCGTGGCCCTTCTCGCGGACGTCGTGCGTGGCCCACAGGCTCCTGAACTCCTCGCTCTTCACGGAGAGTTCGCCGACCAGGGAGGACAGCTCCGGGTCGTTGGGGTAGCAGCCCGCGTCCATGCGGAGGTAGCTGACGATGTCCGACGCCTTCTTGTCCCAGTCCATGAAGAGCTCGCGCGAGCGCGGGTCGAGGAAGCAGATGCGCGCCCAGTTCCGCTCGGCGGGCGCGAGCTCGCCCCAGTCGCCGAAGAGCGCCGCGGCGAGCGCGTTCCAGCCGAGGATGTCGGAGCGGCGGCCGACCACGTACGCGGGCACGGTCACGACGGTGTCGAGGAGCTGCTGGAGCGCGGGACGCATGTGCTGCTGGCGCGTCGCCCGCTTCTTCTTGAGGGCCTTCGGCTTCGCGAGGCGCGTCAGGTGGGCCTGCTCGGCGTCGGTCAGCCGCAGGGCGCGCGCGATGGCGTCGAGCACCTCGGCGGAGACGTTGCGGCCGTTGCCCTGTTCGAGGCGTGTGTAGTACGCGACGGAGACCCCGGCGAGCTGTGCGAGCTCTTCGCGGCGCAGTCCTGGCACCCTGCGGTGTCGTCCGAAGTTCGGCAGGCCGACGTCCTGGGGCTGCAGCCGCGCCCTGCGGGTGCGCAGGAACTCGCTCAGCTCGGCCCTGCTGTCCAGCGGCCGGGCCCCGGGCTGCCCATCGCCCACGTTGTTGTCGTCGTCCATATGTCCAGTATCCAGGGTCGTACGTCCGCGAGCCTGACCCCGCCAGTGGTAGGCACAGTGGTCGTAGGCAGAACGGGTGTCTGGGTGACGTCGCAGGTCAGTGGCAGCCTCGATGACATGACTGAGCAGATCACCACCGTTTCCGCCTACGCCGCTCCCGCCCCCGAGGCGCCCCTGGAGCGGACCACCGTGCCGCGCCGCGCCGTCGGCGAGTCCGACGTCCTGATCGACATCAAGTACGCCGGTATCTGCCATTCGGACATCCACCAGGCCCGCGACGGCTGGGGCGAGGGCATCTACCCGATGGTGCCCGGCCACGAGATCGCCGGTGTCGTCACCGAGGTCGGCGCCGGTGTCACCAAGTTCGCCGTGGGTGACCGCGTCGGTGTCGGCTGCATGGTCGACTCCTGCCGCGAGTGCGAGAACTGCAAGGCCGGCCTGGAGCAGTACTGCGTGCAGGGCAACGTCCCGACGTACAACGGGCTCGGCAAGGACGGCGAGCCGACCTACGGCGGTTACTCCACGCACATCGTCGTGGACGAGGCGTTCACCGTCCGCATTCCCGACGGGCTCTCCCTCGACGTGGCCGCGCCGCTGCTGTGCGCCGGCATCACGACGTACTCGCCGCTGCACCGCTGGCAGGCGGGCCCCGGCAAGAAGATCGCCATCGTGGGTCTGGGCGGTCTCGGCCACATGGCCGTCAAGATCGCGCACGCCATGGGTGCCGAGGTGACCGTCCTGTCGCAGTCCCTGCGCAAGAAGGACGACGGCCTGAAGCTGGGCGCCGACCACTACTACGCGACCAGCGACGACGCCACCTTCGAGCAGCTGGCGGGCTCCTTCGACCTGATCCTCTCGACGGTCTCCGCGCCGCTGCCGCTGGACAAGTACCTGGGCCTGCTGCGTTCGGAGGGCGCCTTCGTGAACGTCGGCGCCCCGGAGGAGCCGGTCTCCCTCAACCTCTTCTCCGTGATCGGCGGCGGCAAGACCCTCGCGGGCTCCATGATCGGCGGCATCCAGGAGACGCAGGAGATGCTGGACTTCTGCGCGGCGCACGGGCTCGGCTCGGAGATCGAGCTGATCCGCGCCGACCAGATCAACGAGGCGTACGAGCGGGTCCTCGCCAGCGACGTGCGCTACCGCTTCGTGATCGACACCGCGACGATCTGACGTGCGTGTGGCCTGATCTCGTCTCGGGCACGGGGCCTAGTCCGCAAGGTGCAGCGGGCTGGGCCCCGTGGCCGATACCGGGGCCGTGCGCCCGCTCCTAACGTGGTCCGTGTCACCGCCGCACAGCGGGATTCACGGATCAACGAGGAGGTCGCACGATGTCGATCGAGCTGAACCACACCATCGTCGCAGCCGAGGACAAGAAGGCGTCCGCCCAGTTCCTCGCGGACATTCTGGGGCTGGAGGTCGGCCCCCAGTACGGCCCCTTCTTCCCCGTGGAGATCCCCAACGGCGTGACCCTCGACTTCTACGAGGGCGACGGCGGCCCGTTCGTGCCGCAGCACTACGCCTTCCTCGTCTCGGACGACGAGTTCGACAACATCTTCGGGCGCATCAAGGACCGCGGCCTGACCTACTGGGCCGACCCGTACCACCGGCGCGCCAACGAGATCAACACGAACGACGGCGGCCGCGGCCTCTACTGGGAGGACCCGAACGGCCACAGCCTGGAGATCATCACCAAGCCCTACGGCAGCGGGGACTGAGCCAGGAAGGCGAGCACAGGCGCGGTGGCGACGTCCGCGAACTCCTCGAAGTACGCGTGCCGGGCGCCGGGCACGAGCAGGGTCCTGGCGTCCGGGATGCGGGCGGCGAGCAGCGGGGCGTTGGCGGCCGGGTTGAACGTGTCGTCCGTGCCGTGGACGACGAGCGTCGGCGCCTCGATCCGCGCCAGCGCGTCCCAGGCGTCGTGGCGGGAGCTGGCCCGCAGATGGCGGCGGCGGGCGTACGCGGGCATGGTCGCGTCACCCAGGGTGTGGAACGTCCGCCCGGGGTGGGCCCGTTCCTGTTCGGCGAGCCAGGCCGGGGTGTACATCAGCTCCAGCAGGGCGCGGCGCACGGCGTCCGGGTCGTCCTGGGTCAGGGCCGAGCGGACCTCCGGGCCGCGCTCGACGCCGTGCGGGCCGCCGGGCGAGGTACAGCCGAGGACGAGGCGGACGACGCGGGCCGGGTGGTCGGCGGCGAGCCACTGGGCGATACGGCCGCCCATGGACGTGCCGTAGACGTGGGCGCGGTCGATGCCCGCGTGGTCGAGGACGGCGAGCACGTCACGGGCGAAGTTCGGGGTGCTGTACGTGTCGGTGTCCGGGCGGTCGCTGTCGCCGGTGCCGCGGTGGTCGAGGACGACGGTGGTGAAGCGGGCGGCGAAGTCGTCCCGCACCGGGTCCCACCAGTGGTGGTTGTTGGACTGTCCGGCGATCAGCACCAACGGTTCGCCGGAACCGTGCAGTTGATAGTGGAGGGCGGTTCCGTCGGCCGCGCGGGCGAAGGGCACGGCCGGTCACTTCTCCCGCAGGTCGGCGACGAGCCGGAACCGCTCCAGGACGAGCGGTGTCGCGTCGTCCACGGTGAAGCCGTCGTCGCCGAGCTCGGCCCGCAGCTCCGGACTGTGCCAGAACTCCTCGTGCCCCGCGCGCCACTGGGCGACGGTGGTGAACCCCTCGCCCTCGTCCACGGCGTGGGCGAGGTCCACTTCGCCGAGCGGCGCGACGCGGACGTCCGTGACCTCGATGACGGCGACGGGCCGGTCGTCGGAGTCGACGACGGCGGCACGCTCCCCCACGACGGGCAGCGGTTCGCCGTCCCGTTCGTAGCCGATGAGCAGCCCCGTCGTCGAGGTCTTGGACCCGTCGAGGATGGCCGCCACCAGCTGGTCGCGCAGCGGTCCGGGGAAGGCGAACTCGGCCTTGGGCAGCGGTTCCTGGCCGGCACCGGTGCCGCTCTCGTGCTTCGTGATCTCCGTCATGGGGACACAGTAGGCGCAGCGGCATCCCGGTCCCACAGGGCCTGCAACACCGTCGCCAGCCCCTTCCCGTGCGGCGTGAGTCCGTAGCGGCGGCCGGTTCGCCGTACGCCTGGGTCTCGCGGCGCAGCAGTTCGCGGACCACGAGCGTGGTCCAGCGGCCGCGCAGGGTGCACGACGCGGCGCCGACGGGTTCTGGCGATACGTGATCGACAGTCCCTTCGGCGCCGCGCCGGCAGAGGCGGGGGCCTAACGGCCCCGCACCCCTAGGTGCCTACTTGCCGTAGTACGCGTTGTAGATCGACAGCGTCGACTTGTTGCCCTTCTTGTCCGTGATCTTGGCGTGGAACGAGATGCCCTTGTCCTTCGCCGGGTTCTTCACGTGGATCTTCCCGTTGGTGACCTTGGCCTTCTCCCAGGTCTGCCCGTAGTCGTACGAGACGTACGCCGTGAGCGACTTGAGGTTGGCGCCGGCCGCCGCACCCAGGACCTTGACCGGCACGTACTGCTTCTTGCCGGCCTCCGCCCTGCTGCTCAGGTCGACCGCGGGGCTGAACCGCGCCGTGGAGACGGGGAGCTTCGCGCTCTCCACCTTCTTGGAGCGGAACGTGAAGCTCGCGTCGATGCGCGTGGAGGCCGCGGCCACCTTGACGCTGCGCTTCACCGACGTCGACAGCTTGTACTCGGCGTCGGCCGACGGAACCTTGAACGGCTTGTCGCCGACCAGCGGGTCGTCGTTCTCGCCGATCTGGGTGCCGTTGCGGGACAGCGTCGTCTTCACCGAGGTGTAGAGCGAGGACCCCACGTGCGTCTTGCCGTCGGCGAACAGCGGGAGGTAACCCGTGATCTCGTTGCCGTCCCGGTGGACGCCGAACTCACCGCCGATGCGCGGACCGAAGACGGCCGTGTTGAACGTCTTGTCGTAGCTCTGGCCCGCCTTGAAGGTCTGCGGGGTGCCCAGGCTGTACACGGCCTCGGTCGTCGGCCAGCCCTCGGCGTCGTCCGGGCCGTTCTGCTCGAACTCCAGGCCCCACTTCACCTTGTCGGCGGTGGACACGTACACCGTGCGGTTGGTGCGCAGCTTCGTCGGAACGGAGATGGACCAGGTGCCGCTGGTGTCGGGCAGCTCACCGGCCGCGCGCAGCGAACCCTTCTTGCCGCTCGTGGAGGCGCCGAGACCGGCCTTGACCGTGGCCAGCTCACTCGCCTTGTACTTCTTGGTGTAGCCGGTGGCGAGCTGCTTCACCGCGCCACCCGCGAGGGTGTTGTACTCGGTGTTGTCGCCCTTGGTCCAGACGGCCGCCCACTGCTGGCTGAGCTTGACGCCGGTCGGGGCGGCACCGACGGCGCCGGTGCGGAAGTTCTTGTACTCCTCCAGGAGCCAGCCGAAGCTGCTGGAGAGGTTCGGCGTCTCGACCATGTAGTCGGGCGCGGCCAGCACACTCTTGGCGTCGGCCGCGGGCACGGTGACGCCGACCGGCTTGGCGGTCCGCGCGTCGACCGTCACCGTGGTGTTCTTGGTGACGTCGAGCTTCGGCTGGGCGAGCCAGTCGATGCCCTTGTCGAGGTTCTCCATGTCGACCGCGACGTTCGAGTCGAGGATGTAGCTGCCCTTGGGCACGCGGACCTTGACGGTGCCGGACGGGTCGTACGGCATCAGGTCCGTGCCCACGCCGCCGCCGAGGATGCCCTGGAGGGAGGCGGAGTAGTGCTTCGTCGGCTGTCCGTCACGCCCGATGTGCTTCAGCGTGACGTCGTACGACTCCACCTCGCGGTCGACCGCGGCGGCGGTGCGCACGGACTGGCCGCCGCCCTTCGCCACGATGTACGCGGAGTAGGCGCCGTCGACCGTGCCGCCCAGCTTGGAGTCGGCCGTCATGTCGACGGAGGCGGTGCCGCCCGCGGGGACGGTGACCTTCTTCGCGCCGAGGGTGAAGAACCCGGCGGGGGCGGGGCGGCCCTTGGGGTCGGTGGCGGTCACCGTGAGGTCGAGGGTGACGTCGTCCTTGCCGAGGTTCTTGTACGTCACCTTCTTGGTGACCGGCTTGTCGTCGGTGTGCGGCCACTGCTGCGTGCCGAAGCTCACCGACACCGGGTCGGCGATCACGGTCTGCTTCAGGGCGTTGTCGACGGCGATGCGGCCCGAACCCTGCTGGAAGGGCGTGTACTTGCCGGGCTTGGTGGAGCCGGTCAGGGCGCCCTTCAGCTCGGGCTGCTTCCACTCGGGGTGCTGCTGCTTGAGCAGGGCGGCGGCGCCGGCGACGTGCGGGGCGGCCATCGAGGTGCCGGAGATCGTCAGATAGCCCTCGGGGTTCTGGCCGACCTCCTTCTCGATGACGCTGCCGGGCGCGGCGGCGGCGGTGATGTCGACGCCGGGTGCGGTCACGTCGGGCTTGATCGCACCGTCGCCGACCCGCGGGCCCTGGCTGGAGAAGTCCGCCAGCTTGTCGTTGTCGTCGACCGCGCCGACGGTCAGCGCCGAGTCCGCGCTGCCCGGCGAACCGACCGAACCGGGCGAGCCGTCGTTGCCCGCCGAGATGGCGAAGAGGATGCCCTTGTCGGCGGAGAGCTTGTCGACCTGCGCTTCGAGGGGGTCGACACCGGGGGTGTCGCCGCCGCCGAGGCTGAGGTTGACGACGTCGGCGCCCTCGGCGGCCGCCCAGTCCATGCCGGCGATGATCCCGGAGTCGTCTCCGTAACCCTCGTCGTCGAGGACCTTGCCGTTGAGCAGCTTGGCGCCGGGTGCGACGCCCTTGAACTTGCCGCCGGACTTGGCTCCGGTACCGGCCGCGGTGGACGCGACGTGCGTGCCGTGGCCGTAGCGGTCCTTGGCGTCGGCCGACTGCGTGAAGTTCTTCTCGCCGATCACCTGGTCCTTGAGGTCCGGGTGCGTGGCGTCGACGCCGGTGTCCAGGACGGCGATCTTGACGCCCTTGCCGTCGTATCCGGCGGCCCAGGCCTTGTCGGCGCCGATCTGCTTGACGCTCTTGTCGAGGGTCGCCTTGCGGACACCGTCGAGCCAGACGTGACTGATGCCGGACGCGGCGGTGCGGGCGCCGCCCTTGCCGCTGGTGAGCGCGGCCCACAGGTCGGCCGCGTCCTGCTTGGGCGTGCTGACGGCGTCGGCGTTCAGCGCCTTCAGGGTCCTGCGGACGGTGGTGTCACCGGCGGAGCGAACGTCGGCCTTGGCAGCCGTCGCGGCTCCCTTGTAGCCGACGATGACCTTGAGGCCCTTCTTCTGGGCCGTACGGTTGCGCTTCTTGTTCAGCTCCGTGACGTCGAACAGGCGCCGGTCGACGGTGCCGTCGGCTATCAGGCGCTGGGCGTCGGCGGGTATCAGCAGCGTGTGCCCGCCGCTGCGCCGCACCTGGACGGGTATGTGCTCCCGGCCCTTGGCGCGGTCGAGCCCGATGACACGGCCGTCGGCGTCGAGGACGGCACGGTCGCCGGTGATCAGCGTGACGCGGTCCTTGCCCGCGGCCTCGCCGAGCGGGCCCCCCGCCCCGGCCGTCTGTCCCACGGGTGCCGGTGCCGCGGCCGCGGGGCTGGTCATGCCCGCCGCGAGTGCCACGGCGACCGCCGCGGCGATACTGGCCCCGTACGCTCTCTTCACTTGTCTGTGCAAGTCTCCCCCTGGAGGTTAAGGGGCTGCAGCCCCTCGGAGATCGCAGTATGCCGAGGGGCGAACACCTGCTCAATAGTGAGGCGGAAGCGCAGAGTTGATGCTGTCCGAAATGCATGCACCTTGACCGCGATTGGCCGGATCAAGCCAATTCCACAATGGACGCGGCCGTGTGAGTGCAGGCGGCGCGCGCTCGGGTGACGCGGCCGGGGCGGCGGTTGCCGTACCTCTCCGCGGTGGAACGACAAGCGCCATGATCCCGACGCGACCTCTGCGCCCGCGCGGCGCGATCCGGCTGGCCTGCCTCACCGCCGCCCTGTCCCTCACCACGGCCGCCGCCACGTCCGAACCGCACCCGTCGGGCCCCGGCCCCGCCGCGAACGAGAACGACGTGCTGAGAGAAGACGTGCTGAGGGAAGACGTGCTGCGAGAACGTACCGTCGGCCTCGACCTCGCCGACTACCACTGGGTGTGCGCCTCCGGCGGCTCCGGCGGCTTCGGCCGGGCCGCCGAGCACCGCCTCGACCTCTTCCCCGGAGTACGGCTCGGCGTCGTCCAGGACGGCCGCGAGGCGGAGGGGGACACCGTCACGTGGACCGGCCACATCAAGGGGGCCCCGGACCAGCAGGCGGTGATCTCGGCGAGTCACCTGTGCGGGTCCGCCGACGGCGCCAGGACCGCCCCCGGCACCCGGCCCGCCCCCGGCACCCAGCCCGTCCTGGACGCCCTGGTCGACCTGGGGGCGCGCACGTACCACCTCACCACCCTGCCGGGGCAGCGGCCGCGGCTGCGGATCACCGAGGAGGACCCGGCGGCGCGCCGGCACCCCGAACCCGACGGTGCCGCCCTCGACGAGCGGACCGCACGCGAACTGCACGACTCCCTGGCGGACCGCGCCCCTGCCGACCCCGCCGCTCCCGTCGTCATCGACGTCCTGGCCGGTCACACGCCTGCCGCGGTGCGGCGCGTCGGCGGCGAGCAGGAGATGGCGGCCCGCCTCGGGACGGCCGAGTCCTATATGAACCAGGCCCTGGCCGACAGCGACGTGGCGGCCAGGATCGACATCGTCGACCGTTACGACACCGGCTACAGCGGCGACCAGACGGCCGACCTCATGCTCGACAAGCTCTCCGACCCCCGGGACCCCGACCTGGGGGCGGCCGCGCACCGCCACCGCGAGCGGCTGGGCGTCGACCTGGTCACCGTCGTCAACGACGTCCCCGTCGGCTCGTCGGGCCAGGCCAGCCTGCCCACGCGGGGGCGTATGGACAGCGAGCTGGCCTACTCGGCCGTCGACGTCCAGTCCCTGGTCGAGTGGTACAACCTCGGGCACGAACTCGGCCACAACCTCGGCCTGTTCCACGACCGCGCCACCCTCGAACGGAACGGGCCCGGCCGTTCCTACCTGCGGCTGCTCAACTCCCCCAGCGGGACCGGCTGGGTCACCCCGCGCCGCGACCACCACTCGCTGATGGCCTACGCCGAGAGCTGCGGCGCCCCTTGCTCTCCCGTCAACCAGTACTCGAACACCGAGAACACCGTCGACGGCCAGCCCCTGGGCGACGAGGACAACAACAACGCCGCCCTGGCCCGCAGGACCGCGCCCGTCGTGGCGGGCTACCGCTCACTGCGGATCGCCCGCACCCGGCACCCGCTCACGATCGGAGCGAGCCCGAACGGCACGGTACGGCCGGCCGTCCACGGCCCCTACGCCCCCGGGACCACGGTCGGCCTCATGGCGAAGCCGGCCGCCGGGTACCAGGTGGGTGCCTGGGTCGTCGACGGCCGGCGTCACGACATCACCGCCGAGCACGTGACGATCACGATGGACCGCCCGTACACCGTGAGCGCGGTGTTCGTCCCGGCCTGATCGGGCCGGGACGAAGAATTCCGGCCCCGTCAGACGGCGGAGCCCGCCTTCCACTGCGCCCAGTCCATGTTCCAGCCGTTGAGGCCGTTGTCCGGGGCGATGACCTTGTCGCCGGTGTTGCGGACGTCGACGACGTCACCGGTGATGGAGTTCTCGTAGAACCAGGAGCCCGGGGTGCTCTTGTCGCCCGCGCCCTTGGCGTCCTGGAGGCCGATGCAGCCGTGGCTGGTGTTGGCGCCGCCGAAGATGGAGGGCGAACCCCAGTAGTTGCCGTGGATGAAGGTGCCGGAGTTCGACAGGCGCATGGCGTGCGGCACGTCCTTGATGTCGTACTCGCCCTTGCCGTCGCCGTCCTTGAACCCGACGGTCGCACCGTCCATGCGGGTCTCCTTGAACTTCTCGGAGATCACCATCTTGCCGTTGTACGTCTTGTTCTCGGGCGAGCCCGCGGAGATCGGGATGGACTTCACGACCTTGCCGTCCCGGGTCACCTTCATCGTCTTCGTCTTGGCGTCGACGATGGAGACCTGGTTGCGCCCGATCTTGAACTGGACGGTCTTCTGCTGCACTCCATAGACGCCGTCGGCACCCTCGACGCCGTCGAGGTTCAGCTTCAGAGTGACGGTGGAGTTGCCCTTCCAGTAGTCCTCGGGACGGAAGTCCAGACGGTTCGCCCCGAACCAGTGGCCGACGATCTCCTGGCCGCTGTCGGACGACACCTTGACCGCGGACTGCACTTCCTTCTTGTTGGTGATCGCCTTGTCGAAGTTGATCGACACGGGCATGCCGACCCCGACCGTGGAGCCGTCCTCGGGCGTGAAGTTCCCGATGAAGCTGTTGGCCTTCGAGACGGTCGTGAACGCCGAGTTCTCGTGCGCCTTGCGGCCCTCGGAGTCCTTGGCGGTCGCCGAGATCTTGTACCTCGTGGCGCGCTCGAGCTGGCCGCTGGGCTTCCAGCTCTTCCCGTCCGCGGCTATCTGCCCCTGGACGGCGGCGCCGCCGTCGGCCGGCTTCATCGTCACGTTCGTGAGCGTGCCCTCGGTGACCGTGACCTTGGCCGCGCTGTTGATGCTTGCGTTGTCGGAGCCGTTCTTCGGCGCGATCTTGATCTGGGCCGCGGAGGACTTCTTGGCCGCCGCCTCGTCGACCTGGTTCTGCGACTCCTTGCCGCCCGAGGCCTTGTCGCCGTCGTCGCTGCTGCACGCCGAGAGCACGAGCACGCCGCCCATCAGGGCGGACACGGCCGCGACGCTCCTGCGTCCACGTCCGAGCCTGCGAGGCCCACTGTCCGTCATCACACGCATCTCCATAGTTGCCGAATCCCCGAAGTCAACCCCGAGAGCCCTGAGAGTCCCGGAGGTCCCCGTAACCCCGCATAACGTCCTGCCCGGTTCGTCCCGTTCCACTTCCGCGAAGAGTGTGGGGAACACCACGTCCGCGGTACTGGATTGTCGGCACCGGGTCCCCTCCCGTCGATCACCGTGCAGGCTGAGACGACGGAACCCCGGGCGGCGGTTGCTGCCCGGGGTTCCCGATTCCGGATTCCTCAACCCGAATCCGGCGCTACAGCTCGTCGTCCTCCGCGTCATCATCCTCGTCCGGGTCCCAGTCCGGCGAATCGGGGTCGTAGTCGACCGGCTCACTGCTCCAGGAGGCCTGGGTGAGCTCGGTCCCTGGCACCTGGCTGACCAGGTCGAAGGGGTCCACGAGGTAGGCGAGCGCCTCGGCGACGTCCTCCTGGACGGCGGTCTCGGCGTGCGCCCGCTCCTCGCCCGGCATCTGCTCGTCCTCGGCGATGCGGCTCAGCGCGGCGCCGGTCAGCTTCTCGGCGTCACCCACCTCGACGACCATTTCGACCCGCAGCCGTACATACCGTGATGTCTCGTCTCCACTCATACGTCGGAGCGTACGGCTCCCGAAGCTCGCGACTTTCCCGCGACCCGCACCTTTCATTAGCATCGCCCCACACGGCCAATTCGCCAGCGCCACAAGGGGGATCCGATTCCGTGTCCGCACGCCGATCGTTGCTGACCACCGCCGCCGCGGGAGCCCTCCTCGGCGCCCTGTGCTTCGTTCCCTCCGCGAACGCGACCTCCCCCGCGACACCCGACTCACCCCGCGAGAACCACCCCTCCACCTCGGCTTCCACCTCGGCCTCGGACGGGGCTTCTCCCCAGCACGAGACCACCGCGTCCTCGTCCCGCCTGGCCGAGACGGGCGGCTTCGACTCGACTCCGTACGTGGTCGGCGGCACGGCGTTCCTGAGCCTGGGCGCGGGCTTCGTGGTCTTCTCGGTACGCAGGGAGCGGGACGGAGATGGACACTCCCTGACGTGAGCGACTCGTGCACGGGGTGGGACGACGCCGCGGTGGCGGCAGCCGGGGCGCGGGCCGGGGCGGACGTGGTCCGGGAGATGTACGGGCAGCGGCTCGACCGGATCGACAAGGGGGCCGGGGACTTCGCCACCGCCGCCGACGTGGCGGCCGAGAAGGCGATCCTCGATGTCATCCGTGCCGCGCGGCCACAGGATTCGGTGCTCGGTGAGGAAGGCGGGCAGCGGGGCGCCGCGGACGCCCCGCGCCAGTGGCTGGTGGACCCCCTTTGCGGGACGTTGAACTACGCCGTCGGCACCATGCTCGTGGCCGTCAACGTCGCGCTGCGCGGTGGCGCGGCGGCGGTGGCCGACCCGTTCAGCGGTGAGGTCTTCAGCACCGACGGGACGACCGCCCGGGTGGAGCACGAGGGACACGGGGGAGCCGCCGCCCCCTTGGCGCCCACGTCCGCCACCCGGCTCGTGGACGTCAACCTCGATCCGCCGTTCCCGAACGCCCCCGGCTTCCGGGCCGTGGACCTGCTGGCCGACGCCGGCTTCGTCGCACGGTTCCGGCCGCGGGTCGTGTCCACGACGCTGGCCCTGGCGTGGGTCGCGGCCGGCAGGCGCGCCGCGTACATCACCGATGGCGGCGACCTCTCGGAGAGCGTGCACTTCGCCGCCGGTATCGCCCTGTGCCGGGCCGCGGGCTGCGTGGTCACGGGGATCGACGGCGCCCCGATCGGGCCCGCGGGCCGCGGCCTCGTGGCGGCGGCCGACGCGGAGACGCACGGGTCGCTGCTGGCGATGATCGGCGCCGGGAACCACACGGGAAGCCCGCCTCGTCCGGACCCCCAGGGCGCGGCGCGCCGCGCCCTGGAAGACACCGTCGGCCCGTGACGTACTCCCCCTGGGACATCTTGCTGATCGGCGGTGCCTCCGGTGTCGGCAAGAGCCGGTTGGCGGACCGGCTCGCCGGGGAACGTGGCGCCTTCGTCGTCGAGTTCGACGACGTCGTCGAGGCGGTGCGGGCGATCACCACGGCCGAGCAGCATCCGGGCCTGCACCACTTCGACGGGGCGGGCGACGCGGAGCTGTCCGCCGGGCGCGTACTCGAACTGCAGATCGCCACCGCCCGCGCCCTGGAGCCCGCCGTCCTCGGCATTGTGCGCAACCGCCTCACGGTCGACGTGCCCGCCGTGGTCGAGGGTGACTACCTCACCCCGGCCGCCGCCGCGCGGGCCGTCCGCGAGGGGAGCGTCGCGGGCCGGCACGTGCGGGCCGTGTTCGTGCACGAGGGCGATGCCGGGCGGATCACCGCCAACTACGCCTCGCGGGAGCCCGGGAGCGGCGTACAGACAGAGCGTGCCGAGGTCAGCGCCGCGTACTCGCACTGGCTCGCCCGTGAGGCGGCCCGGCACGCTCTGCCCGTGGTCGAATCCCGCCCCTGGGACACCCTCGCGTCCCGGGTCGGCGAGGCCCTCGCCCCGGTTCTGGCGGACAGGCCCTAGGCCAGCGTCCCCGTGACCGGCTCCACCGCCGCCACGAGCGCGCCCTTCCGTACGAACGCGTCCGCCGCCGCGAGGTCCGGCGCGAGGAAGCGGTCCGGGCCGGGGCCCTCGACGCCCGCCTTGCGGACGGCCTCGATGACGGCCTGCGTCGCGGGGGCCGGGGTGAGGCCCTCGCGGAGTTCGACGGCGCGCGTCGCGGCGTACAGCTCGATCGCGACGATGCGGGTCAGGTTGTCGACGGCCGTACGCAGCTTGCGGGCCGCCGACCAGCCCATCGACACGTGGTCCTCCTGCATCGCGGAGGACGGGATGGAGTCGGCCGAGGCCGGGACGGCGAGCCGCTTCATCTCGCTGACCAGCGCAGCCTGCGTGTACTGGGCGATCATCAGGCCGGAGTCGACGCCCGCGTCGTCCGCGAGGAACGGCGGCAGGCCGTGCGAGCGGTTCTTGTCCAGGAGCCTGTCCGTGCGGCGTTCCGCGATCGAGCCGAGGTCGGCCGCGGCGATCGCGAGGAAGTCCAGGACGTACGCGACCGGGGCACCGTGGAAGTTGCCGTTCGACTCGACACGGCCGTCGGGCAGCACGACGGGGTTGTCGACGGCGGCCGCCAGCTCGCGCTCGGCGACGAGCCGCGCGTGCGCCATCGTGTCGCGGCCCGCGCCCGCGACCTGCGGGGCGCAGCGCACCGAGTACGCGTCCTGGACGCGCGGCGCGTCGTCCTGGTGGTGGCCTGTGAGGCCCGAACCGGCGAGGACCGCCAGCATGTTGGCGGCGGAGGCGGCCTGGCCCGGGTGCGGGCGGATGGCGTGCAGCTCGGGCGCGAGGACCTTGTCCGTGCCGAGCAGGGCCTCCAGGGTGAGGGCGGCGGTGACGTCGGCCGACTTGTAGAGGTTCTCCAGGTCGGCGAGGGCCATGACCAGCATGCCGAGCATGCCGTCGGTGCCGTTGAGGAGGGCCAGGCCCTCCTTCTCGCGGAGCTCGACGGGGGTGATGCCGTGCGCGGCGAGCAGCTCGCCCGCGGGCTTCAGCTCACCGTCGGGGCCCTCCGCGTCACCCTCGCCCATCAGCGTCAGGGCGCAGTGGCTGAGCGGCGCGAGGTCGCCGGAGCAGCCCAGCGAGCCGTACTCGTGGACGACGGGTGTGATGCCTGCGTTCAGTACGTCGGCCATCGTCTGCGCGACCTCGGGGCGCACGCCCGTGTGGCCCGAGCAGACCGTCTTGAGGCGCAGGAACATCAGCGCGCGGACGACCTCGCGCTCCACGCGCGGGCCCATGCCGGCCGCGTGCGAGCGGACGATGTTGCGCTGCAGCTGGGCGCGGAGGTCGGGGCCGATGTGGCGGCTGGCCAGGGCGCCGAACCCGGTCGAGACGCCGTACACGGGCTCGGGCTTGGCCGCGAGCGCGTCGACGATCTCCCGGGACGTGGCGAGTGCCGCCAGCGCCTCGGCGGACAGTTCGATCCGTGCGTTTCCGCGCGCGACGGCGATGACGTCCGCCGCGGTCGTCCCGGACGTCCCAAGGGCCACGGTGCCCACGCTGTGCATATCCATATTCAGCAGCGTACGGACTGAATCGCCGAGTGTCACGGGTGGATTCGCCGAGAGCCACTTACCGCGAGGCCGACCGCGCCCGAGCGGATTCATCGCACAGCCGGGCATGGCTCGACCGACTGATCACGCGCATGCCGCTAGGGCCTGTCCTCGTCGGGAGCGCTCCGCCCCCGGAACCTCCGCCGCTCCCCCGCCGGAGGCGACCCCGGGGACGCGTCGGCGAGACGGACCACCGGGTCGTCCACGCCCTCGCGCCCCGCCACCACCGGCTTCGCCGCGCGTGCGGCCTTCGCGCGGTACTGCGCCGCGTCGGCGAGACGGAAGAGGCGGCGGGCCGACCGCACGGGACCGATCGGGTCATCGGTCGAGGCGACGCCGCACGCGACCCCGTCACCCAGCTCCAACTCCGCCGCCCGTACGCAGAGTTCGTCGGCGGCCCGCACCACCTCGTCGGCCGTGGGACCGACCGAGAGGAGGCAGAACTCGTCGCCTCCGAGGCGCGCCGCGAGCGTCCCCGGCAGCATCGCGCCGCAGAGCGAGAGGACCGAGCCGAACCGCTCCAGGAGGCGGTCGCCGACCGCGTGGCCCCGGGTGTCGTTGACCCGCTTGAGCCCGTTCACGTCGCAGACGACGAGGCTCACCACGGTCCCGTCGGCGAGGTGCCGCTCCACCGCCCGGTCGAGCCCGAGATCGACCGCGCGCCGGTTGGCGAGGCCGGTCAGCGCGTCGGTGAAGGCCAGACGGCGCGCCTCCTCCAGGCGCTCGGTCTGCGCGATCCCGGCGGCCACCACCGCCGCGAGGACCGTCGCGAAGTCGGCGTCGGCCCGGTCGAAGACCGGCGCGCCCGGCGGGCGTGCCACGTACAGCTCGCCCCACGCGCGCCCGTGCAGCACGATTGGCGCGACGACGCAGCAGCCGCGGCCCCGGCGGCGCAGCGCGGCCACCCGCTGGTGGCAGTAGCCGGGTGCGCGGGAGTCCGCGGGGCCCTCGGCCGTCTCGACCCACGCGTGCGGTTCGCCGCCGCCCGCCCAGTGCTCGTGCAGGAACTCGGTGATCTCGGGGAACCGGTTCACGGGGTACGCCTCGTTCTCCGGGAACTCCACCTCGCCCTCGACGCGCTGCCCTGCGTTCACCAGGACCCGCAGCCGCCCCATGTCCCGCTCCCAGACGGACAGCGCCGCGAAGCTCCCGCTCAGCGCGCGGCAGGCGCCGGCGGCGGCTGCCCGCCAGGACTCGCGCGGAGTGTGCGCGGCGGCCATTCCCTGCGCCAGCTCCACCACGGCCCGCAGCCGGACATCCTCACCCATTTCCCTAGATTAGGAGGTTTGCGGCAATTCCACTCCCCGGGCCCCTATTCCCCAGGGCCCTTACTCCCCGGGCCACTGCGGCTTCCGCTTCTCGTTGAACGCGGCGACGCCCTCCGCCCGGTCGCCCGAGAACGCCACCGTGCGCCACGCCGCGTCCTCGACCTCCAGGCCCGCCCGCAGGTCGAGGCCGTGCCCGAGGCGCAGGGCACGCTTGGCCGCACGGAGGCCGACGGGCGAGTTCGCGGCGATGCGGGCGCCGAGCGCCAGCGCCTCCGTACGGGCCTCGCCCTCCGCCACGAGCAGGTCGACCAGGCCCAACTCCCGCGCCTCGGCGGCCTCCACGCGGCGCGCGGAGAAGATCAGCTCGGCGGCGCGGGCGGCGCCCACGCGGCGCGGCAGGAGCTGGGTGCCGCCGCCGCCCGGGATGACGCCGACGGACACCTCGGGGAGTCCGACGACGGCGGTCGGGTCGGCGACGATCATGTCGCAGGAGAGCGCGAGCTCGAACCCGCCGCCGAGCGCGAAGCCGTGCACGGCCGCGACGGTGGGCATGGGCAGTTCCAGCACGCCGGTGTAGGAGGCGCGTGTCGTGGGGCGCTGGCGGCGCAACTCGGCGTCGCTGAAGGAGTTCCGCTCCTTCAGGTCGGCGCCCACACAGAAGGCCCGCTCATGGGTGGAGGTCAGGACGACGACGCGGGCGTCGGGGTCCTCGCCGAGTGCGGCGCAGGCGGCGGCGATGGAGCGGGCCATCTCCGAGGAGACGGCGTTCATCGCCTTGGGGCGGTCAAGGACGAGCTCGACGACGTGGCCGTGCCGCCTGACCGCCACGTACTCCCCGTACCGCTGCTCGTCACCCATGACGCCTCCTCCACCTCCGATTAACGGCCGTTACCCGGGGATCATGTCAGCCGGGCCCGTCACGGGGGAAGGGACTCCTCAGCCCCTTCGCGCCATCAGCCACGGCTCGACGACGCCGAGACCGCGTACCGGGCGCTGCCACATCGGCTGGAGCGCGAAGCGGTACGAGGGCGGCTCCTCGCCCTCCTTCTCCGCCGCGGCGGCCTCCTCCGCGGCCTGCGTCTCGGAGGCCGGCGCGTCGCCCGTCCGCGTCAGCTCCTCCGCGAACGCCCCGTCCACGAGGACCGCGTCCCGGGGCGCTATCGACGTGAGGCGGCTCGCGAGGTTCACCGTCGTGCCGAAGACGTCGCCCATGCGCGTGGTGACCGTGCCGAAGGCGATGCCGACGCGCAGCTCCGGCATGGTCTCGTCGTTGGCCATGGTCTCGATGAGCCGCAGCGCGATCTCCGCGGCGACGCCCGCGTCGTCGGCGGCGTACAGGACCTCGTCGCCGAGGGTCTTGATGAGCCGCCCGCCGTGCGCGGCGACCAGGTCGGCCGCGGTCGTCTCGAAGGCCTCGACGAGCTCGCCGAGCTCCTCCTCCTCCATGCGCCGGGTCAGCCGCGTGAAACCGACGAGGTCGGCGAAGCCGACGGCGAGCCGCCGGTCGACCATCTCCTCGTCGTCCGCGGCCTGCACCACGCGTCCGGTCGCGGCGGCGAGCTGGCGCCGCCACACGTAGACGAGGAACTCCTCCAGCTCGGGCAGGAGCAGCTCCACGAGCGGATACGTGACCTCGGTGCGGGTCATGCCGGGCTCGGGCGGCTCCGTCAGCCCCTCCAGGAAGGAGTCGATCTGCCACTCGGCGAGCCGGGCGGTGGTCTGCCCCGTCGAACGGGCCACCTGCACGGCCATGGCCTCGCTCAGCAGGCCCGCCTCGACGAGGCCCGCGAGGCGGCGCAGGGCCAGCACGTCCGCCTCGGTCAGCGCCTTGGCCTGGCCGATGTCGGGAAAGCCCATGGCCCGCCAGAACCGGGACGCCAGCTCCATCGAGACGCCCGCGCTGCGGGCCGCCTGGAAGGGGGTGTAGCGGCGGTCGGCGCCGAGGATGAGCTGTTCGAGGCGGAGAGCGAGCGGGTCCTTCTCCGCGTCGCCTTCGTTCTTCTCGTCCACCTCGGGAACTCCGCCCGTCCGGGAGACCTCGGGTACTCCGCCCGTCCGGGAGACCTCGGGAACTCCGCCCGTCCGGGAGACCTCGGGTACTCCGCCCGTCCGGGAGACCTCGGAGACGTCTCTCGCGCCGTCCGGCACCGCGCCCTCCGTCCCGCCGTCACGGGCGGCCACGGGCCCGGGGGTACGGCCGGACCCGTCGTCGGGGGCGGGGAGTGCACCCTCGCCGAAGCCCGTGTCGTCGCCGGTCACGCCTGCTGCCCTTCCGATCTGCCGCGGTCATGTATCGACCGGCGTCAACTTTACGGCAGGTGTGCCGCAGCTCACTCCCGACTCCCGGGACGCGCTTCTTGACGCCGGCGGGTCGACCCCTCCGGCCCCCGCCGCCAACCACTGCGTCGCCTGTGCCACGCCACGCCGCCCGGCACCCCGCGGGTCCGTCGTGCCCGATCGCGCAGTTCCCCGCGCCCCTAAACAGCACCCGGCACCCACCTGCCACCCCACGCCGTCCCACACCCGCGGGCCCGCCGTGGCCGATCGCGCAGTTCCCCGCGCCCCTAAACAGCGCACCGTCACTCCGCCCAGCACCCCACCCCACGCGCCACGCCGCGCCATCCCGCACCCGCGGGCCCATCGTGGCCGGTCGCGCAGTTCCCCGCGCCCCTCCCCTGAACAGCAGCCTGCGGAGCTCGTCGTTACTGCGTCGGGCGCAGGTGCACGATGTCGCCCGCTCCCACCGGCTGCTGTACGCCTTCCTGTGTGGCCAGGACCAGGCGGCCGTCGCCGTCGACCGCTACCGCCTCGCCCACGATGGAGCGGTCGCCGGGGAGTTCCGCGCGGACGTGGCGGCCGAGTGTCGCGCAGCCGGCGGCGTAGGTCTCCTGGAGGCCGGAGGCGGCCGGGTCGCCGGACTCGTCGCGCCAGGTGACGTACCAGTGCTCCAGGGACCGCAGTACCGCCCGCAGCAGCGGGTCGCGGTCCGTGACCTTCGCGCCGGCCAGCGCGAGCGAGCCCGCTGTCGGCACGGGCAGCTCGTCCTCGCGCAGGGTGACGTTGAGGCCGACGCCGACGACGATGCCGCCGCCGGACGCCGAGCCCGCCCGCTCCGCGAGGATGCCGCCCGCCTTGCGCTCCTGATCGCCGACGGTCACCAGGAGGTCGTTGGGCCACTTGAGTGCCGTGTCGACGCCTGCCGTCCGCGAGAGGCCCGTGGCGACCGCGACCCCGGTGAGCAGCGGCAGCCAGCCCCACCGTTCGACCGGCACCCCGACGGGCTTGAGCAGCACGGAGAAGAAGAGGCCCGAGCGGGCGGGCGCGGACCAGCGCCGGTCGAGACGGCCGCGGGCCGCGCTCTGCTCCTCGGCGACGAGGACGGCACCCTCGGGAAGCTCGTCCGCGCGCGCCGCGAGGTCGGAGTTGGTGGAGCCGGTGGTGGCCACCACGTCGAGGGAGGACCACAGGCCGCCGTCCCTCAGCAGGGTCCGGCGGAGCGAGGCGGCGTTCAGGGGCGGCCTGTCGAGGTCGGACCAGCGGTTGTCTTCAGCATCTGACGGCGTCATGCAAGCCACCTTAGGTGTGGTAAACGCCGCACTGCCGAACGGTATGCGCGCCGATACGCTACGGGTCAGTAGCCAGCCGCACAGCCGTTAGACAAGCCCCTTTGAGCAGGCAGGGAGCCGCATCCCGATGTCCGAGCCGGAAGAGCCCAACGTGCCCGCGTCAGACCGCACCGCCGAAGACGGCGCCATCGACATCCATACGACCGCGGGCAAGCTCGCCGATCTGCGGCGCCGCATCGAGGAGGCCAAGCACGCGGGCTCGGCCCGCGCGGTCGAGAAGCAACACGCCAAGGGGAAGCTGACGGCGCGCGAACGCATTGAACTCCTGCTCGACGAGGGCTCCTTCGTCGAGTTCGACGAGTTCGCGCAGCACCGCTCGACCAACTTCGGCCTGGAGAAGAACCGGCCGTACGGCGACGGCGTGGTGACCGGTTACGGCACCGTCGACGGCCGCCCGGTCGCCGTCTTCTCGCAGGACTTCACCGTCTTCGGCGGCGCGCTCGGCGAGGTCTTCGGCCAGAAGATCGTCAAGGTCATGGACTTCGCGCTGAAGACCGGCTGCCCGGTCATCGGCATCAACGACTCGGGCGGCGCCCGCATCCAGGAGGGCGTCATGGCTCTTGGGATGTACGGCGAGATCTTCCGCAGGAACACCCACGCCTCGGGTGTCATTCCGCAGATCTCCCTGGTCGTCGGGCCGTGCGCGGGCGGCGCCGTCTACTCCCCCGCCATCACCGACTTCACCGTCATGGTCGACCAGACCTCCCACATGTTCATCACGGGCCCCGACGTCATCAAGACCGTCACCGGTGAGGACGTCGGCTTCGAGGAGCTGGGCGGCGCGCGCACGCACAACGCGACGTCGGGCGTGGCGCACCACATGGCGGGCGACGAGAAGGACGCCATCGAGTACGTCAAGTCCCTGCTGTCGTACCTGCCTTCGAACAACCTCAGCGAGCCGCCCGCCTTCCCCGAGGAGGCGGACCTGGCGCCCACGGACGACGACCTGGCGCTGGACACGCTGATCCCGGACAGCGCCAACCAGCCGTACGACATGCACGGCGTCATCGAACACGTCCTTGACGACGGCGAGTTCTTCGAGACGCAGCCGCTGTTCGCGCCGAACATCCTCACCGGCTTCGGCCGCGTCGAGGGCCACCCGGTGGGCATCGTCGCCAACCAGCCGACGCAGTTCGCCGGCTGTCTGAACATCGACGCCTCCGAGAAGGGCGCCCGCTTCGTCCGCACCTGCGACGCGTTCAACATCCCGGTCATCACCTTCGTCGACGTGCCGGGCTTCCTGCCGGGCGTCGAGCAGGAGCACACGGGCATCATCCGCCGCGGCGCGAAGCTGATCTACGCGTACGCGGAGGCCACGGTCCCGCTGATCACGATCATCACGCGCAAGGCGTTCGGCGGCGCGTACGACGTGATGGGCTCCAAGCACCTGGGCGCGGACCTGAACCTGGCCTGGCCCACGGCGCAGATCGCGGTGATGGGCGCGCAGGGCGCGGTGAACGTGCTGCACCGCCGCGCCATCGCCGCGGCCGGTGACGAGGCGGCCCAGGAGGCGGCCCGCGCGCAGCTCATCCAGGAGTACGAGGACGCGCTGCTCAACCCGTACACGGCGGCCGAGCGCGGCTACGTGGACGCGGTGATCATGCCGTCCGAAACCCGCTCCCACCTTGTGCGCGGCCTGCGTCAGCTGCGTACGAAGCGGGAATCCCTCCCTCCGAAGAAGCACGGCAACATCCCCCTGTAAGACGCGATCAGTAAGGAGCCCTCGTGATCAAGGTCGTACGGGGCAACCCGACCCCGGAGGAGCTCGCGGCCGCCCTGGCGGTGGTCCAGGTGCGCGCCGCGGCGGTCGCCGGCCAGCCGTCCGGCGCGCCCGCGCTGCCCGACTCCTGGGCCGACCCCGCGCGGGTGGCCAGGCACCGGCTGCCCGCGCCGTCCCCCACCGCCTGGGGCCGCACCTACTGGCCGGGATAGGCGTGCGGGGCCGGGAACCTGAGTACGCGTACTCAGGCGTCCCGGCCCGGCCGGTCGCACCATCGATTGCATGCTGTGGTCGGATCCGGAGGACAACCCTCCAAAGGACATGCGGGACCTCCAGGCGAGGATGCGCCGCACGGGCCTCGTCCTCGCCCTGGCCATGGTGGTGGCGATGTTCGTGCTGGGCATCCACTGAGGGCCGCACGCCCTGCCGTGGTCGCGCGGCGCTCGCTACCCTGACCGCATGAATGATCAGCCCCGCCGCCTCGTCCTCGCCTCCCAGTCACCCGCCAGGCTCGGCCTGCTCCGCCAGGCCGGCCTCGCCCCCGAGGTGATCGTCAGCGGTGTCGACGAGGACAAGGTCTCCGCGCCGACGCCCGCCGAGCTCGCCCTCGCCCTGGCCGAGGCCAAGGCGTCCGTGGTCGCCGCGCGGCCCGAGGCCAAGGGTGCGCTGGTCGTCGGCTGCGACTCGGTCCTCGAGCTGGACGGCGAGGCGCTCGGCAAGCCGGTCGACGCCGAGGAGGCCACCGCCCGCTGGAAGTCCATGCGCGGCCGCGCGGGCGTCCTGCAGACCGGCCACTGCGTCTACGACACCGCCTCCGGGCGGTACGCGTCGGCGACGGCGTCGACCGTGGTCCGTTTCGGCGAGCCCTCCGACGACGAGATCGCCGCGTACGTCGCGAGCGGCGAACCGCTGCACGTGGCGGGCGCCTTCACGCTGGACGGCCGCTCGGCGCCGTTCGTCGAGGGCATCGAGGGCGACCACGGCAACGTCATCGGGCTCTCGCTGCCGCTGCTGCGCCGCCTGCTCGCGGAACTGGGCGTGGGCATCACGGAGTTGTGGCGGCGGTAGGCACGAGGGCCTGCTGCGCCTTCTTCTCGTACGCCACGAGGGTGAGGACGATCAGGCCGAGCACGACCATCATGAACGCGAACGCGGCCCAGCCCACCAGGCCGACGCAGAAGGCGCCGAGCAGCGCGTGCACGACGGCGCAGCTGATCAGGAGGATGCGCCCGAAGTTGCCGGGGGCGCGGTCGCGGACGGCGGCGCGGGCCATGACGAGGGCGCACAGCGCGAGGTAGCCGCCGATGAGGGCGCCGGCGATCCAGGTCGAGACGGTCATCGCCTGCGGATCGAGGCCGGCCAGGGACATGTCCTGGTTGTCGACGACGCTGCCGAGGATCCAGTTGAGGAGCGCGATGCCGACCGCCTCCGCGAGGAGAACGATCGCGCCAACCCAGGCCACCGGTCTGCGCGCCACGGCGCCCCACCCTCTTCCGCTGCTGTTACCCGTAGTACGTCGAAGCCATCGCGAACGCTACATGGGGGCGCCCCCTGCTCATCAAGAGCTCGGGGGAGGGTAAACCCGGGGACAAGAGCTGCGCCGCGGGCAAAGAATCATTGGGCCATTCGTAGGGACTCCACAAAGAAAGCAGCGTGTCCGCAGCGCTGACTCACAGAGACCTTGACCACACCGGAGGGCTACTCTGCCGTGGAGGGACCCTGTGTAGCGCGGTACGACAAGGGATTTCACGAACCTAGTCGGCCTCGAGTCACACTCCGTGTGGGCAAGCTCACCATTGGGGACGGGTCGTAAGCCCGTGTCGGCAGTCCCTAAACTCGGCTTGTTTCAAGGAGGGAGCCATCGTGCGCAAGGTGCTCATCGCCAACCGTGGCGAAATCGCTGTCCGCGTTGCCCGGGCATGCCGGGATGCAGGGATCGCGAGCGTAGCCGTCTACGCAGACCCTGACCGGGACGCGCTGCATGTACGGGCAGCCGATGAGGCGTTCGCGCTGGGCGGTGACACTCCGGCCACCAGCTACCTGGACATCTCCAAGGTGCTGGCCGCGGCCAAGGACGCGGGGGCGGACGCCATCCACCCCGGCTACGGCTTCCTTTCGGAGAACGCCGACTTCGCGCAGGCCGTCATCGACGCGGGCCTGAACTGGATCGGCCCGCCCCCGCAGGCCATCCGTGACCTGGGCGACAAGGTCGCCGCGCGGCACATCGCGCAGCGCGCCGGCGCCCCGCTGGTCGCGGGCACGCCCGACCCGGTCTCCGGCGCCGACGAGGTCGTCGCCTTCGCCGAGGCGAACGGCCTGCCGATCGCGATCAAGGCGGCGTTCGGCGGTGGCGGCCGCGGTCTGAAGGTCGCCCGCACGCTCGAAGAGGTCCCGGAGCTGTACGACTCCGCGGTGCGCGAGGCCGTGGCGGCCTTCGGCCGCGGCGAGTGCTTCGTCGAGCGCTACCTCGACAAGCCGCGGCACGTGGAGACCCAGTGCCTGGCCGACAAGCACGGCAACGTCGTGGTCGTCTCGACCCGTGACTGCTCGCTGCAGCGCCGCCACCAGAAGCTCGTCGAGGAGGCGCCCGCGCCGTTCCTTACCCCCGAGCAGAACGAGCAGCTGTACGCGGCCTCCAAGGCGATCCTGCGCGAGGCGGGCTACGTCGGCGCGGGCACCGTCGAGTTCCTCGTCGGCGTCGACGGCACGATCTCCTTCCTGGAGGTCAACACCCGTCTCCAGGTCGAGCACCCGGTCACCGAAGAGGTCGCGGGCATCGACCTGGTCCGCGAGATGTTCCGCATCGCCGACGGCGAGGAGCTCGGCTACGGCGACCCCGAACTGCGCGGTCACTCCTTCGAGTTCCGCATCAACGGCGAGGACCCGGGCCGCAACTTCCTGCCCGCGCCCGGCACCGTCACGACGTTCGCGCCGCCGTCGGGCCCCGGTGTCCGCCTGGACGCGGGCGTCGAGTCCGGCTCGGTCATCGGCCCGGCCTGGGACTCGCTCCTCGCCAAGCTGATCGTCACCGGTGCCACCCGCGAGCAGGCGTTGCAGCGCGCCGCCCGCGCGCTGGAGGAGTTCGACGTCGAGGGCATGGCCACCGCCATCCCCTTCCACCGTGCCGTCGTCAAGGACCCGGCGTTCGCGCCGGAGCTGACCGGCTCCAGCGACCCGTTCACGGTCCACACCCGGTGGATCGAGACCGAGTTCGTCAACGAGATCAAGCCGTTCACGGCCGCCGCGGACACCGAGACGGACGAGGAGCCGGGCCGCGAGACGGTCGTCGTCGAGGTCGGCGGCAAGCGCCTGGAGGTCTCGCTGCCGTCCTCGCTGGGCATGACGATCGCGCGCACCGCTGCGGCGGGCGGCGCCCGCCCCAAGCGCCGCGCGGCCAAGAAGTCCGGCCCGGCCGCCTCCGGTGACACCCTCGCCTCGCCCATGCAGGGCACGATCGTCAAGGTCGCGGTCGAGGAGGGCCAGGAGGTCAAGGAGGGCGACCTGGTCGTCGTCCTGGAGGCCATGAAGATGGAACAGCCCCTGAACGCGCACCGCTCGGGCACCGTCAAGGGCCTCACCGCGGAGGTGGGCGCGAGCCTGACCTCCGGTGCGGTGATCTGCGAGATCAAGGACTGAAGCAGGGGCCGAAGCAGGGACTGACCCGCGACAGCGGAGTGCCGAGCCGCCGGGCCGGGCTGGATCTTCCAGCCCGGCCCGGCGGCATTTCAAGCCCGTTCGGCGATCGAGGACGAACCCGGCGAAGCCGGTGACCGGCCGGGCCACGGTACGGAGAACCCGCAACCGCAGCGCGGCGCCCCCGCGTCCTTCCTGCCGTAGAGCCGAAGACCACGGGGGGACTTCAGTGACACGTACGGGGGACGTACTGTGCCTGCTGGCCGCGGCAGGCACCATCACAGCCACCAGCTGGCTCGCGGCCGCCGCCGACACCGGACAGCGCTACGAAGCGGGACTCGTCCTGGGACTGGCCGCGGGCCTCTCCCTCGCGCTCCTGCGCCGCTTCACACACCTGCCACTGGGGCGCCGCCGCCCCTACACCTTCGCCCTGCCGCTGCCCGCGCCCGACTGGCGCGCCCCGCTGCCGGACCCGCGGGGCGACGCCGAGGCCCTGCGCCCGCGCGCCGAACAGCGCGCGGAGCTGCTCAGCGACGCGTCCGCGCTCGGCGACGCGCTGCGCCACACCTGTTCGCTCCCGACCGGACTCCGCACCGAGCTGGCCTCGTTCGCCGTCACGGCTTCCATCCAGGCGAGCAACTCCGTGATCGGTCCGGCCTGCGAAGGACCACGGAGCCCGGACCCGGCGTACGACGCCGCGCACGCCCTGGGTGAGCTCGTGGCGGCGGTCGAGTTCAGCCGCATCGGGCTGCGCGCCCTGGAGGCCCTGGTGACGGAACGGCCGCTGCGGCCCGACCCGCCCTGCTACTTCAACCCGCTGCACGAGCGCGGGCACGCCCGCGTGCGGCTCCCCAAGGCCCCGCTCGGCGCCCCGGAGGGCACCGAGGAGGTCGCCGCCTGCCACGGCTGCGCACGGGAGCCCGCGCCGCTCCTGGTGCCGTCGGCGGCGGGCCCTGTGCCGTACTACGAGAGCGACGCCGTGGACCCGCGCTGGCGGCTGCTCGGCTACGGCGCCGTGACCCCGGACAACGGGGCCACGATGATCGCCACGGCCCGCGACGGCTTCCGTCCGAGCCCCGACAGGCACCGCACGAAGGTGAGTTGATGATCATGGGTGAGCTGGCCTCCGGAGTGCTGACCGGACTCGCCGTCGGCACCTGCGTCACGTACCCGCTGGCACTCTGGCTGGCACGGAACCTGCGCGGCGGCGCCCTGCCGCCGCACCGGCGCGAACGCAGGGCCAGAGCGGAGCTGGACGCCTTCTTCGCCCGCCGGGAGTCCTGACCTACGCCGATCGCGCGCCGCGGGCAGTGGCATCCTTGAGGGACGCGTACGTTCACGAAGGGTGCGGGGATGACGACCGGCATGAGCCAGGCGAGAGCGCCGCGGCAGGCGGCACAGTCGGCGCGCACCATGCGGGCCGACGCCCGCCGCAACTACGACCGGCTGCTCGCCGAGGGCCGCGCCGCCTTCGCCGAGCACGGCACGGGCGCGTCCCTGGAGGACGTGGCGCGCCGCGCGGGCGTCGGCATCGGCACCCTCTACCGGCACTTCCCCAACCGGCACGCGCTGATGAGCGCGGTCTGGGAGGACGCGGTGAGCGATCTGCTCGCGCGCTCGCACGCCCTGCTCGACGACCCGCAGCCCTGTTCGGCACTCGTGGCGTGGCTGCGCGCGATCATCACTCATGCGGGTGAGTACCGCGGCCTGTCGAGCGCGCTCATGTCGGCGTCGCACGACGACACTTCGGCGCTGGCGCGGTGCAGCAAGCCCATGCGTGAGGCGGGCGCGGCGCTGCTCGCCCGCGCGCAGGAGGCAGGGGCCGTGCGCCCCGACGTCTCCATCTCCGACCTGCTCCAGCTGACCAACGCGATCTCGCTGGCGGCCGAGGAGACCCCGGACGATCCGGAGCTGGCCGACCGCCTGCTCACGCTGACCCTGCGGGGCCTGAAGGCCGACGGGCCGACCACGGCGTAACACCGCGTCGTCCGCTCCTCCCCGACCCCGCCCGGTTCAGCGGCGGCGCATGTCCGCGACCCGCGCGGCCCGCTCCCCGGGCGGCTGCTCCCCGAGGATCGCGCTGCGCAGCTGCTGGCCCGGGCCCGCCCCGTGGGTGCGGCGCTGGCCCGGCAGGGGCACGTCCCGGCGCGGCTGGCGCCCCGCCGGGACGGAATCGACACCGGACCCGGCGCCGGGCCCTGCCACTCCGCCGGCCACCGTGATCTGCACGCCCTGGTCGGCCAGCGCCTGCAGCTCCGTGGCCGCACGGTCGTCGTGCCCCGGCGGCTCGTCGGTGACCAGGCGGGTGATGACGTCCGTCGGCACCGTCTGGAACATCGTGTCGGTGCCGAGCTTGGTGTGGTCGGCGAGGACCACGACCTCGGCCGCCGCCTGGACCAGCGCGCGGTCCACGCTCGCGGAGAGCATGTTGGACGTGGAGAGGCCGCGCTCGGCGGTCAGACCACTGCCCGAGAGGAACGCGCGCGAGACCCGCAGCCCCTGGAGGGACTGCTCGGCACCGCTGCCCACGAGGGCGTAGTTCGAACCGCGCAGGGTGCCGCCGGTCATGACGACTTCCACCCTGTTGGCGTGGGCCAACGCCTGTGCCACCAGCAGGGAGTTGGTGACGACGGTCAGACCGGGCACCCGCGCGAGCCGTCGGGCCAGCTCCTGCGTGGTCGTACCCGCCCCGACGACGATGGCTTCGCCCTCTTCGACGAGACCCGCCGCGAGATCGGCGATGGCCGTCTTCTCGGCGGTCGCGAGATGTGATTTCTGCGGAAAGCCGGACTCCCGCGTGAATCCGCCCGGCAATACCGCACCGCCATGTCGGCGGTCGAGGAGTCCTTCTGCCTCCAGCGCGCGCACGTCCCGCCGTACGGTCACTTCGGAGGTCTGGACGACGCGGGCGAGCTCACGGAGCGATACCGCCCCGTTGGCCCGCACCATTTCGAGGATCAATTGGCGACGTTCTGCAGCGAACACGAAACTGACAGTAACCCCAACGACCGTCTGCTTTCAGCAGTTTGCGCCGAATTGCAGAAGTTGTTCGCACGGCAGGGTGGGAAGTGGTATAGGTGCTTACTCTCCCCGCCTATGCCACGCGAATGCGCGGCAACAGTGCGTGACCTGCGAAGAGTTGATTCAGGCCGCCGTTCCGATCAGCCCTCGCCCGCCGTCTTCCGCGTGTGGAGTTGGCGCGCCACCTCGGCGATCGAGCCCGAAAGCGACGGGTACACGGTGAACGCATTCGCGATCTGCTCGACCGTCAGATTGTTGTCGACCGCGATCGAGATGGGGTGGATCAGTTCCGAAGCGCGCGGTGCGACGACCACACCGCCGACCACGATCCCCGTTCCCGGCCGACAGAAGATCTTGACGAAACCGTCGCGGATGCCCTGCATCTTCGCGCGCGGATTGCGCAGCAGCGGGAGTTTGACGACGCGCGCGTCGATCTTGCCGCCGTCGACGTCGGCCTGGCTGTAGCCGACGGTCGCGATCTCCGGGTCGGTGAAGACGTTCGCCGACACGGCTTTCAGGTTCAGCGGCTGCACGGCGTCGCCCAAGAAGTGGTACATCGCGATGCGCCCCTGCATGGCGGCGACGGAGGCCAGCGCGAAGATCCCGGTCACGTCACCGGCGGCGTACACGCCCGGCGCCGACGTCCGCGACACCTTGTCGGTCCAGATGTGCCCGGAGTCCTTCAGCCTGACCCCGGCCTCCTCCAGACCCATGCCGCTGCTGTTCGGGATGGCGCCGACGGCCATCAGGCAGTGAGTGCCGGAGATGACGCGGCCGTCGGCGAGGGTGACCTCGACCCGGTCGCCGACACGCTTGGCGGAAGCGGCGCGCGAACGGGACATCACGTTCATCCCGCGCCGCCGGAAGACGTCCTCCAGGACGGCGGCGGCGTCCGGGTCCTCACCGGGCAGCACACGGTCACGGCTGGACACGAGCGTCACGTTCGACCCGAGGGCCTGATAGGCGCCGGCGAACTCGGCACCGGTCACACCCGAACCGACCACGATGAGCTCCTCGGGCAGCTCGTCGAGGTCGTAGACCTGCGTCCAGTTCAGGATGCGCTCGCCGTCGGGCTGCGCGTCGGGCACCTCGCGCGGGTGACCGCCGGTCGCGATCAGCACGGCGTCGGCGACGAGGGTCTCCTCGGTGCCGTCGGCGGCGCGCACCACGACCTTCCGCGACCCGTCGGTGTCCTGCTGCCCCTCGAGCCGCCCGCGACCGCGCAGCACGCGCGCGCCCGCACGCGTGACGGACGCGGTGATGTCGTGGGACTGCGCGAGCGCGAGCCGCTTCACCCGCCGGTTGACCTTCCCCAGGTCCACACCCACCACGCGCGCGGGGCTGTCGATGTGCGGAGTGTCGTCCGCGACGATGATCCCCAGCTCCTCGTACGAGGAATCGAAGGTGGTCATCACCTCGGCCGTGGCGATCAGAGTCTTGGACGGCACACAGTCGGTGAGCACCGACGCCCCGCCCAGACCGTCGCAATCGACGACGGTCACCTCCGCGCCGAGCTGGGCGGCTACGAGCGCCGCCTCATATCCGCCGGGTCCGCCGCCAATGATCACGATCCGAGTCACGTACTCCATTGTCCCGCACGCTTCAAGATGGTTACGCGCCGGGGCCCTCCGTCCGTGCGACCGCCCCCCGTCCGGGCGGTCCTTCCACTTCAGGAGGGGCGTACTTGATTGCTGCCGTACCCTCGACGTCATGTCGCTCTACGCCGCGTACGCCGGCAATCTGGATCCGCGGCTCATGTCACGCCGCGCCCCGCACTCACCGCTGCGCGCGACCGGCTGGCTGAACGGCTGGCGGCTCACCTTCGGCGGGGAGCACATGGGCTGGGAAGGCGCGCTCGCCACCCTCGTCGAGGCCCCCCGCTCCCAGGTCTTCGTCACGCTCTACGACATCGCCCCCATGGACGAGGACTCCATGGACCGCTGGGAAGGCGTCGGGCTCGACATCTACCGGCGCATGCGGGTCCGCGTGCACACGCTCGAGGCCGAGGAACCGGCCTGGGTGTACGTACTCAACGGTTACGAGGGCGGGCTCCCCTCGGCGCGCTACCTGGGCGAACTGGCGGACGCCGCCGAATCGGCCGGAGCCCCCCACGACTACGTGATGGAACTCCGCAAACGCCCCTGCTGACCTCCGGCCGCCGGACCGCCGGAAACAGCTTTGTCGGAAACGACAAGACAACGATCGGAATCCGGTGAGCATCGTCATCTACGCGCGTAGGCCATAAACGGCTACTCTCGTCCGCGTGAACGCTTCAGTTATTCCGGACGACATCCAGGGCGACCCCTACGCCTCCGCAGACGCCGCCGCCGCGCGCCTTCGCGAGCTGACGGGCGCCGAGACCCACGACGTCGCCCTCGTGATGGGCTCCGGCTGGGCGCCGGCCGTCGACGCGCTGGGCGAACCCGAGGCCGACTTCGCCGTCACCGAGCTGCCCGGCTTCCCGCCGCCGGCGGTCGAGGGGCACGGCGGCCGCATCCGGTCCTTCAAGATCGGCGACAAGCGTGTGCTGGTCTTCCTGGGCCGCACCCACTACTACGAGGGCCGTGGCGTGGCCGCCGTCTCGCACGGTGTCCGTACCGCCGTGGCGGCCGGCTGCAAGACCATCGTGCTGACCAACGGCTGCGGTGGCCTGCGCGAGGGCATGCGCCCCGGCCAGCCGGTACTGATCAGCGACCACCTCAACCTGACGGCGACGTCCCCGATCGTCGGCGCGAACTTCGTCGACCTCACGGACCTCTACTCCCCGCGCCTGCGCGCCCTCTGCAAGGAGATCGACCCCTCCCTCGAAGAGGGCGTCTACGCGCAGTTCCCCGGCCCGCACTACGAGACGCCGGCGGAGATCCGCATGGCCCGCACGATCGGTGCGGACCTGGTCGGCATGTCCACCGTCCTCGAGGCCATCGCCGCGCGCGAGGCGGGCGCGGAGGTCCTCGGCATCTCCCTCGTCACGAACCTCGCCGCGGGCATGACGGGCGAGCCCCTCAACCACGAGGAAGTCCTCCAGGCGGGCCGCGACAGCGCCACACGCATGGGCGAACTCCTGAGCAAGGTCCTGGTCCACATTTAACGGGCGGGGCGCCTGACGGGGGTGACGGCGGGTGGAGGTTTCCTGCCTGCGCCGTCCCGCCGGGCCAGAAGCGCCAAGCCCGCCGCTCCGCGGCGGATACCTCCCACCCACCCACCCGTGCACCCCGCGCCGTCCAGCGGGAGTTGGGGCGGGGGGGGCGGGTACCAGCCCGCGCCGCTCTGCGGGAGCAGGGGCGGGGTGGGCGGGTATCGCCCCGCGCCGCTCTGCGGGAGCAGGGGCGGGGTGGGCGGGTATCGCCCCGCGCCGCTCTGCGGGAGCAGGGGCGGGGTGGGCGGGTATCGCCCCGCG
>NZ_JBFBEE010000031.1:84073-112262 GCF_040683555.1 Streptomyces sp. NPDC093510
CGCGCCGCTCTGCGGGACCAGGGGCGGGGGGCGGATATCGTCCCGCGCCATCCTGCGGGAGCAAGGGCGGGTGGGCAGGTATCGCCCCGCGCGGCCCTGCGGGAGCAGGGCGGGGGGCGGGTATCACCCCGCGACACCGTGCGGAGGCAGGGGCAAGTGGACGGATATCACCCCGCGACACCCTGCGGAGGCAAGGGGCAGGTGATTGGGTATCGGCCCGCGACACCCTGCGAAGGCAGGGGGCGGGTGATTGGGTATCGTCCCGCGACGCCCTGCGGAGGCGGGGGCAGGCGGGTGGGGCGTTTAATACGGGCCCTCCGGTGGGACCAGAGACACCAGCCGGGAGCCGAGCAGCGACACCCCATCACGCCGCAGCCGCCAAGCGGGCCAGGGGGAGACACGGGCGGCCCCCACAAGACCGCAGACGCACGCGCGCCCGAGGGGCCGTGGAGGCCGGGGTGGGCGCATGCACCCACCCCCACCGGGCCGCAGCCGCAAGCGCGCCGGAGGGGACGTGGGGGTATGTGCGCACGGAGCACCGAGGAAACATTGGCGCCTTTGGACTTGAGGCGTGACGCAGGGATAGCGAGTACGTACATACCCCCACGGCCCCGCCCCACAGACGCACAGCAGGCGAGAGCCCCCGACAAGCACGAACACACGCACACGCCCACGCCCACGCACCGCACTGCCCCCACACAACCGAACCCACGGCGCCCCCACCCAAGGCGCCCCCGCCAGACAACGCGTACACGACAGAGACCCGAGAGGCTGAAGAATCGTGCAGGACACCTCTGACCTCATCGTGCGGGCCCAGGCCTGGCTCGCCGAGGACCCGGACCCCGAGACCCGCGAGGAGCTCGCCAAGCTCATCGACACCCAGGACGTCACCGAGCTGACCGCACGCTTCGCCGGCACCCTCCAGTTCGGCACCGCCGGCCTCCGCGGCGAACTCGGCGCAGGCCCCATGCGGATGAACCGCTCCGTGGTGATCCGCGCCGCCGCCGGCCTCGCCGCGTACCTGAAGGCCGAGGGCCAGACCGACGGCCTCGTCGTCATCGGCTACGACGCCCGCCACAAGTCCGCCGACTTCGCCCGCGACACCGCCGCCGTGATGACGGGCGCGGGCCTCAGGGCAGCCGTCCTCCCCCGCCCCCTCCCCACCCCCGTCCTCGCCTTCGCCATAAGGCACCTGGGCGCGATCGCGGGCGTAGAGGTCACGGCCAGCCACAACCCCCCGCGCGACAACGGCTACAAGGTCTACCTGGGCGACGGCTCCCAGATCGTGCCGCCCGCCGACGCGGACATCGCGGCGCAGATCGACGCGATCGCGAGCCTCCACGACGTGCCGCGCCCCGACGCCGGCTGGGAGACCCTCACCGACGACGTCCTGGAGGCCTACCTGGCCCGCACGGACGCCGTCCTGTCCCAGGGCTCCCCCCGCACCGCCCGCGTCGTCTACACGGCCATGCACGGCGTCGGCAAGGACACCCTCCTCGCCGCCTTCGCCCGCGCCGGCTTCCCCGCCCCCACGCTCGTCGCCGAGCAGGCGGAACCGGACCCGGACTTCCCGACGGTCGCGTTCCCGAACCCGGAGGAGCCGGGCGCGATGGACCTGGCCTTCGCGACGGCGGCCCGCACCACCCCCGCCCCCGACCTGATCATCGCCAACGACCCGGACGCGGACCGCTGCGCGGCAGCGATCAAGGACGGAACCGGAGCCGGAACCGGAACCGAAGCCGAAGCCGAAGCCGGAGCCGGAGCCGGAGCCGACAGCACAGGCTGGCGGATGCTCCGCGGCGACGAGGTGGGCGCCCTCCTCGCCGCCCACCTGGTCGACCGCGGAGCGCGCGGCACGTTCGCCGAGTCGATCGTCTCCTCCTCCCTCCTCGGCCGGATCGCCGAGAAGGCGGGCCTCGCGTACGAGGAGACCCTGACCGGCTTCAAGTGGATCGCGCGCGTGGACGGCCTCCGCTACGGCTACGAGGAGGCGCTCGGTTACTGCGTCGACCCCGAGGGCGTACGCGACAAGGACGGCATCACGGCGGCGCTCCTGCTCACCGAGCTCGCCTCCGAGCTCAAGGAGCGGGGCCGCACGTTCCCCGACCTCCTCGACGACCTCGCCCTGGAGCACGGCCTGCACGCCACCGACCAGCTGTCGGTCCGCGTGGAGGACCTGTCCCTGATCGCGGACGCGATGCGCCGCCTGCGCGAGCAGCCGCCGACGGAGCTGGCGGGCCTGCCCGTGACGAAGGCGGAGGACCTGACCCAGGGCACGGACAAGCTGCCGCCCACGGACGGCCTGCGCTACACGCTCGACGGCGCCCGGGTGATCGTGCGCCCGAGCGGCACGGAGCCGAAGCTCAAGTGCTACCTGGAGGTGGTGGTCCCGGTGTCGTCCAGGGCGGACCTCCCCGCGGCGCGCGCCCGGGCGACGGACACGCTCGCCACGATCAAGCGCGACCTCGCCGCGGCGGCGGGCATCTGAGGCGAGCCCCGCGAGGCCGGGCGGTCACAGCGCGGGCGGAACCACCCGTCCGAGTGGTTCCCCCGGCGCAACTGCCGCAGTGACCCGGTGCGCTGCCGGTCCCCCAGGAAGGGAGGACCGGTAGCGCACTTTCACGTTCCGGGAGCCGCCGCAGTGCCGTACGGATTCTCCGAGCCCTCGACCGCCACCCCGTCCCGCGTCCCCGCGTCCCGGGGCCCGGGCACCGCCCCGCCGCCGTCCCCCCGGTTCGCCGGACGCGCGGCCCGCGCCCTGCGCCACGCCTCCCCCGCACTCCTCGCCTACGCCGCCGTACGCCTCCTGGGCCTCACGGTCCTCACCCTGTGGGCGCACCGCGACGGCCGTGGGGTGCGGCATCTGCTCATGGAGTCCTGGGACTGCGACTGGTACCTGCGGATCGCCCAGTACGGGTACGCACACGAGCTGGGCACCCGTATCGACGGGAACAACCTCGCCTTCTTCCCGCTGTACCCGCTGCTCGTCAGGGCGGGTGACGCCCTGCTCCCCTGGCTGCCGCGCGGCGCGGCGGGCCTGTCGGTCTCGCTGGCCGCGTCGCTGCTCGCGGCGTGGGGGATCTTCGCGGTGGGCGACCGGGTGTACGGCCGCAGGGCGGGGGTCGTCCTGGCGGTCCTCTGGGGCAGCCTGCCGGTCGCTCTCGTGCAGTGGATGGGCTACACGGAGTCGCTCTTCACGGCCCTCACCGCCTGGTCGCTGTACGCGGTGCTCACCGGCCGCTGGCTGTGGGCCGGCTCCTTGGCGGCGCTCGCGGGGCTCACCCGCCCGACGGGGGTGGCGCTCGCCGCGGCGGTGTCCGTCACCGCGCTGCTCACCCTGCGCCGGTCCTCCTCCGCACGACCGTCCCTGCGACCCGCCGCGCGATCCGCCGCGCGATCCGCCGTACGGCCGCTCCTGGGCGCCGTCGTCGCGCCCCTCGGCTGGCTCTCGTACGTCGCCTGGGTGGGCCTGCGCCTGGGCCGCTGGGACGGCTACTTCGCCGTGCAGAAGCTGTGGCGCAACGAGTGGGACGGCGGCGTCGGGACGCTGCGGCGGATGCGGGACCTGTTCCTGGCCGAGCGTCCCGCGCTGTTCGTGGCGATGGTGACGGCGGTCCTGCTGGGCTCGGTCGTGCTCTTCGTCCTGTCGGCGGGCGACCGCCAGCCGCTGCCGCTGCTGGTCTTCAGCGGGCTGCTGCTCCTGATCGTGCTCGGCAGCAGCGGCGTCTACTTCCCGCGGGCCCGCTTCCTGCTGCCCGGCTTCCCGCTGCTGCTGCCGGTCGCCGTGGCCCTGGCGCGGGCGAGGACGCACGTGCTCGTGACGCTGCTGACCGTGGCGGCGCTCACGTCGGCCGTGTTCGGCGGCCACATGCTCCTGGGATGGCACGGCCCTCCGTAGACACCACCCCCGTGACCACGGCTCTCCGCAGACACCGCCTCCGCGACCACGCCCCTCCGCAGACACCGCCCCCGTGACCACGCCCTCCGTAGACACCGCCTCCGCGACCACGCCCCTCCGTAGTGCCACGCCCGCCCAAGCGGCCTCAGGCGACCGCGAACAGCACCGCGAGCAGCACCGCGCCCACGGCGCACGGCACGACGATCTCGTACGCCCAGCGCATCTCGGGCTCGCCCTGCGCGGACGGGGCGTCGGCCCGCTGTTCCGCGAGTTCGCGGAGCTCGTCCATGGACTGGTCGCCCGAGGCGCGGGTGGGCGGGACGCTCGGGTCGAGGAAGGGGCGGCCGCCCGTCGGGTCGCCGGACGCGGCGGCCTGCGACTGCCTGCGCGCCGCCTTCTTGCGGCCGCGCAGCGAGACGGGGATCGCCCAGAGCTGGTACTTGGCGCCGGCGTTGGTCAGAACCTCGTTCGAGTAGCCGGAGCGGAGCGTCGCGATGGCCGCCCACGGCAGTGTGATGGTCCTGAAGGGGTTGCGGACGCGGAGCCGGTCGTCGTTGGCGTACACGGCGGGCCGCACGGTGAACGCGACGACCAGCGGCACGGCGAAGAGCAGCCCGGCGAGCGCGAGCCAGGGGGTGCGGCCCTCGCCGCGGATCACCGCGTCGACGCCGAGCCAGGCGCCGAGGGCGAGCAGCAGGACGCCGCCGGCGATGCCGGCGGGGGACCGGAAGGTGCGGTCCTTGTACGCGGGCTCCGCCACGGGGTTCTGCGGGTCGCTCATACCCTGGTGCTTCTGAGGGTCGCTCATACCCTGATTCTGCCTGAAGCTCCGGCCGGGGCCCCGGCCCCCACCCCTGTACAGCAGCTACGCGCGTAGATATGCTCCCCTCGTGACCATGCCCACTGCATTCGCTGACGTGACAGCGTCCGACAGCACGCTCCGCCGCTTCCTCCACGGACTGCCCGGCGTCGACGCGGTCGGCCTGGAGGCGCGTGCCGCCTCGCTCGGTACCCGATCGATCAAGACCACGGCGAAGGCGTACGCCATCGACCTGGCCATCTCGATGATCGACCTGACGACGCTCGAGGGCGCCGACACCCCGGGCAAGGTCCGGGCGCTCGGCGCGAAGGCCGTCAACCCCGACCCCACGGACCGTGGCACGCCGCGCACCGCGGCCGTCTGCGTGTATCCGGACATGGTCGCCACCGCCAAGGAGGCCGTCGCGGGCAGCGGCGTGAAGGTCGCGTCCGTCGCGACCGCCTTCCCCGCGGGCCGCGCCGCCATCGACGTGAAGCTCGGTGACGTGCGCGAGGCAGTCGCCGCGGGTGCCGACGAGATCGACATGGTCATCGACCGGGGCGCGTTCCTCTCGGGCGACTACATGACGGTGTTCGAGCAGATCCGCGCCGTGAAGGAGACCTGCGGCACCGCCCGCCTGAAGGTCATCTTCGAGACCGGTGAGCTGTCGACGTACGACAACATCAAGCGCGCCAGCTGGATCGGCATGATCGCGGGCGCCGACTTCATCAAGACGTCGACCGGCAAGGTCGGGGTCAACGCCACCCCCTCCAACACCCTGCTGATGCTGGAGGCCGTCCGCGACTTCCGCGCGCAGACCGGCGTGCAGATCGGGGTGAAGCCGGCGGGCGGCATCCGCTCGACCAAGGACGCGGTGAAGTTCC
The DNA here is from genome assembly GCF_040683555.1 of Streptomyces sp. NPDC093510. Lineage (NCBI taxonomy): Bacteria > Bacillati > Actinomycetota > Actinomycetes > Kitasatosporales > Streptomycetaceae > Streptomyces > Streptomyces sp. NPDC093510. The sequence continues at coordinate 89,655 of NZ_JBFBEE010000031.1, forward strand.
TCGTCCTGGTGAACGAGACGGCGGGCCCCGACTGGCTGGACAACCACTGGTTCCGCTTCGGCGCCTCGTCGCTCCTCAACGACCTGCTGATGCAGCGCCAGAAGCTGGCCACCGGCCGCTACTCCGGCCCCGACTACGTGACGGTGGACTGACCCATGACCTCCACTCCTTTCGAGTACGCACCCGCGCCCGAGTCCCGCTCCGTCGTCGACATCGCGCCGAGCTACGGCCTGTTCATCGACGGCGAGTTCACCGAGGCCGCCGACGGCCAGGTCTTCAAGTCGGTCTCGCCATCCACCGAAGAGGTCCTCTCCGAGGTCGCACGGGCCGGCGAGGCGGACGTGGACCGCGCGGTGAAGGCCGCCCGCAAGGCCTTCGAGAAGTGGTCGGCGCTGCCCGGCGCCGAGCGTGCCAAGTACCTGTTCCGCATCGCCCGCATCATCCAGGAGCGCAGCCGCGAGCTGGCCGTCCTGGAGACGCTGGACAACGGAAAGCCGATCAAGGAGACCCGCGACGCGGACCTCCCCCTGGTCGCCGCGCACTTCTTCTACTACGCGGGCTGGGCCGACAAGCTCGACCACGCGGGGTACGGCGCGAACCCGCGGCCGCTCGGCGTCGCGGGCCAGGTCATCCCCTGGAACTTCCCGCTCCTGATGCTGGCCTGGAAGATCGCCCCGGCGCTCGCGACGGGCAACACGGTCGTCCTGAAGCCCGCCGAGACGACCCCCCTGAGCGCCCTGTTCTTCGCGGACATCTGCCGTCAGGCGGGCCTGCCGAAGGGCGTCGTCAACATCCTCCCCGGGTACGGCGACGCGGGCGCGGCCCTGACCGCCCACCCGGACGTGAACAAGGTGGCCTTCACCGGCTCCACCGCCGTCGGCAAGGCCATCGCCCGCCAGGTGGCGGGCACGGACAAGAAGGTCACGCTCGAACTGGGCGGCAAGGGCGCGAACATCGTCTTCGACGACGCCCCGATCGACCAGGCCGTCGAGGGCATCGTCACCGGCATCTTCTTCAACCAGGGGCAGGTCTGCTGCGCCGGGTCGCGTCTCCTCGTACAGGAGTCGATCCAGGAGGAGCTGCTGGACTCGCTGAAGCGCCGTCTGTCGACGCTGCGTCTCGGCGACCCGCTCGACAAGAACACCGACATCGGCGCCATCAACTCCGCCGAGCAGCTGGCCCGCATCACCGCGCTCGCCGACACGGGCGAGGCGGAGGGCGCCGAGCGCTGGTCGCCGGCATGCGAGCTCCCCACGTCCGGCTACTGGTTCGCGCCGACGCTCTTCACGAACGTCACGCAGGCGCACACCATCGCCCGCGACGAGATCTTCGGCCCGGTGCTCTCCGTCCTCAGCTTCCGCACGCCGGACGAGGCGGTCGCCAAGGCCAACAACACGCAGTACGGGCTCTCCGCCGGCATCTGGACGGAGAAGGGCTCCCGCATCCTCGCGGTCGCGAACAAGCTCCGGGCGGGCGTCGTCTGGGCCAACACTTTCAACAAGTTCGACCCCACCTCGCCGTTCGGCGGCTACAAGGAGTCGGGCTTCGGCCGCGAGGGCGGCCGGCACGGGCTGGAGGCGTACCTCGATGTCTGACCGACTCACGGTTCTGAAGACCTACAAGCTGTACGTCGGGGGCAAGTTCCCCCGCTCCGAGAGCGGCCGGGTGTACGAAGTGCAGGACGGTAAGGGCACGTGGCTGGCCAACGCTCCGCTGGCCTCCCGCAAGGACGCGCGTGACGCCGTCGTGGCGGCCCGCAAGGCGCAGGGCGGCTGGGCCGGCGCGACCGCGTACAACCGCGGGCAGGTTCTCTACCGCGTCGCCGAGATGCTGGAGGGCCGACGCGACCAGTTCGTGCGCGAGGTCGCGGAGGCGGAGGGCACCTCCAAGTCCAAGGCCGCGGCCCAGGTCGACGCGGCGATCGACCGCTGGGTCTGGTACGCGGGCTGGACCGACAAGATCGCCCAGGTCGTGGGCGGGGCGAACCCGGTCGCGGGCCCGTTCTTCAACCTGTCGACTCCGGAGCCGACGGGCGTGGTCGCGGTCCTCGCGCCCCAGAAGTCGTCGTTCCTGGGTCTGGTCTCGGTGATCGCGCCGGTGATCGCGACGGGCAACACGGCGGTCGTCATCGCCTCCGAGAAGTCCCCGCTCCCCGCCCTCTCGCTGGGCGAGGTCCTCGCGACCTCCGACGTCCCGGGCGGCGTGGTCAACGTCCTCACCGGGAAGACCGCCGAGCTCGCGGCCCCGCTCGCCGCCCACCAGGACGTCAACGCGATCGACCTGACCGGCGCGGACGCGGACCTGGCGCGCGATCTGGAGGTCGCGGCCGCCGACAACCTCAAGCGCGTCCTGCGTCCACAGCCTGTGGACACGGACTGGACCGCCGACCCGGGCACGCACCGCCTGACGGCGTTCCTGGAGACCAAGACGGTCTGGCACCCGACGGGTTCGCTGGGCGCGTCCGGCTCGGCCTACTAGCCACTTCCGCGACACCGGAGCCCCGGCCCCCTCCGTCCAGGAGGCCGGGGCTCCGTCATGCCCGCGGTTCGAGCCCGAGCCGGACCGCGATGCCGTCCAGGACACAGTCGAGCCCCGTCTCGAACTGCCAGGCGGCGTCGTCCTTGCGGGCGGCCCCGAGTGCATAGCGGCGGTAGGCCGGGTAGCGGCCGGTCTCCATCAGGTACGTCATCTGCGGCGCGAGCCCCCGGCGCGTATCGTCGCCGTCGGTCCAGCTGTTCTCCTCCATGTACTGGCGCAGGGCCACCTCCGACTGGCTGACGCCGTGCACGTAGGCGCCGACGGTGCGGAAGGCCGCCATGGTCGTGTCGGCGTCGAGCCCGTGCCGTTCCAGCTCGGCGAGCTGCCGTTCCGCCAGCGCCATCCGGCTCGGCGTCAGGGCGAAGTGCGGGGTGGGGAGCTGGGCCAGCCAGGGGTGGTCCAGCATCAGCCGGCGGCCCGCGACGGCGTACGCGCGCAGCACCTCGCGCCAGCCGGTCACCTCCTCGGGCACGACGATCTCGGCCGTGACCCGGTCGACCATCAGCGCCCACAGGTCGTCCTTGCCGGAGACGTGGCGGTACGCGGCCATGGGCGCGACGCCCAGTTCGGTGGCGAGGCGGCGCATGGTGACGGCGGCGAAGCCCTCGGCGTCGGCGACCTTCACGGCGACCGCCGCGATCTTCTGCGGGGTCAGCGAGGCGCGCTGTGTGGCTGCCGGGCGCTCCAGGCGCTCCCAGAGCGAGACCTCGGGCTCGCTCTTCTTCTGTATGGCCATGCGTACACCGTATCCCTCGTAGACGCCGTACACATCAGTGTGTACGTTGTACGCGAACGATACGCCGTACACATCACAGGGGGACCCCCATGACCGCAACCACTTCGCGTCCGGCCGCACTGCGTGTCGCGGTCGTCGTCGGCAGCACCCGCGAGGGCCGTTTCGCGCCCGTCGTCACCCAGTGGATCAAGGGCCACCTCGACCAGCGCGACGACATGGACGTCGACGTCGTCGACCTGGCCGAGACCCCACTGCCCACGGTCCTGCCCGCCTTCGGCCAGCCGCCCGCACCGGGCACCACCGAGGCCCTCGCGCTGGTCACCCCGCGCCTGGCGGCGGCCGACGCCTTCGTCTTCATCACGCCCGAGTACAACCACAGCTACCCGGCGTCCCTGAAGAACGCCATCGACTGGCACAACGAGCAGTTCCACGCCAAGCCGATCGGCTTTGTCTCCTACGGCGGCCTCTCCGGCGGCCTGCGCGCCGTCGAACACCTCCGCGTCGTGATGGCCGAGCTGCACGCCACGACCATCCGCAACACCGTCAGCCTGCACAACGCCTGGGGTCAGTTCGGCGAAGGGGGGCAGTCGTCGGACCCCGCGAGCGACTCCGCCGTCAAGGTCATGCTCGACCAGCTCGCCTGGTGGGCGCAGGCGCTGCGCGACGCCAAGTCCGTCCGCCCGTACGCCGCCTGACACCACGACAAGACTTTGGGGCTCGCATGAATCAGCGCACGGAGACGGCCACCGACACCACCGGCACCACCGCAGGGCCGGCCGCGGCGCACCCCGGCGCGGAACAGACGGCAGCCCCCGACCCGCCCTCGCGCCTCGCCATCCTCGGCCTGCTGCTCGGCATCATCCTGGCGACGCTCGACGGCACGATCGTCGGCACCGCGCTCCCCACGATCGTCGGCGACCTCGGCGGCCTCGGCCACTTCTCCTGGGTGGTGACGGCCTATCTGCTCACCACCGCCGTCTCCACCCCGATCTGGGGCAAGGTCGGCGACCTGTACGGACGCAAGGGCAGCTACCTGACCTCGATCGTGGTCTTCCTCGTCGGGTCGGTGCTCTGCGGACTCGCCCAGAACATGGAGCAGTTGATCGCTTTCCGCGCCCTCCAGGGGCTCGGCGCGGGCGGCCTCTTCGTGGGGGCGCTCTCCCTCATCGGGACGCTGCTCCCGCCCGCGCAGGCCGGACGGTCGCAGTCGATGATCGGCGTGATGCTGCCGGTCGCGATGATCGGCGGCCCGCTGCTCGGCGGCTTCCTCACCGACCAGCTGGACTGGCGCTGGGTCTTCTACGTCAACGTGCCCGTCGGCGCCGCCGCCCTCCTGCTCGTCGGCGTCCTCGTCACCCTGCGCGGCGAGCGCCGCGCGGCCCGGATCGACTACGCGGGCACCGCCCTCCTCACGGCGGGCATCCTGGCGCTGACGCTGCTCGGGACGTGGGGCGGATCGACGTACGACTGGATCTCCCCGCAGATCGCCGGCCTCGCGCTGCTCGCGGTGGCCGCGCTCGCCGCCTTCGTACGCGTGGAGCGGCGCACCCCCGAACCGATCGTCCCGCCCCGCCTGTTCCGCGACCGCAACTTCACGCTCGCCCAGGTCCTCACCTTCCTCGCGGGCGCGGCGATGCTGGGCGCGGCCAGCTATCTGCCGCAGTACATGCAGTTCGTCCGCGGCATGTCGTCGACGGAGAGCGGCCTCCTGCTGCTGCCGCTGATGCTGGGCATGATGGGCGCGCAGCTGTACATCGGCCGGGCGGTCGGCGACGGCGGCGGGTACCGGGCGTATCCGATCGTGGGCGGCGCGGTCGCCACGGTGGGCGCGCTGTCCCTCCTGGCGGTCGGCGTGGAGACGGCCACGGCCGTGGCGTCCGCGCTGACGTTCGTCCTCGGCGTGGGCCTCGGCTGCCTGCTGCAGCCCTCGCTCCTCATCACCATGAACAGCGCGGAGCTCCGCGACATGGGGGCGGCCAGCGGCACCAACACGCTCCTGCGCACCATCGGCGGCTCGCTCGGCGTCGCGGTGCTCGGCTCCGTCTACACGGGCCGCGTGACCGACACCCTCACGGACCGGCTCGGCCCGGACGGCGAGCGCCTCGCGGGCGGCCACGAGCTGACCCCCGCCGTACTGAACGGCCTCCCCGAGCCGGCGCGGGACGCCTTCCGGGCCGGGGTCACCAGCGGGCTGCACGGCGTCATGCTGGGCACGGCCGCGCTGTGCGCCCTCACGTTCGCGGCCGCCTGGCTGATCCGCGAGACACCGCTGCGCTCGAAGCCCGTCGAAGCGGCGGGGCCCGCGGCGGACTAGCGGGGCAGGAGCCCGCCGACGACGGGGAGCTCGCCCAGGGACGCGCCGCTGGCCAGCGGGCCCGTGGCGAAGGCCGTACTGACCGGCTTGAAGTCGGCGACCTGGGTGCCGAGGGTGTTGCTGAGCGGGTCGACGCTGGTGTTGGCCAGCGGGTCCAGCTGGAGGTCCCTGACCGGGGTGAAGCCGCCCTTCGCCGAGTGCCCGAGCGCCGTCGCGAGGGCCTGGGCCGGCGTCCCCGTGACAGCGTCGAGCGGCGAGGCGTGCCCGGCCTGCGGCGCCGCAGGGCCCGGCTCGGCGGCAGCCGCGGCCCCCGCCCCGCCGACACCGAGGGCGGCCCCCGCGGCCGTGACGGTGAGTCCGGCGCGCAGCAGCGCGCGCGAGCGGGCCCCGGTGGACTTGTTAACTGCGTGTCGTGCCATGGGTACCGCCCATATCCGTGCGTAGTGGGTGACCGAGCGAGCACGTAGCGTAGTTGACGCGCGGCTCGGGCACCAAAGGCCGACTCGCCCGGTGCACTCCAGGTTGATAATGACTCCCGACCACGCTGACGAACCGTGTCGGGAGATGCGGTCCACCCCAGGTGCAAAGGTTCACTGAATTGGGTTCCCATCCCCGGATACCGACCCGCGTCGTACTGCTGACGGGCCCCTCGGGCTCGGGGAAGTCGTCGTTCGCCGCCCGCTCCGGGCTGCCCGTCCTGTGCCTGGACGACTTCTACAAGGAGGGCGACGACCCCACGTTGCCGCAGGTCCCCGGCAGCGCGGACATCGACTGGGACTCCCCGGGCTCCTGGGACGCGGACGTGGCGGTCGCCGCCATCGAGGAGCTGTGCAGGACCGGGCGCACGCAGGTGCCGGTGTACGACATCGCGACCAGTTCGCGCGTCGGCCGGGAGGCGCTGGACATCGGGCGCACGCCGCTCTTCATCGCGGAGGGCATCTTCGCTGCGGACATCGTGGCGCGGTGCCGGGAACTGGGTGTGCTCGCCGATGCGATCTGTCTGCGGGGGCGGCCTTCGACGACGTTCCGGCGGCGGTTGCTGCGGGATCTGCGGGAGGGGCGCAAGTCCGTGCCGTTCCTGCTGCGGCGGGGGTGGCGGCTGATGCGGGACGAGCGCGCCATCGTGACCCGGCAGTCCGCGCTGGGCGCCCACCCCTGCGGGAAGGACGAGGCACTGGGCCGGGTCGCCGCCGCCGCGGCGGGCCGGTGCGCGAAGACGGCACGGGCCGAGGCGTCTTAGGCGGAGAGGGGGCCGGGCGGTCGGAGAGGGGGGCCGGGCGGTCGGAGGGTGGCCCGGTCGGGCGGGGAGAAGGCCGGGCAAGCAGAAGGACCGGAAAGACCCCCCGGCCTTCCGGTCCTCTACTTGATTCCCCCGTGCTTTCCCCCGTGCTCCCGCCGCGTCCCCCCGGAGCGGCGGCCCCCGTGCTTCCCCCGTGGGGCCCTTACGCGGCTGACGCCGCGGGCCCCGATCCTCAGGCGACCAACTCGCCGAAGGACTCCTCCTGGTCACGGCCGAAGCTGAGGACCTCGTCCTCGCGCAGCCGGCGGAGCGACCGCCAGATGCTGGACTTCACCGTGCCCACGCTGATGTCGAGGATGTCCGCGATCTCGGGGTCCGTACGACCCTCGTAGTAGCGGAGCACGAGCATCGTCCGCTGCAGTTCGGGAAGGCGGGCCAGCGCCTGCCAGAGAACCGCGCGCAGCTCCGTGCCGCGCATCGCGTCCGTGTCGCCCACCGTCTCCGGCAGTTCCTCGGTCGGGTACTCGTTCAGCTTGCGGCGGCGCCACGCGCTGATGTGCAGATTGGTCATGGTGCGGCGGAGGTAGCCCCCGACCGCGGCCTTGTCGCTGATCCTGTCCCACGCCCGGTACGTCGAGAAGAGGGCGCTCTGGAGCAGGTCCTCGGCCTCGAAACGGTCACCGGTCAGGTGGTAGGCGGTTGCGTACAGGGAGGCGCGGCGTTCCTGGACGTAGGCGGTGAACTCCGCCTCCGACAGGGACTTCCGCTCCCCCGGGCCCTCCCCGTACGCGGCTCCCCCGTGAGCCCCGTGTCCCTCCTGGGACGTGTCAACCACCGTCATGTACGTGGTGTGCTGACGCCCGGCGCCGCGAGCGCACCCCCGCCCTCCCCCGAGCTCTCGGCTTCGCTCGAGGAGGGAGGTGCCCCCTGCAACACCGGACTTCTCAGATCCCCGTCCGACGTCGTGAAGACGCGTGACAACTGCGCTTGAGCTGGTGCTGTGCAGCGTATTCATCTCGCGCCCCCCGTCGGTGGAGTCCGGCTTCTTGCGTGTGACCAGAACTCTGCCGCAGCCACTTCATGACGGTGTCCGCCGACTGTCACAGGCCTGTCACAGGGGTCGGGGAGGTCTTCCACCTGTGAAGGTCACGTGTGGGTGCGGGGTTCTACCCACTCATTGCGGGCCCGGAGAGCCTCCAGCAGTCGTACTGGGGCCGTGACATGGGACAGAATGACGTCCGTGCCTTCCCTGTTGCTGATCGAGGACGACGACGCCATCCGGACGGCCCTGGAGCTTTCGCTGACGCGCCAGGGGCATCGGGTGGCCACTGCTGCCACCGGCGAGGACGGCCTGAAACTGCTCGGTGAGCAGCGGCCGGACCTGATCGTGCTGGATGTGATGCTGCCGGGCATCGACGGTTTCGAGGTGTGCCGTCGCATCCGGCGCACCGACCAGCTGCCGATCATCCTGCTGACCGCGCGCAACGACGACATCGACGTGGTCGTGGGCCTGGAGTCCGGTGCCGACGACTATGTGGTCAAGCCCGTGCAGGGGCGGGTCCTGGACGCGCGGATCCGCGCGGTGCTGCGGCGCGGCGAGCGCGAGGCCAATGACGCGGCGACGTTCGGTTCGCTCGTCATCGACCGGGCCGCGATGACCGTGACGAAGAACGGCGAGGACCTCCAGCTCACGCCGACCGAGCTGCGCCTCCTGCTGGAGCTGAGCCGCAGGCCGGGCCAGGCCCTGTCGCGGCAGCAGCTGCTGCGGCTGGTGTGGGAGCACGACTACCTCGGTGACTCACGGCTCGTCGACGCGTGTGTGCAGCGGCTGCGCGCCAAGGTCGAGGACGTGCCGTCGTCGCCGACCCTGATCCGTACGGTGCGCGGCGTCGGTTATCGGCTGGACACCCCTCAGTGACCAAACCGCAGGACAAGCTCCGCGGCTGGGCCGCGGCACGCAAGGCGATACTGGCGGGGCTGCGCTTCACGAGCCTGCGCCTCAGGCTCGTCCTCGTGTTCGGTCTCGTGGCGCTCACCGCCGCGGTCTCCGCGTCCGGCATCGCGTACTGGCTCAATCGCGAGGCCGTGCTGACCCGCGCGCAGGACGCGGCGCTCAAGGACTTCCGGCAGCAGATGCAGAACCGCGCGGGCGCGCTGCCCGCCGACGTGTCGCAGGACGAACTGCAGTCGGCCGCCGAGCAGATGGCGAACAGCGGCCAGCGTTACAGCGTGCTCCTGGTCGCCGAGAAGAAGGGCGGCGGCCAGATCGTCGGCTATTCCGACCTGGACGCGTTCACGCTCGCCAAGGTGCCGGACTCGCTGCAGAAGGCCGTGAACAAGAAGCAGCCCCTCACCTCCGGCAACAAGAGCGCGCACCATCTGTACTGGCAGCGGACCGTCAACCACGGCACCCCGTACCTGGTGGGGGGCGCCACGGTGATCGGCGGCGGCCCGACCGGTTACATGCTCAAGTCCCTGGAGCCGGAGGCGAAGGACCTCAGTTCGCTGGGCTGGTCCCTGGCCATCGCCACGGGGCTCGCGCTGATCGGCTCCGCGCTGCTCGCGCAGGCCGCGGCGACGACCGTGCTGAAGCCCGTGCACCGCCTCGGCGTCGCCGCGCGGCGGCTCGGCGAGGGCAAGCTGGACACGCGGCTGCGGGTGTCGGGCACCGATGAACTCGCCGACCTCTCCCGTACGTTCAACAGGGCCGCGGAGAACCTGGAGAAGAAGGTCGCCGACATGAGCGCACGCGAGGAGGCGTCCCGGCGCTTCGTCGCCGACATGTCGCACGAGCTGCGCACCCCGCTGACCGCGATCACCGCGGTGACGGAGGTCCTGGAGGAGGAGCTCGACGCGGAGACCGGTTCCGTGGACCCGATGATCGAGCCGGCCGTACGGCTCGTGGTGAGCGAGACGCGCCGCCTGAACGACCTCGTGGAGAACCTCATGGAGGTCACCCGCTTCGACGCGGGTACCGCACGCCTCGTCCTGGACGACGTCGACATCGCCGACCAGATCACCGCGTGCATCGACGCGCGTGCCTGGCTGGACGCGGTCGAGCTGGACGCAGAGCGCGGCATCACCGTCCGGCTCGACCCGCGCCGCCTCGACGTGATCCTGGCGAACCTCATCGGCAACGCCCTCAAGCACGGCGGCTCCCCGGTGGAGGTCTCGGTCCGCCTGGCGGACGACAGGCTGGTCATCTCAGTACGCGATCACGGCCCCGGCATCCCGGAGGACGTGCTGCCGCACGTCTTCGACCGCTTCTACAAGGCGAGCGCGTCCCGGCCGCGGTCCGAGGGCAGTGGCCTCGGCCTCTCCATCGCCCTGGAGAACGCGCACATCCACGGCGGCGAGATCACCGCCGCCAACTCTCCGGAGGGCGGCGCGGTCTTCACCCTGTGGCTGCCGCAGCACGACGACGACACCGACGGCGATGTCGACGATGCCGACGCCGAGGACGGCGAGAGCGTCGAAGGGGGCCAGGCATGAACGGGCGCCGGATGCGTGCCGTGGCGGCCGCCGCGGGGCTCACCGCCGTGCTCGCCGGGTGCGGGATCAGGTCGACCGAGGTGCCGACGGACTACGGCGCCGCGCCCTCGCGGGTGCCGTGCGTCATGCCGGGCTCCAGCATCGCCGCGCAGTCGGGCAGCGGCGTGCCGGTGGAGGTGTTCCTGGTGTGCGCGGCCCAGCTGGTGAACGTCGACCGCCACCTCCAGCTCCGTACGGACAAGGCGACCACCGACCGGGTGCGCATCGCACAGGCGCTCCTCGACGAGCTGGCGACGCCGCCCTCGGAGCCCGAGAAGCAGGCGGGCTTCGCCACGGACGTGCGCGACGGCATCACCGTGTCGGGGCCGCGTCGGGGTGACCCGGACGACGCGCTGCGCCTGAGTGCCGCGCCGGAGGACATGTCCGCGTTCGCGCTGGCCCAGATCGTGTGCACGCTGGCCGACAACACGGCGTCGGACGACCGCACGGTGGTCATGGGCGGCCCCGGCGACAGCCCCCTGCGGAGCTACGGATGCACCGCGGAGGTGCGGTCCCGGCCCGGCACGGTGGCGCCGCCCGTGAGCTCCGTCGACTAGCCGCTGAGCAACCCCTGCCCAGCCGCTGCCCAGCCTCCGACCAGCCGCTGAGCAGCCGCTGAGCAGCCGCCGCCGGGCACGCGGAACCGATCCTGCCGCCTCTGGCGTCTTGGGGGGCGTGCGTCAAGGCTCGGGCGGCCACGGTGCCGCCATCCGCTTCCGCGCGGCGGGAGGATTCCTCCTCGTCGCGCATCTTCTGCTCGTCGGGTGGATCACGCTGCGTCCACTGGACGTGCCCTGGGTGAGTGCCGCGAATCTGCGGCCGCTCGCCGGGATCAAGGCGGATCTGGCGCTGGGCGGCCTCCAGGCGGCCCGGCGGATCGGCGAGAGCGTGCTGCTGCTCGCCCCGCTCGGTGTGCTGCTGCCCCTGGCCGGCGGCCGTCTCGCGGTCTCCCCGTGGGGTTCCCTGGTACGCACGGTCGCCGCCGGAGCACTGCTCTCGCTCGGCATCGAGCTGCTGCAGACCGGCGTCCCCGGGCAGGTCGTCGACATCGACTCGCTGCTGCTGAACACCCTCGGGGTGGCCGTCGCGCACATCGCGGTGGTGCCTGCGGTCCGGGCCAGGCTCCGGCGTGGTGAGGCCGGGACGACCCGCACGGCGACCCTCCTTCGGGAGGACGCGTCTCAGGGGTCGACCCCGACGATTCCCAGGGTCGGTATCGCACCGTAGAGCGATGTTTTGACCTGCTTCGTCAACGTACTGTCGTTGTATCGGGGTACACGGAAAGCCCCGTACCTACGGTTCGTGAAGGAGCCCGACATGACCGCCCTTGCCCGCCCCACCCACGGCCGGATGATCGGCGGAGTGTGCGCAGCCCTGGCCAAGCGCTTCGGCACCTCCGCGACGACGATGCGCGTGATCTTCGTGGTCTCGTGTCTGCTGCCGGGCCCGCAGTTCCTGCTCTACATAGCGATGTGGATTCTGCTGCCTTCGGAGAGCAAGGCCCGCCAGGCCTGGTGACCCAAGACGTGCTGGGGCGCCCCTCCGAAGAGGGGCGCCCCAGCTGCGTACGCGCGGCGTCGGGTCAGCCGAGCGGCAGGCCGTTGAGGCCGCTGCCGCCGAGCGGCAGGCCGCCGAGCAGGCCGGAGACCGGGGAGGTCGGGCCGCCCGGCTTGGGCTTGCCCGCGGTCTTGTCGAGCGCGGGCTGGGTGGCGTTCAGGCCGCTGCCGAGGGCGTTCTGCCCGGCGGACAGGGACTCGGTGGCGCCGGCGGCGGGGACCACGGAGGAGACGGGGCCGAGTGCGGCCGTGGGGTCGGCGGCGGCCGGGGCTGCGTTCGCGGCACCGGCGCCCGCGGCGGCGAAGGCGGCACCCAGAGCGGCGACACCGAGGGACTTGGCGGCAGACTGCTTCATCTTCAATGCGTCCTTGCGTCTTCAGCTCACGTGAATGAGCGGCGGATTGAGGAGGGGGGTTGCGCGGTTCAACGACCGTACGCAGCCCCGATCACGGCCCGAGGGCAAAGGAAAGCGGCCGGGAAGAAAATATCCCGGCCGCCTGCCCGTCGCGCGGACGCGGACGAATTGCCTCAGCTCTCGGCAGAAGTGCTGGTCGAGACGGTCTGACGGAACAGCCATTCGGACTTCAGCTCGGCGTAGCCGGGCTTGATCACGTCATTGATCATGGCCAGTCGTTCATCGAAAGGAATGAATGCTGATTTCATCGCATTGACTGTGAACCACTGCATGTCGTCGAGCGTGTAGCCGAACGTGCCGACCAGGTGCTCGAATTCGCGGCTCATGCTGGTGCCCGACATCAGGCGGTTGTCGGTGTTCACCGTCGCACGGAAGTGCAGCTTGCGCAGCAGGCCGATGGGGTGCTCCGCGTAGGAAGAGGCCGCCGCCGTCTGGAGGTTGGACGTCGGGCAGAGCTCCAGCGGAATCCGCTTGTCCCGCACGTACGACGCGAGGCGGCCGAGCTTCACGCTGCCGTCGTCGGCGACCTCGATGTCGTCGATGATGCGCACGCCGTGGCCGAGCCGGTCGGCGCCGCACCACTGCAGGGCCTGCCAGATCGACGGCAGGCCGAAGGCCTCGCCCGCGTGGATCGTGAAGTGGTTGTTCTCCCGCTTGAGGAACTCGAAGGCGTCGAGGTGGCGGGTGGGCGGGAAGCCGGCCTCGGCGCCCGCGATGTCGAAGCCGACGACTCCGAAGTCGCGGTAGCGGTTGGCGAGTTCGGCGATCTCCAGGGCGCGGGCGGCGTGCCGCATGGCGGTGAGCAGCGCGCCCACGCGGATGCGGTGGCCGTTGGCCTTCGCGCGGCGCTCGCCCTCGCGGAAGCCTTCGTTGACCGCCTCGACGACCTCTTCGAGGGTGAGGCCCTGCTCCAGGTGCTGCTCGGGCGCGTACCGGATCTCGGCGTAGACCACGCCGTCCTCGGCGAGGTCCTCGGCGCACTCGGCGGCCACGCGCCTGAGGGCGTCCTTCGTCTGCATCACCGCGCAGGTGTGGGCGAAGGTCTCCAGGTAGCGCGGCAGGGAGCCGGAGTCGGCGGCCTCGCGGAACCAGATCCCGAGCTTCTCGGGGTCGGTCTCGGGCAGTCCCTCGTACCCGCTCTCGCGGGCGAGGTCGACGATCGTGCCGGGGCGCAGGCCGCCGTCGAGGTGGTCGTGGAGGAGCACCTTCGGGGCGCGGCGGATCTGTTCGGCGCTGGGCGTTTCACGGTCCGTGTGACCGGTCGTGTGTGTCTGGCTCGTCATTTCGGCACTCTAGCGCCTACGCGCGTAGAACTCACTGGTCGATACGTAACAGTGACCCTGCGGACGGGTGGCGTACACCATGGCTTCTGACACTGTTCTGTCATGGCACAGCAAGGGACCGCGGGGCCGGCGGGCGCGGCCAGGCTAGGGCGGGCGATCGGTACGGCGCCCTCGGCGGTGAGCGGAGCGGTGCTTCTGCTGCCCGGCGGCGCCGAGACCTCCACCCGCAGGCCGTCGCCGCTGGCGGGCGCCGGCGTGCGAGCGCTGGGCCGCAGACTGGCCCAGGACGGCAGGGACGCGGGCCTCGTCACACACGTCGTGCACTACCGCTGCCGGGGCTGGAACGGCGCGCAGGCGGAGCTCGCCCGCGACACGGCCTGGGCGGCGGACGAGATCGTACGTCTCTACGGCGATGTCCCCGTCTGTCTCGCCGGAGTGGACATGGGCGGCCGCGCGGCGCTCCGCGCGGGCGGGCATTCGGCGGTCAGCTCGGTCCTCGCGGTGGCCCCTTGGCTGCCCGAGGACGATGTGGCCGCGCCGCCCGAACCGGTGAAGCACCTCGTGGGGCGACGCGTGCTCATCGTGCACGGCACGAACGACGAGCGGACCGATCCCGAGCTGTCGTTCCGGCTCGCCGAGCGGGCGAAGAAGGCGAACCGGGACGTGTGCCGGTTCGAGGTGCACTCCGACGGGCACCGGCTGCACCAGCACCAGTCCGAAGTCCTCGCGCTGGCCTCGGACTTCGTGATGGGCACGCTGTTCGGGGCGGACTTCGCCCGCCCCCTGGAGGACGCGCTCGCGGCACCGCCGCCGCTGGGACTGCGCATGCCTCTCGCCTCCGGCTTCGGGCAGTCGCTGCGGCGGTGACGCCCGTCGGCGACGGGGCTCGGTCGTCGCCGGCTCCGCCGAGTTCGTCCTCAGTCGCCGGACAGGCTGACATTCGCCTGCTGCAGCAGCCTCCCCTTCCTGCTCAGCAGGAACTTCTTGAACGCCGCCACCGGTGGCGTGTCCGGGTGGCCGCCCAGCCAGGCCACGCCGATCTCGCGCACCGCCCGCTGACCCGTCACCGTCAGCTCGACGACGCCGGGGCGGGGCACGGCGGGCGGCGGCAGCAGGGCGACCCCCAAGCCCGCCGCGACCAGACCGCGCAGCGTCTCCGCCTCCTCGCCCTCGAAGGCGACGCGGGGCTTGAAGCCCGCCTCCCGGCAGAGGTCGTCGGTGATGCGGCGCAGGCCGTACCCGGGCTCCAGGGTCACGAACGCCTCTTCGGCGGCCTCGGCGAGGCGGACCCGTTTGCGGGCGGCGAGGCGGTGGTCGTCGGGCACGACCAGGCGCAGCCGCTGCTCGTCGAGGCGGCGGGCGACCAGGTCGGGGGCGTCGGGCACGGGTGAGGTGAGGCAGAGGTCGAGCTCGCCGGCGCGCAGCCGCTCCAGCATCGCCTCTCCGTAGTTCTGCACGAGACTGAACCGCACGCGCGGGTGGTCGGCGCGGAAGGCACGGATCAGGCCGGGCACGGTCTCCGAACCCATCGTGTGCAGGAAGCCGAAGGCGACCTTGCCGGACTCCGGGTCGGCGTCCGCCCGCACCGACTCGGCCGCGCGCTCCACCTCGCCGAGCGCCCGCTCGACCGAGGCGAGGAAGGTGCGGCCCGCCGGGGTGAGGGAGACCGTGCGGCCGCGGCGCGCGAACAGGTCGGCGCCGAGGTCCCGTTCGAGCCGGACGAGGGCGCGGGAGAGCGTCGACTGGGGAATCCGCATCTGCTGCGCGGCGCGCGTGACGTGCTCGGTGCGGGCGACCCCCGCGAAGTACGCGAGGCGTGGCGCGAGCAGCGTCACGATGTCCTCCACGTCACTGTTCTGTGACACGTGCGGCTGTGACCTGGGTTGATGCTGCATGGGAACGATTATGGCGATTCCATGCATTGGACGCATCAAAACTCCGGCCGTACGTTCGTGGCATGCCTCCTGCCAGTAGCGGGGCGTCCGCCACCCATGCGGTCGCCCCCGCCCCGTCGTCCCCCGCCGCCGATTCACGTCTGACCCCGGGCGGACCCGGCTACCGCCGGATGAGCTTCGCGCTCTTCCTCGCGGGCGTCGCCACCTTCGCCCTCCTCTACTCCACGCAGGCCCTCCTCCCCCTCGTCTCCGCCGACTTCGGCGTGAGCGCGAGCACGGCCAGCTGGACGGTGTCGGGCGCCACGGGCGCACTGGCCCTCTTCGTCCTCCCGCTGAGCGCGCTCAGCGAGCGCTACGGACGGCGCGCGATGATGACGGCCTCGCTGACCGTCGCCGTCGCCGTCGGACTGCTCGTCCCCTTCGCCCCCTCCGTCGAGGTGCTGATCGCGCTGCGCGCCGTGCAGGGCGCGGCCCTCGCCGGGCTTCCCGCGTCGGCGATGGCGTTCCTCGCCGAGGAGGTGCGGCCCAAGGCGCTGGTCGCCGCGATCGGCATGTTCGTGGCGGGCAACTCCATCGGCGGGATGAGCGGGCGGATCGTCACCGGCTGGGCCGCGCAGGCCTGGGGCTGGCGCGCGGCGGTCGGCGTGGTCGGTGTCATGGCGTTGCTGTGCGCGGTCGCCTTCCGCGTGCTGCTGCCCGCGCCGCGGCACTTCACCCCGGGGACGCTCAGCCCCAAGTCCCTCGCGCGTACGGTGCGTACGCATCTGTCGAACCCGCTCCTGTGCAGGCTGTACGCGATCGGCGCGCTGTTCATGACCGTCTTCGGCGCGGTCTACACGGTCATCGGGTACCGCCTCACCGAGGCGCCGTTCTCCCTCCCGCAGGGCGTCATCGGCTCGATCTTCCTGGTCTACCTCGTCGGCACCGTCTCCTCGGCGGCCGCGGGGAAGCTGGTGGCCCGGCTCGGGCGGCGCGGGGCTCTGTACCTGGCGGTGAGCACGACGGCGGGCGGGCTGCTGCTCTCCCTCTCCTCCTCGCTGGTCCTCGTCCTGCTGGGCCTCGTACTGATCACCGCCGGTTTCTTCGCGGGGCACGCGGTCGCGTCGTCGTCGGTGAGCCGTACGGCCACGACCGGGCGCGCGCAGGCGTCCGCGCTCTACCAGTCCGCGTACTACCTGGGCTCCAGCGCGGGCGGCACGCTCGGCGCTGTCGCCTTCCACGCGGGCGGCTGGGCCGGGACCGTGGGGCTCGGCATCCTCGCCGTGCTCGGCGTCGCCGCGGTCACGGTGTGGGGTTCGCACGCCGCGCGGGCGGAGTCGCGGCGCGGTCTCGTCGCCGGCTCCTGCTGATTTAACCTGCGGGTTTTCCCGGTCCGGGGGCCGTTGTCAGTGGGCTGCGGTAGCTTCCGATGTGTTGGGCCTCACATCGGGCCCTTCTGGCAGCCACAGGGGTGGGTGGGGATGAGCGACATCGCAGGAACGACGACCGATCTGGACGTCACGCTGGAGAAACACCGCGTCGAACTGACCGGGTACTGCTATCGGATGCTGGGCTCGGCCTTCGAGGCCGAGGACGCCGTGCAGGACACGATGGTGCGCGCCTGGCGCAGCTTCGAGAAGTTCGAGGGCCGCTCCAGCGTCCGCTCCTGGCTGTACCGCATCGCGACGAACGTCTGCCTGGACATGCTGAACGCGGGCAACCGCCGCGCCCGCCCCATGGACCTGACCGCCGCCGCCCCGCTCGCCCAGGCAGCGCTCACCCCGCGCCCGGACAACACCTGGCTGGAGCCGATGCCGGACTCCCGCATCCTGCCGACCACCGGGGACCCCGCCGAGGCCGCGGTCGCCAAGGAGTCCGTGCGGCTCGCGTTCGTCGCCGCCCTGCAGAGCCTGCCGCCCAAACAGCGCGCCGTGCTGATCCTGCGCGAGGTCCTCGCGTGGAAGGCCGGCGAGGTCGCCGAGCTGATCGACACCTCCGTCGCCTCGGTGAACAGCGCGCTGCAGCGGGCCCGCGCCACCCTCGCCGAGCGGCCGGCGGACGACACGGCCGTCTCCGACCCGCTCGACGAGGAACAGCAGAAGCTCCTCGAACGCTACGTGGCGGCCTTCGAGGGGTATGACATGGCGGCGCTCACCGCGCTGCTCGCCGAGGACGCCGTCATGACGATGCCGCCGTTCGACCTGTGGCTGCGCGGCACGGCGGACATCACGGGCTTCATGTCCACCATGGGCGCGTCGTGTGCCAACAGCCGCCTGATCCCGGTGGACGTGAACGGCACCCCGGGCTTCGCGCACTACAAGCCGGACCCCGACAACGGCGGCTTCATGCCGTGGGCGATCCAGGTCATCGAGATCTCAGAGGGCCGGATCGCCGGCTTCCACTGCTTCCTGGACACCCCGCGGTGGTTCCCGCTCTTCGGGGTGCCCCTCCACCTCGACGACTAGCCCGAGGAGTTCGACGAGCCCGACGAGGCCGAGCAGCGCAAGCAGCCCGGGGCCCGGATTCCTGAGACGGATCCGGCCCCCGGCCCTGCGGGCGGCGAGGTGCAGCCGGGCCACAGCGTCGACGGTCGTCAGGTCGGCGGTGGTGACGGCGGCGACGTCACAGATCACGTCGCCCCCGTCCGGTCCGTGCCGGGCCGCCGCGACCCGCTCGCACAGGTGCGGGACGTCGGCCGGGCGCAGCGGTCCTTCGATGCGGATGAGGTTCTCTTCTGAAGCAGCCACGCAGGGTTGACCGGCCCGGCGGGCGGAACTCATCGGTTCAGGTCGCGGCCTGCCCCTGCGGCCGCTTCCGGACACGCAGGGTCAGGGGGTTCACGAAGTCACCCCGCCCGTTGTCGTACTGCTGCTCGTGGAACGTCTGGCCCGCCCCCGACCCGTACATGCGGAAGAACCACTTGCTGTTCCATTCGTTCTCCGCTTCCGTGAGCCGCTTGAACTCCTCAAGCCCCTTCTGGGCGCTCCCGGTGAGCTCGCGCAGGAGCTTGTTCACCCCGTCCGCCGAAGAGAGCGACGACGGCGGAACCTTGCCTCCCGGCCGCAGCAGGGGGACGGCCGTCTTCTTCTTGAACTCCTCCACGAGCTTGGGGAGCAACTCGTCCAGCGCGTCCCCGGTGTTCCCGGTCCGGGTGTAGTTCTCCAGGGTGACGCGGTCCCGGCCGTCGGCGCTCATCGCGGCCACACCCGCGAAGTGGAAGCCCCAGATGTCCTGGGGCCGCTCGGTCGGGGTCGCGGAGCCGGCGAAGTCGAGTTTGTCTTCCTGCCCCAGCGAGACCGTCGTGTAGCCCTCGCCGACCACGGGGGCCGCGGCCTTGTTCACCCCGAGTCGGGATGCCGCCCCGTCCATCTCCCCGGGGTGCTCGCGCAGGGCGCCGCCGTACCTCTGCGGGGTGGGGCCCTCCGGCGCGTCGACCTCGTCGGAGAGGTTGTCGGCCACGGAGACGGCAGTGCTGTTCTGCCAGGGCATGTTGTCCCGGCCCTCCAGGACGACCTCCATGTTCCTCCCGCCCATCAGCTCCCTGGCCACGTCGATGCACTGGGACTTCAGCAGGTCCGCGAACCCCGACCCGGCGTTCTTCGGGGCCTCGACGGTGACCGGCTGCACGCGCTTGAGTACCACGGAGCCGTTCGGGTTCGCCGGGTTCTGCACGGTGATCTGCGGTCCGCGCGCCTCCAGCTTGTAGCTGCTCCCGACGCCTTCCAGGGCGGTGTTGCTCGCGGCGAGGACGTCTCCTGTCGCGTAGAACTCCTTGGGTTCGCGCTCGGTGTCGTGCACGGCCAGGGTGCCGTCGCCCGCGACCCTGAGCGGCAGGCCAAGGGGGGCGTCGAGCTGCACTCCCTGTTCCTCGGACTCGTCCTGCCTGAACGGGTCGTGGGCGCGGGACCCCACATGGTCCACGCTGTGCTTCGAGGGCCGCTCGGGGTCCGGGATCAGGGCGCCCGCCGGTGACTGCGACTGGAAGAAGGGGCGGTCGTCCTGCTCGCTGACCAGGCTCTTGACGGTCCCCTGGGCGTACCGCTGGATGTCCGTGCCGTGCTGCCGCGTACCGGTGGCCGGGGTCGCGTCCCGCTCCGTCCGGGGAGCGGGGTCCGACGACAGGACCCGGTGGGCGTTGGCCTCGGCCTCGCGCTCGAACCGGTCGGAGGGGTCGGAGACCTTGAGCCCCGCCCCGTTGTCGGTGCCGGCGACCGGGCCCCGCCGCTGCTGGATGACGTGGGTCAGCTCGTGGGCGAGGGTGTGCCGGTCGGCGCCGCCGTCGCCGATGACGACGTGGCTGCCGGAGGTGTAGGCGCGGGCGCCGACCTCGGCCGCGGAGGCCTTGGCGGCGGCGTCACTGTGCACGCGGACGTCGGAGAAGTCGGCGCCGAGCCGGGCCTCCATGTCGGTACGGGTCGCGGCGTCCAGCGGCCGCCCGGCGGAACGCAGGACGTCGTGCACGGCGGACCGCTGCACCTGCGGCGTTTCTTCCTGCGCCCTTTCTTCCTGCGGTCCTTCTTCCTGCGACCTTTCTTCCTGCGGACCCCGTGTCTGTGGACCCCGTGCCTGCGGCTCCCGTGTCTGCGGCCCCGGCACTCGCGGCTCTTCGACGCCGTGGCCGCAGCCCGCGCCGTGCCGGTGCGCTTCTGCTTCCGCCGGGACCGGGTGGCCGGCCTGCCGGAGCATCTGGACGACGGCCGCGTTGCCCGCGCCGCGTTGCAGGGCGAGCAGCCCCGCGGGGCCGGGGGCCTTCCGGTCCGGGGTGCGCCGGGCCGGGGCCGGGCCCCGGGCGGGTCCGGCGCCGGTGTGATCGTGAGCGTGCACGGTGCGGTCCTCCCATGCGGGATGAGGTCGTCCCTGCATACGCGCGGGCCGCGCCCCGGGTCCAGGTCCGCGAGGGCACGAACACTGACCGAACGGGCATCTGGGCCCCTCCCCCCGCACGGGGCTCCGCCCGGTGCAGTTTCGTAGTGACTACAACCTCTGACGTGCAGGAACGGCCGGATTCAGGGTGTCCGGCCATTCCAGATTGACACTCGAACCGTTACCTAGGTGGCCGGATGGTCCGCGAGCACGGCCCGGACTTCGGGGATGTCGTCGAAGTCGGCGAGCCGCGCGATGACCACCCGGGCGCGTTCCGAGGTGCGGTCGCTTGCCACGTCGGCGGACAGGTCGAACATGCGCAGTGCGGTCGCGGCGGCCTCTTCGGGCTCGTTGGCGTCGGCGTAAGCCACGGCCAACCACGACAGGTACAGCGCCAGTTCCCGGGCGTGCGTGGTGTCGTACCGGGACAGCACACGAGACAGCAGCGGGACGGCCCGCAGTGGTCGGCGCAGCTCGGTGAACACCCGGGCGTCCATGACTTCCAGTTCGTCACGGGACACCCAATAGGCCCAATCCGGGGCCCCGGGGCCACCGTCGGCGGACAGGGCGTCATGCGCCTGCCCCAACGCCCGCATGGCGCCTTGGGCATGGGGGCGGCCCGCCTTCGCGTGGGCCCATGCCACGCGGTCGAAGAACAGGGCGCGGGTCTGCGCGGGGGCGTCGGGACCGGCCTCGCGTACGGCGGCCTCCGCGAGGTCGACGCCTTCCAACTCCCGCCCGGTGTTGGACATCTGGTAGGCGAGTGATCCGGCGAGGTTGGCCACGAGAGCGCCGTCACCGGCCTGCCGGGCAGCGGAGATCCCGAGCCGGTACGCCCGCTCTGCCTGCTCGTGCTCCCCGGCGTCCGAAGCGATCCAACCGGCGATCTGCGACAGCTCGCCGACCTGCACGAGCAGCGTGTTCCCGGTCGTCTCGTCGTACGTCGAATCCCGGTGCAGATGGACCGCGCGGGACAGCTCTCTGAACGCCCGGTCGATCAGATCGCCCCCGGCCAGGACATCATCCGCGAGGCGCAGGCCGTGCACCCGTCCGGCCAGAGCGGCCACCGTGGACGCCCCGATGCGGCGGCCGGTGGGTGTATCCGGCGGCTCCAACGGGTCGCCGGGGGGCAACAGTTCGGCAAGCGTGGCGAACGCCCCGGGAAGGCGTCCGGCGGCATCTCCCCGGGCGTACGCGGCGGCGGCCTCCAAGGTCTCCGACTGGGCCCCGAGAACGGCCGCCAGTGCGGGCAGCCACGCGCCGGGGATGCGCTCGCCCCGTTCCCACCGGGACACCTCGTTGCGGGTCATGGACGCGGTGCCGGACACGGCGCACAGCCGGTCGGCGAGGCCGCGCTGCGACAGCCGGGCGTCCCGGCGCAGCCGTGCCAGGTAGGTGCCGAACTGCCGCTTGCGTTCCGTGGTGTCCATGCGGGCCTCCCCCGCCCACATTCTGGCCCCTCCCTGGCCCCCTGCGCGGCGCCTCCGCGAGATCCGCCCGAACGGGAAGGTGGCGTGACCTGCGAGGGGATGAGTCACCATGGCGATGGCGATCAAGGTCTACAAGATCGACGAGAACGGGCGACGGACGAAGATCGTCCCGCGCTACGAGGTCGGGGCCGGGGACCCGGAGCGGCTCGTGGTCGATCTGGGCCACCCCCCGTGCCAGTGCCCCCGGCACCGGGGCGTGAGGGTCGCGCGATGACCACCGCCCCGGACACGGACACGATGTCGGCGGAGTGCGCGCTCGCGCAGCGGCCGGGATATGAGGATCTGCACCGGGAGTGCCGCCGCACGGAGGATGTCCCGCTGCCCCACTCGGTAGGCATTCTGCTCGTGCGCCGGTGCGGCTGCCCCTGCCACGGTTTGCAGCGTTTGCTCTGACCACGATCACTGGTCGCCGAGACGCGCGAAGTCGCCGCGGGTCTTGGACGCGCACCGCGAGGCCGACCGGTCGTTGTCGACGTACGGCATGCCGAGCGTGACGCCGTGCTCGGCGGCTTCGTCCGCGTTGTCCGCGTGCTGCTCCGTGACGGAGCGCTGATGGCCGCTGTTGCCCTGGGACACCCGGAGGTACTCGCGGCCAATGATCGTCTTGTGCTCGGTGCGGGTCATACCTCCGGTGTGCCCGGGTACTAGGCACTACGAAAATGGGCCGCCCCGGACCCCGCTCCTCAAACGCCGGAGGGGCTGAGAATCAAGCGCGGGGAACTGCGCGTCTTTTTTTGGGGGGGCGAGCCCCCCCCCCCACGCACCCC
>NZ_JBFBEE010000032.1:0-109671 GCF_040683555.1 Streptomyces sp. NPDC093510
GGGGGGGGGGGGGGGGGCGGGGGGGGCCGGGGGGGCCTGGGAGGTCGTGGGTGCGGGGCTCGGCGCGGACGGGGCCGCGGCCGGGGTGCCGCTTGCCGCGGAGGCCGCCGTGGGCCAGCCGCCCGGGCGGGACGCCGCTCCCTGGGCGGGGGCCGGGGAGGCCGGACCGCTGCCCGGCGCCGAGGCCGTGGGCCAGCCGCCGGGCCGCCGCTCGGCGGGGGCGGGGGCGGGGGCGGGGGCGGCAGGGGCGGGCGGAGTGGGAGCTTGGGACGGCTGAGGGGCCTGAGGCGCGTGGGAAGGCTCGGGGCCTTGCGACGGGTGAACCTGGGACGAGGAATGCGAGGGCTGCGAGGGCGGCGAGGGCTGGGCGCTCGTGTCCGGGGCCTGGCCACCACCCCCACCCTGCGGCGCCGGCGCTCCGGCTCCCGTCCCGGCACCCCGCACGGCCGCGCGCGCCGCAGCGGGACCGCCGCCCGGCGGCACGGGTGGACCCTGCGGAACGGGCGGACCTTGCGGAACGGGCGCGGGCCCGCCCGCGGGCATGGCGCCCCCGGACTGCTGCACGCCGGCGTGGGCCTCGGGCCCGGGAACGTACCCCATCGCGGGGCCGGGGCCCTGGCCACCGGGCACGAAGTTCCCGCCGCGCTCCAGGCGCTCGAGGCGGGCCATCATCGAGCGCTCGTCGTCGTAGGCCGCGGGGAGCAGCACGCGGGCGCAGATCAGCTCCAGCTGGAGCCGCGGCGAGGTGGCGCCACGCATCTCCGTCAGGCCTTCGTTGACGAGGTCGGCGGCGCGGCTGAGCTCGGCGCCTCCGAAGACACCGGCCTGCGCCTGCATCCGCTCGACGACGTCGGCGGGAGCGTCGATGAGCCCCTTCTCGGCGGCGTCCGGCACGGCGGCCAGGATCACGAGGTCCCGCAGCCGCTCCAGGAGGTCGGCCACGAAGCGCCGCGGGTCGTTGCCGCCCTCGATGACACGGTCCACGACCTCGAAGGCCGCCGCGCCGTCCCCGGAGGCGAAGGCCTCGACCACGGAGTCGAGCAGCGAACCGTCCGTGTACCCGAGGAGGGAGGTCGCCATGGCGTATGTCACACCGTCGTCGGCGGCGCTGGCGAGGAGCTGGTCCATGACGGACATGGAGTCACGCACGGAACCGGCGCCGGCCCGCACGACCAGCGGAAAGACACCGTCCTCGACGGCCATCTCCTCGCGCCCGCAGACCTCGGCGAGATAGTCCCGGAGCGTGCCGGGCGGCACCAGACGGAACGGGTAGTGGTGGGTGCGCGACCGGATCGTGCCGATGACCTTCTCGGGCTCGGTCGTCGCGAAGATGAACTTGAGGTGCTCCGGCGGCTCCTCGACCACCTTCAGCAGGGCATTGAAGCCCGCCGAGGTGACCATGTGGGCCTCGTCGATGATGTAAATCTTGTACCGGCTTGAGGCGGGGCCGAAGAAGGCCTTCTCGCGCAGGTCACGCGCGTCGTCCACGCCACCGTGCGAAGCGGCGTCGATCTCGATGACGTCGATCGATCCCGGACCGTTCCTCGCCAGGTCGCGGCAGGACTGGCACTCGCCGCAGGGCGTGGGGGTGGGACCTTGCTCACAGTTCAGGCAGCGGGCCAGGATGCGCGCGCTCGTCGTCTTGCCGCAGCCGCGCGGGCCACTGAACAGGTAGGCGTGATTGACCCGGTTGTTCCGCAGCGCCTGCTGCAGCGGGTCTGTCACATGCTCCTGCCCGATGACCTCGGCGAACGACTCCGGGCGATAACGGCGGTACAACGCGAGAGACGACACACATACGAGGTTATAGGCGACCACTGACAACCCGGACCGCCCCAACGCAAAGCGCCCCTCACGCACCCGCCAGAGCCGACCTACCCTTGCTGCCTTCCGGCCCTGGGGGAGTTCAGTCAGATAGCGCCACGTGAGGGGCTGACGCCCACCCTAGCGGATACGGGGCCGCGGAAGCGACGCCGGGAGGCACCGTTCCGACCTCGGGAAGCCGCCGAGTGGATCGTGTTCGCGAGCACTCCCCAACGTCTTGTATTGTTTGCGGCGGAGGATTCGCCTAGTGGCCTAGGGCGCACGCTTGGAAAGCGTGTTGGGGGCAACCCCTCACGAGTTCGAATCTCGTATCCTCCGCACCCGCCCACCTGGGCAAACGAAGGTCCCTGCCGCTGAGCGGCAGGGACCTTCGTCGTTCCGTAGTTGCAGTTTTGGTTGCAGTTGCCCGGTCGCCGACAGGTAACTGCTCGACGTAAGCACCGTGGCCATCAAAGATGGCTGACTGCGAGACGGGCGCGCAGCGCCTTGTGTCGTGGTTCGCCGTCGTCTTCGTCGGGACTCCGACAAGATGGACAACGTCATCTCCACAGCGCAAGGGATCGCCGCATGGCCTCGAACTCGACGCCCCGACACCAGGGCCGTCTCGAACTGACCTGGACCGACAAGGACAAGACGCTTCTGTCGACCGGGGACGGAAAGTACGACTACACATTCGTCGACCCGACGGACTACCGAGTCTCCGAGGTTCGTCTCCTCCACGAGACCGAACGAGTCGAGGCGCCGACACCTGCGAGCCGTCCAGATGACCTGCCTCGGCCGACCACCGACAACCTCTTGATCACGGGCGACGCGATGCACGCCCTGGACGCGCTCGCCAAGATCCCGGCGTACGCCGAGAAGTACGCCGGGAAAGTCAAGCTGGTCTACATCGACCCGCCCTTCAATACCGGTCAGGCGTTCCAGCATTACGAGGACAACATCCAGCACTCGATCTGGCTCACGCTACTGCGCGACCGACTCCGCCAGATCAAGCCGCTGATGGACAACGAGGGGGTCATCTGGGTGCACCTCGACGATGCAGAGGTACACCGCTGCCGCTCCGTGATGGACGAGGAGTTGGGTGCGGACTGCTATCTCGGCACAGTGGTCTGGCAAAAGGCTGACGGCCCACGCAACGACCTCCCGAACTTCTCTGTCGACCACGACACACTGCTTGTGTACGGACGGACCTCGAAAGCCCGTCTCATCCGGGGCGCTCGCGACGCCTCGCTTAACTCGATCTACAAGTCACCGGACGGCGACCCTCAGCCCTGGTTCGACGACAACCCCACCGCCCCTTCGGCGCATCGGAACCAGACCTGGGTCTATGCCGTCCAGTCGCCGATCACCGGTGACCTCATGTACCCCGCGAAGGGGCGATGCTGGGCTACCAAGCAGGAGACCCTGTTGGCAGCACTGTCGGAGTACGCAGCCTATGAACCGCGTGTGCTAGAAGACGACGAGAAGCGGGCCGAGATCTGCGGCGTGCCGATCAAGGAACTACGCAAGGGCGTCCCCGCACTGATGCTTGCGGTTCCCCTCGAAGAAGCTCAGAAGACCGCTGAGGATCGCAAAACTGCGGGCCCGTGGCCGGAATACATCATTCGCCCAAAGGGAACTTTGGGTCGAAAGCGACTGCAGCCTGACACTGGCTCCAATACCCGGACAATGTGGTTCAACACCGAGGTCGGCCACAACCGTGAAGCCAAGGCTGAGATCAAGTCGCTCTTCCCCGGTACGAATCCCTTCTCGACGCCCAAGCCTGAGCGGCTATTGAAGAAGATCATCGAGGCATCGACCCGGCCAGGTGACGTTGTACTGGACTGCTTCGCAGGGTCGGGCACCACGGCGGCCGTCGCACACAAGTTGGGCAGGCGGTGGGTCACCAGCGAACTCCTCGCCGCTACCGCGGAGACATTCACCTTGCCTCGCCTCTCGAAGGTGGTCCGTGGTGAGGACCCGGGCGGTGTCACTACGACGACGGAGCGCGTCGCGACAGCTGACCTTCCCGACGGCATGACGCCTTCGGAGGCGCAAGAATTCAACCGCCTCCTCAACAAGGTCGCCAAGTCGGATGACTCCTTCAACGCCACGACACTCCGCGATCTCCGTACAGCCACCAGGACCAAGGACGAGAAGAAGATCATCTGGCACGGCGGTGGAAGTTTCACCCACCTCCAGGTCGGTGAGTCCATGTTCGTCGAGATGGCCGGGATGGTCCTCTTGGCCGACTGGGCCACCCAAGGCGCTCTGGCTGAAGTCATGTGCGCCCAACTGTCCGTCCCCTACGAGCCTGACGGAATCTTCGCCGGCAAGCAGGGCCGCGTCAGGTACGTCGTCATCGACGGCATGGTGGGCCCAGGCACGATCGCGTCCATCGTCGACAGGCTCGCCGAGGGCGAGATGGTAGAGGTGTGGGCAACTCAGATCCAAGACGGCGCAGTCGAGGCTGTGAAGGAAGCCCGTAACGGCTCTCGGCTCGAACTGATCCCCGATAAGGTCCTCGACAACTATCGTCGTAAGTCGGCCCGCAAGTCGCCGTTCGGCGGGGGCCGTTCTATGCCGTCGCCCCGAGACGCGGACGATTCGGCTGAGACCACCGTCGCTGCCGCCACAGCCGAAAGGGAGAGCGCCTGATGGGCGTGTTGCAATTCCAACCCGACCTCTTGGACCAGGTCACCCATCGGCTCACCCTGCGTGAACCGAACCGCAAGGCGATCGAATCGGTGTTGCTCCGCACGTCCGACCACTACGACGTGCAAGAGAAGACCGAACCATACGAGTGCATCGTGGATTCGGCCACCGGCGTCGGAAAGACCTATGTCATGGCCGGTCTGATGGAGTATCTGGCGGGAGCCGAGACTCCGGCTCGGAACTTCCTGTTGCTTGCACCCGGTAGGACGATCCGCGACAAGTCGGTTCTCAACTTCACGGCTGGGAACCGGAAGTCGATGCGCAGCGTGCTTCGTTCCGACCCGTACGTCATCACGGCCGACAACTTCAACACGCAGGCCACCAGAATCGCCATCGATGACCCGACGGTAACGAAGCTCTACATTTTCACCGTTCAGGCCCTGACCTCTGCCACAGGCGAGGGCCGCGCTACGCACGTAATCCTGGAGAACCTGGGCAAGTCGTTCTTCGACTATCTCGCGCAGCTCGATGACCTCGTGATCCTGGCGGACGAACACCACTGTTACCGAGGGCCGGCGTTCTCAAGGACCATCCGGGAACTGAACCCCCAGCTTGTAGTCGGGATGACCGCCACACCCGTGAGAGCAGACGAGTCCCTCGTCGCCTTCCGCTACCCGTTGGCAGCAGCAATCGCCGACAGACTAGTAAAGACCCCCGTGATGGTGGCTCGTCGCGACGATCGCTCCGACATCGGGACGAAGCTACTCGACGGTGTCAATCTGCTGCGCTACAAGGGGCAGATTGCCGACGCCTACTGCGACGAGAACAACCTGCCTCGGGTCAACCCGGTGATGTTGGTCATCGCCCGGAACATCGAAGAAGCCGAAGAGTTTCAGAACGTGCTCGACACTGCTTCCTTCGATGGCGGCTCCTGGGTCGGGAAGACACTGCTGATCCACTCGAAGCTGACCGGTGACGCCAAGGAGAAGGCTCTGGCCGATCTCCAAGCCGTCGAGGAGCCTGACTCGCCGATCCGCATCATCATCAGCGTCGGCATGCTGAAGGAAGGCTGGGACGTCAAGAACGTCTACGTGATCGCGTCCATGAGAGCGTCGGTCTCGGAGGTCATGACCGAGCAGACCCTCGGCCGCGGTATGCGTCTTCCGTTCGGCGAGTACACGAACGTCGAGATCCTCGACACGCTCGAGATCCTGGCCCACGAGAAGTATGGCGAGCTGCTCGCGAAGCGGAAAGTCCTCAACGAGGCGTTCATCGACTACGGCACCTACGCCGAAGTTCGGCGACTTGCTGACGGCAGCTCTGTGGTCCGTCAGAAGACGGTCGAGAGCGATGCGGACGTCATCGGGCTGCCCAGTGGGGGCGACCCCGCAGGGGCTGGCAACGACAACGCGCCTGGCGAGAGCACCCCTGCAGGAGCTCGCGGCGGCAATGGGCAAGGCACCGAGGAGGCTTCGCCCTCGGGGGGCGACGCGAAGGCTCCGTCGCATTCTGTTCCCAGTACGCCTGGCGTTGTGGACGTGGAGACCCGTACACGTGAGGCGGCAGAAGCCGCGAGCGGTACTTCTGGGGCTGTCCAGTACGATCCGCTGCCTGACCGAGAACCCATTTTGATCCCCAAGTTGATCTCAGTACCGCAGTTCGTCGCGGTCAGCCTGAATGACATAACCGACTACGGACCGTTCGAACGGCTCGGCCGCACGCTCACTGCGGACTACTCTGACGAGCTGAAGCGAACCAAGCTCGTTGCCAGTCATGATGGCCGCAAGGTCATAGTGGGCACCGAGACGGCCACTGACACAGTGGTCTCCGCACTACCGCTCGACATCCCCCTCTCGGTCACGCGAAACGCCCTGGTTCAGAGGGTCATGTCCGTCAAGGGCGTTCCGAATCGGCAGCTGGAGGTTGGCGCCGCTCAGCGCATCGTTGATCACCTCATTAAGGCCATGGGCGACAAGGCGACCGAGCACCTTGCCGCTTTTGTCGACCGCTGTGGTCAGCGTCTCGCTGCCGAGGTCGCCAGAACCCTCCGAGCGACGACTAACGCCCAGGTCTCCTACACTGATGACGTAGAGATTCTCGCGCTGAGCAAGACCCGCGTGACGCGCAAGCGCCAGATGGCCGGTCACGCTGATGGTGCGTTCAGTAAGACGACTGCCTTCAACGGCTGGACCAAGAACCTCTACAGCCACGCCTGGTTCGACACCGAGCCAGAGTTCAAGGCAGCCAATGCCATCGACAGCGGGAAGAACGTGACTGTCTGGGCACGACTGCATATCAACGACGTGCCCATCACCTGGACGTCGGCGGGAAATAACTACAACCCCGACTTCGTCGTGATCGAAGAGGTGGATGGACAGCGCAACGGCTGGCTGGTGGAGACGAAGGCCGACAAGGACATGACCTCCGAAGAGGTAGTCGCCAAACGCCGAGCAGCACGCAGGTGGGCCAACACTGCAAACTCCTCACCCGATGTCGACATTACCTGGAAGTACCTCCTCGTAGGAGAACAGGACGTTGACGACGCCCAAGGGTCCTGGGAATTCCTGAAGGGCTTCGGCCAGTAGTAGCAAGCCGAACTGATCGACTGAACCGCACCGGCTCGGTCGAGAAGTCGCACAACTTCCTCTGGGCCCCATAGACATGGGGCCCAGAGGAAGCCTTCAACCATCGAGATCGCCGTACTCTCCAGGATTCTTCGCGCGGTCCACAGCCTGTGCGCGAGCCTCTGCGAACGCGGCAACGACAGCCTCCTGGCTCATGCCGCGAACCTGAGCCTCGACCTCTTGGCCGGGGCGGCGGCTGGTGTGCCAGCGGACCGAGAGATCCGTATAGAGGTCAGTCTCGAACTCCCAGGCAAGCACAGACCATTGCTCTGGCCGACCGATGTTGAGCCGCTCGCCGCCCGGCAGGAATACTGCGTGGGCATGGTGGACGGTCCTTCGGTCGGGCATCCGGTCGCGGACAGCGCGCATGCCGCCGGGTCCCGTCTTCTCCCACTTCAACCGGTCCCACTCCTCGACCACGGCGATGCTGTCCCGCTGGCCCTCACTCCACTGCGCAGCGACGGCCTCGGCGTGCGCGCGGTGCTTGAACGGGATGCGCTGTTCGTCAAGGCGGACGACGTACACCGTCGAATCCGTCGAGCCGGGGCTCTGGCCCGGACCAGGCACAAACCCTCCAGGGTCCGGTTCGATGACGTGCGGCTTCGGGCCCCACAGCAGGCCGCTGATCTTCGCGGCCGTCTGCTGGAGCACGGGACCGGTGAGGTGCTGGTATCGGCGGCGCATCCGGGCGGACTTGCCGGGCTCCCAGCCCATGATGCGGTCGACGACCGCTTCGGGGACGCCGAGGATCAGCAGCACGGTGGCGGCAGTGTGGCGGGCGTCGTGGAGGCGGCCGTCGCGTACGCCGGCGGCCTCCAGCAGGTCCTTCCACCGGTGGTAGTCGGTGTTGGGGTTGAGCGGCTCTCCGATCGGCGAGGTGAACACGTACCCCTTCTCCACCCACAGGTCACGGGCCAGGACCCGCTCGCGATCCTGCTTCTCCTTGTGCTGCCGCAGAAGCCCCAGCAGCTCCTCCGGCACACCGATCGGGCGTTTGCCCGCGCGGGTCTTGGTGTTCTTCGTCTCGCGCCGCACGTTGATCTTCTGTGGGCAGTAGCCGGGCTTGCGGCCGCACTTGTCGCCGCAGCCGTGCTGGTAGCGCGGTCGCAGGCGGCCTCGTCGTACGAGTATCACGCCCGCCACGAAGTCGACGTCCTCCCACTTCAGGCCGAGAACCTCGCCCTGGCGGAGGCCGAGCGCGAGCGCGATCACCCAGCGGGCGGTGTTGCGCACCTTGGTGGCTTCGGCGAGGAGGCGCTGGACCTCTTCGAGCGTGTACGGCTCAACCTCCTCCTCCTCGACTTTGGGCGCCTTGGCAACGGAGGCCGGGTTCAGAGTGAGATGGCGACGGCGTACGGCCTCGTTGAGCGCCGTCTTGACCGTGCGGTGGACCTGGTGGGCGGTGCCGGCGGCGCTGCCGTTCGCCTGCATCTTCCAATACAGGCGCTCCAGGTGCTCCGGCTCCAGCTTCTCCAGGCGGTGGGCGCCCAGGCCGGGGATGAGGTGGTGGTAGACCGCCACTCGGTAGCCGTCGATGGTGTTCTCACCGACGTTGGGCGCTGCGATGTTCTCCACCCAGTGGGTCAGCCAGGTCTTGACCGTCCAGGTCTGACCGGCCTTGCGGACGCCCGTGGAGTCGCGCTGCTTCTCCAGGTCGCGTACGGCCTTGGTGACCGCAGTGCGGGTCTTGCGGCTGGTGTGGCGGCGGTCGGGGGTGCCGTCGTCCTTGACCCCGACGGTGACGTAGCCGTGCCAACGGCCGTCCGTGCCCTGGAAGATCGACGAGGCGCCGTTGGGCTGTCGGGACTTGGTGGGGTTGGTCATGTGCGCCCCCTCAAGCCGCGGTGCCGAAGCCTTCAGGACTGAGGCGGCGTTGGAGGAAGTCGTTCACCGCCTCGACCGGGACGCGGCGCAGGCGACCGACCTTCGCGGAGGGGATCTCACCGGAGGAGATGTACTTGTAGAGGGTGGTGCGGCCGACACCCATGCGTCGGGCGGCCTCGGCGACAGTGAGGCCGACGAGTGTGGTGTCGCCCTGGTCACCGCTCCGCGCGGCTATGAGCGCGCGGAGGGAGTCCTCGGGGACGTCGAGGAGCTGGGCGATCTGGGCAAGGGGCAGGGAGTGCTGGGGCAAGGGTGTGCTCCTCCTCCGGCGCACACGGTCACGGGGCGGCAACCCTCGCGGACCAAGCCGGTGGTGATGATCAGGGATGGGCGGTACTGGGGGTGGGGCCTGGAGGCACGCTTGTCGGCGTTCGCAGCACCGAGAGGGTTCTCTCGAAGGTCAGGCGTCGCGGGCTTGCCCGCGCGCACCCGGCCTCGCGGCCCGCGCTAATTCAGGGGTGCTGGCGCTTCCACTCGTCTTCTTCGCGCCGCGTGAGCTGTTCGAGCTCGGCCTTCTGCTCGGCGCCGTAGCTTGCGAAGTGGGCCAATTCGAACTCGATGTGCTCGATCTCGCGCTCCAGGATCTGCACGTCGTGCTGCATGCGCGCGAGCGCGGCCTTCTTGGCGATGTGGTCGCGGACGAGCCCGCGGATAACTGGGTCGGCATGCTTCATGGGCGGCGCGGTCAGCTCGTCCATGGTGAGGCCGAATACCTGGCAGAAGCCGAGGGCCTCGTCGAGGTTGACCCGGCGTCGCGGCTTGCCACTCTCGATGCGCCAGATCGCGGCCTGGTTGACCGGGTGGCCGGCCTCGGCCATCTTCTCGGCTAGGGCGACCGTGCTCCAGCCGCGCGCCTCACGTTCCTGCTTGATGCGATCGGCGACGTAGTCCTCGGGTGCAGGCCGCTCCGGGCCGACGCGCGCCGCGCTGTTTCCGCTGCTCATCTCCACCTCCTCTCCTCAGAGTGACACCAGGGGCCACTGCGGCCAGGGTCAGAAGTGAAGCTCATTGCGTAGCCGAATGCAAGTCATTGCATTTTAGAAACTTCAGGGTATGGTGTCCGTCCACCCCCGAACGCCGGGGGACGCGTACGGACATGAAAAAGCCCCCGACGCTGCGAAACGCCGGGGGCAAAGCACGAACCCTCGTAACCGCCCATCCCTGAACGATCGAACCGGCTCGGCCGGGGTTGCCGCCCCATATGGCCGACCGGGTGAGGAGCTCTATGCCTCAGGGTACGACCCTGCCACCCCAGATGCCATCCCGCTACGAAGAGGGTCCCACGCTGCCGTTGGACGGGGCGGAGCCTCCGTACAACGTAGACGCCGAGTGCGCGGTGCTCGGCGCCTGCATGCACAACATCGACGTCATCGACGCGATTCGGCCCGTTCTGGGCGAGGACTCCTTCTACCGGCCCGCCCACGAGACCATCTGGCGCGCACTCCTCGCCCAGCGCCGCGAGGATAAGCCGACCGACCCGATCGTCCTCGTCGAGCTGCTCCAGCAGCAGGGAGATCTGCAGCGTGTCGGCGGCCGCAGTTACGTGTTCGACCTTGCCAATGTGCTCTACGGCACCGGCAGCGCAGAGCACCATGCGGAGATCGTCCGCAAGAAGGCCGATCTCCGCCGCTTGCGTGCCTCCGCAGTGCGCACCCTCCAGCGCGCGCAGGAACCGGGTGCCGACCCCGAGGCGATACGCAGCGAGGTCGAAACGGAAGTACGCGCCGAGCGAGAGCGCGCCCTGGCCTCGGGCCAAGGTCGCCTCAACCGCTTCGCCAGGGACGGGTGGTCCTTCGTCAAGGAGACCGGTGCGGATGCCGAGCCCTTGTGGGGAACCCGTGAGAAGACAGTCTGGGCCTCCGGCGAAAGCCTGATGATCGTCGGCGCACCGGGCGTCGGCAAGACCACCCTGGCCCACCAGGTGATCTTCGCCCGCCTCGGCCTCCAGGAGACCGCCCTGGAGATGCCGGTCGCCCCCAGCAGACGGGTGCTCTACCTGGCCATGGACCGGCCCAAGCAGATCGCCAGGGCCATGGACCGCCTCGCCTTCCCCACCGACGAGAAGACCCTGCGCGAGCGGCTCGTGGTCTGGGAGGGCCCGCTGCCCGCCACCCTCGACAAGGAGCCCGACCTCCTCGCCGACCTCGCCGCCGCGCACCAGGCCGACACCATCGTGATCGACAGCCTCAAGGACGCGGTCAGCACGATGGTCGACGACAGCGCCGCGGTCACCTTCCACAACGCCCGCATGCGCGCCCTGCGCAACGGCGTGGAAATCATGGAACTGCACCACCAGCGCAAGGCCACCGCCGACGCCCCGCGCGGCCAGCGCCCCAGCCTCGACCAGGTCTACGGCTCCACCTGGATCACCGCAGGCGCGGGCAGCGTCCTCTTCGTCACCGGGAAGGCCGGCGATCCCGCCGTCACCCTGCACCACCTCAAGACCCCCACCGGGGAGGTCGGCCCGCTGGACGTCACCCACGACCACAAGCGCGGAACCACCACCCTCGACCCCACCAAGGACCCCGCCGTCCTGCTGCGCAACGCCCCGAACGGGATGAGCACCCGCGAGCTGGCGACCGTCCTGATCGGCGGGGGCGAGCCCGAACGCGCCGATCTGGAGAAGGCACGGCGCCGCCTGGAGAACCTCGTGGCCACCGGTCTGGCGACCAAGGCCGACGGCATCGCCGGAGGAGCCGGAGGCGGCCAGCAGACCCGCTACTACGCCTCCGCCCGCCACCTCACCGCCGTCGGCTGAGCCCTTACCGGCTCGCGCGAAGCGATCACGGAACCGTACACGCGGCCCTCACGTGTGCACGCCGCCGTGAACCGCTCACAACGCACACCCTCACCGCAAAACCGCAGGTCAAGCGATCACGCGAGCGTCCACGCCGTACACGCGCCCAGGCGATCACGCGCGGGGCCCCCTTTAGAAGGGGGCCCGCGTGTACGCCCCCTCCGTGAACGCCCCTCACTCCAGCCTCACAAGCCCCACTTCCACACCCTGGAGCCCCCCCCTTGCCCTCCCCTGCCCCGAGCACCCCGGCAGCCGTACGCAGCAGCCGCGGAAGCCGCGTCGGCAGCGCCCTGTTCCCTTTCGCCCTCGGCCGTCGCGGGCGAGACCCTCGGCACCATGACGATCCTGACAATGCTCGCCGAGCACCCGCACCCGCCGGGCGTCATCGCGTGCACAAGGGACACGTCGCCCTCGTCATCGGCTTGGTGGCTGTCGTCCTGATGGCCTTCCGGGTCTCGTGGAACGCACTGTCCGACGTGGCCCGCGCCATAGGAGCAGACCCCACCGCCGCCCTGCTCTACCCGATCGTGGTCGACGGGCTGATGGCCCTCGCACTGGTCGCCGCGCTCGTGCTGACCGGCACCGGCCGGAAGTTCGCACTGCGGGTCCTGGCGGCCTACACGATCGCCAGCCTCCTGCTGAACTACGTGCACGGCCTCATCCCGGCCCTGCACACCGTGTCGGTCCAGCCTGGCCGACTGACCGACTGGGACCCCGCCAACCTGGCCCTCGTGCTGCTGGCGACCTCCCTCCCAGTCGGGTCGATCTACTTCGGGTCGGACCTCGTGGCCAAGGTGTTGCACCACAACCCCGAGTCGGCCGACTCCGCCGACGCGGCCTCGGCCCGTTCGGCTGGCCGGCAAGCTGACGAGCAGGCCGCACGGTCGACGTCTGACCAGGCCGAATCGGCCCCCGAACAGCTGACCGAGTCGACCCCTATAAAGGTCACCGAGGAGCCCGTGGCGGAGCCGACCGAGGTTGACACGTCGGCCCCCGGGCCCGCTGCCCGACCGCCCCGGTCGGCCGCCGTGGCGGAGTCGACCGGAGCCGCCCCACGTCGGGCGACCGGTCGGGTCCCCACCGCCGCCAAGTCGGCCACCGACCGCGTCCCCACCCGAACCGACGCCGAAGTTCTCGGCGAGGCCCGACTCCTGACCGTCGACTGGAGCGACAAACGGCTGACCGCCGAGCGCCTGCGCAGCCAACTACGGATCAGCCAGGACCGCGCCCGCATAGTGCGCGACCAACTGAAGGCCGAGCGCACCGGTCAGGCCGAGTCCGCCGCGTCGGGTGGCTCCGAGGCGGAGCGGCCTGACGGACTCGGCAAAGCCGCCTCCCAGCAGCAGAGGGAATTCGGCACAGCCCCCGTCAGCACGTCCTGACCCCCGCAAACGCACCGATCGCCCCACCCTCCCGGCTCACCCCGTGCAGACAGCACGGGGCACGGGCACCGCTCACATCTGAAAGGTCCTTCTGCCATGCCCCGTTCGACCGCACCTGCCTGGCACTGCTACTACGACGTCTGTCCGATCTGCACCGCGCCGGAGCGCGGCGAGATGACCCTGCTGCACTGCGCCATCCTCACGCTGCTGGAACAGGGCCGATGGATGGCCGGCGACGAGATCCCTCTGCCCGAGATCCTCTCCGCCGGCGGTGACTACCTCAGCCGTCTCAGGGACGCGGTCGGTGACGGCATCCCGGTGCCCGCCGTCGAACACTGGTCCTGGCTCGTTGCCGAACTGCGCTTGGCCGTCGCCCGCGCCGCCGGACTCGATGCCGTCAGCACCCTCGACCCGCGCATCGACCAGGTTTTGACCACCGCCGCCCGCCGCACATCGCGAGGCCAGGTGAAACTGCTCGATCTCGCCGCCAAGCAGTTCGCCGAGCTCTACACGCGACCGCGAACCACCTGAACCCACCGGGACCCCGCACCGTACCCCCGACACAAGGACAGCCCCGTCATACACGACTCGCACCACGAGCTCCCCATCTCTCAGGGACTGATGACCACCACTCCTGCCATCACAGGGCCAGCAAGTTGTCGGGTAAGGAACCCGGCCTCCGCCCCGGTGGGGGCGGAGGCATCCGGTGCCGAGGGGGCACCGGAGTCGGTCGGCCCTGGGGAGCCGACCGAGACAGGGGGTGTCGAGCCGTCATCGAACATGCCGCACAAGCCCGTGCTGCGTCGCCGCCTGCGTGACAAGCAGCTGCGCGAGCGCCGCTTCCATCCCCGCTACAACGACGCCGAGTTCGCCCTCGTCAAGAACGCCGCCGCCCTGAGCAACATGGCAGCGGGCGGCTACGTCGCCGAGTGCTCGCTCGCTGCCGCCCGCTCCGACGACCCCACCACGGCTGTGGCCGACTACCGCGCCATGGTCAAAGCGCTGATGGCCGCCAACGGACAACTTGGCAAGATCGGCAGCAATCTCAACCAGCTCGCACACCACCTCAACAAGGATGGCGCCTGGCCCCACCCCGACGCCATCCAACGGCTCTTGAAGCGCGTCGAGGCATCGATCGCCGACCTGGACGCCACCGTCGCCCAGGTCACAGAGGGGCGGTGAGCCAGTGATCCCGAAAATCATTCTTGGCAAGGGGTCGAGGGCCACCCGCCGCACGATCGGCTATCTCTTCGGCAAGGGCCGGGCCAACGAGCACATCGACCCGCACCTG
This sequence comes from Streptomyces sp. NPDC093510, assembly GCF_040683555.1. Classification (NCBI taxonomy): domain Bacteria; kingdom Bacillati; phylum Actinomycetota; class Actinomycetes; order Kitasatosporales; family Streptomycetaceae; genus Streptomyces; species Streptomyces sp. NPDC093510. Next base: position 14,437 of record NZ_JBFBEE010000032.1, read on the forward strand.
GTGGCGTCCTGGAACAGCTTCGCCCCCGACCCCGGCCGCAGCCCTCACCGGTCGCAGAAGGACGTGGAGGACCAGCTCGCCGCCCAGCTCGACCAGCCGGTGAAGATGCTGGGCGACAAGGCCCCCAAGGACACTGTGTGGCACTGCCCCGTCCGTGCCGCACCCGAGGACCCGATCCTCACCGACGCCCAGTGGGCGGACATCGCCCGACGGATCGTGGCCGCCGCTGGCATCGCCCCCGAGGGGGACGAGGAAGCCTGCCGCTGGGTGGCCGTGCGCCATGCTGATGACCACATCCACATCGCTGCCACACTCGTCCGCCAAGACGGCCGCCGCCCCCAACGCGACTACGACCAGCGCGCCGTACAGCGGGAGGCCCGCCAAATCGAATTCGATTACGAACTCCGGCGGTTGCAGCCAGGCGACGGCACCGGCGCCAAGCGCCCCACCAGCAAGGAGCACTTCAAGGCCAAGCGCCTGGGCCAGGACGCCGCATCCCGCGAGACGCTGCGCCTGCGTGTACGCCGCGCTGTGGCTGCCGCCTCCAGCGAAGCCGAGTTCTTCGCGCTCATGGAAGCGACCGGCATGAACGTACGACCCAAGGCCGAACCGTCCGGCGACGTGACCGGCTACAGCGTCTCCCTGCCCGGCGACGTCAACAAACAAGGCGAACCCGTCTGGTACGCGGGCTCCACTCTCGCCGGCGACCTATCCCTGCCCAAGATCCGCCAGCGCCTGGCCGACACCGGCCCCGAGCCCGCTGCCGTCCCGCCGGGCAACCCGTGGCACTGTGCCACCGCCGCCACCGAACGCATTCCCCACCACCTCACCCACGACGACGAGCACGTCGCCCAAGGCCAGCTCGTCGCGCTCGGTGCCGCCCTCGACCTGTTGCCGCTCACCGCACCCACAGCGGTGAAGGCCGAACTGGAATGGGCTGCCGTGACGTTCGAGCGCGCCACCCACTCACGCATAACCGCCGACCTCGACAGCGCCCGCGTCCTGCGCCGCAGCGTCCAAGCGATCTGGCACAACCCCGCAGCCATGGGTGATGGGTCCGGCCTGGCGATGCTGCTCGACGCCGCACTCACCGCGGTCGCCTTCGCACGTCACTGGCACCGCACCCGCCAGCATTCCCAGCAGGAAGCGGCAGCGGAGCAGGCCCTCGTCCACCTGCAGGCCGCGTACGCACACGTCGCCGAGCCGGTCCTGGCGGGTCTCGCGCAACGCGCTCCCAGCACCCAGACCAAGCACCGCTTTGCCCGCCACCTCCAGCAGGCGGTCCCCCAGCACGCCGAGCGCATCCTCAACGACACTGCCTGGGATGCACTCGCCACCGTGCTCGCCGAAGCGGAAGCTGCCGGCCACAACGCGGCCACCGTCCTTGACCAGGCGCTCGACCAGCGCACTCTAGATGACGCCCACAGCCCCGCCCGCGCGCTGACCTGGCGCATCCGCCGCCTCGGTGAACGTCACGCCCCTGGCCCCCGAGCACAGGCAGCGAGGGCCCGCAGCGCCACGCGAAGCAGCACCACCCCGGCCCCTCCGGTGGCAGCCACTATCCCGACGCGGGTGCCGCCGCGACGGCGCTGATCACTCCCGCACGAGGAGCTCGGGAGTGAGCAGCTCCAACGCCTCCTCCCAGCGAAAGCGGTCCGCCTCGCCGCCGGTCACGGACGGCCATGCGGCCACCAGCCCGCGTATGGCTGGGTGGCGGATGACTTGGGCAAACAGCCCAACGCTCTGTCCGAGGCAACCCAGACTTCAACGCTCGCCCTTGCCAGGTCCGGGCACGGTCGAGTGGGAAGGTCTTGTCCGGTCGGGTGATGGCGTGGCCGTGCTGTCGTGGTTGCCGACGAGCCACGCACCTAAGAGGAGGCCCACGACAAGCAGGACCAGGTGGCGGTTCTTCTTCCACCACGACGGCGGGCTGGGCTTGGTTATGACGTACTCCACGCCTGGGGGCTTCGGCATGGAAGTCCTCCTTCTCTTGTCGAGCGTCCCGTAAAAGGCGTGGTGCTGTCCTATTCCGGGAGTGTGTGTATGTGCGGACATATACGCCGACGCGGGCGGAGCTGGCGACGGAGGACCAAGCCGGCGGCGCGCCTCGCGAACGGGCTCTCGACCGAGCGGCATAGACGTTTCGCGGTTCGGACGGGAGACGCTGGGGGTAGCGCACCTCTCGTCCGTGAACCTAATGGCGATCAGGGCCAGCGCTACGCGGGTGGTCGGGGTTGAGGAACCATTTGCGGGCCGAGGCGAGCCACCAGGTACCGCAGAAGGCGACGACGACCCCGACCGCGATCGGCGCGTAGTTGAAGGTGTCCGCGGTGACCGGGGAGCTCTGCGGCAGCATGAACAGCATCGTGATCACCATGACCCACGCGACGGCGATCGTGCCGATCGTGGTGGACCAGGAGCCGAGGTGCCAGGGGCCGCGCTCGAACCGGCCCCCCAGGCGCAGCCGCAGGAACGTGGGGATCACGTACGCGATGTAGAGGCCGATGGTCGCGATAGAGGTGACGGCCGCGTACGCGGTGCTGTTCCACAGGTAGGGCAGACCGAGGACGAAGGCACCGCCGGTGGCCAGCCAGACGGCGTTGGTGGGGGTGCGTGTGCCGGGGTGGAGCTTGTGCCACGTCCGGGAGAAGGGCAGCGCACCGTCGCGGGAGAAGGCGTAGATCATCCGGGAGTTGGCGGTCACGGATGCCATCCCGCAGAACAGCTGGGCGACGATGATGACGAGCAGCAGCCACTTGCCGACCGCCGCGCCGAGGGCGTCCATGAGGATCTGTGCCGGGGGCACACCGGTGCCCGACTCCAGGGCGCCGGTGTAGGAGTCGATGGCGTAGGTGAAGCCGAAGAGGAGGATGAATCCGGCCGCGAGGGAGACGAGGATCGAGCGGACGATCCCCTTGGGGCCGGCGGTGGCCGCGTCGATCGTTTCCTCGGTCATGTGGGCCGAGGCGTCGTAGCCGGTGAAGGTGTACTGCGCCATCAGCAGCCCGATGAGCACCACGTAGGTGCTGGAGGTGAAGCCGGTGTTGTTGACGAACTCGCCGAAGACGAAGTGGGCCGACTGGTGGTGGTCGGGGGTGAGGACCAGGGCGCCGCAGATGACGACGACGCCGAGGATGTGCCACCAGATGGACACCTCGTTGAGGGCGGCGACGATGCGCACGCCGAAGGTGTTGAGGACGCCGTGCAGGGCCAGGATGATCCCGAACAGCGTGATGGTGTGCCCTGGCGTGGCGGCGTATCCGAACTGGAGATCAAGCAGGGCGTTGAGGAAGTTGGCGGCGCCGAAGTCGATGCCCGCGGTGACGGCTATCTGGCCGAGGGTGTTGAACCATCCGGTGAACCACGCCCAGGCCGCCGCCGAGCGTCTCGGAGCCATGCGGTGCGCCCAGAAGTAGAGGCCGGCGCTGGTGGGATAAGAAGAGCAGACCTCGGCCATCGACAGCCCGACGAAGAGGGTCATGAGGCCGACGAACAGCCAGCCCCACATGATCACCGCCGGGCCGCCGGTGTTCATGCCGTAGCCGTACATGGTCATGCAGCCGGACAGGATCGAGATGATCGTGAAGCTGACGCCGAAGTTCGCGCGGCCGGACATCGAGCGGGACAGCGTCTGCTGGTAGCCGAGCTGCTTGAGGCGTTCCTCGTCGGAGACGCGGGAGACATCGAGAGGCACAGGGGTTCCGTCCTTCGTACGTGAAAGGGGGATGGTTCGGATGCTCAGCGGTGTCGGCGTCGCGGAGGGCTGTAGGCCCAGCCGCGGTGCCGCAGGAACAGTTCGCGGGGCTGGCCGCAGTACGACCACGGCACTTGCGTGGCGTACGGGCCGATCGCGTCGAAGACCTCCAGGGCCTCGTGGTGGCGGTTCGCGAACGACAGGGCGTGGCCGAGGTAGTTGGCGTCGTCGGCAAAGCAGGCGTGAGGCTGCGGTGCTCGGTAGCGCCACCAGCGCTCCAGCACCGGATCGATCTGCGGGCAGTCGACCCATGGGTGGATCGTCAGGCCGTATGGCGTCTGGTCCTGCTCCTGGCGGGACCGGTGTGCTTCCGCCAGGGCGACCAGGGGCAAGGCCGCTATGGGCAAGCCTTGGGGAGCGACGGATGCCTGCTCCTCGGCCCACCAGGCCGCCTCACCTGGCTTTCCGTGATGGCGGGGAAGCAGGTACGTGATGACCTCGTGGTGCGCCTCGCGATTCCACGGGTCACGCTGCTTGATCTCCTCCCATACGTGGCAGAGCGTGTCCCGATCGGGAGCATGGGTGCGAAGTAGCGCGAGCATGACAATCAAGGGGGCGACATCCTGCGGCCACACATCCAGAGCGGCACGGGAGGTGGCCCACGCTTCCTCCATGAGCGTCCGGCCCGCGTCCCGTCCGACGATCATGGCGCGCAGAGCCTGGACGTTCGCGAGAAGGGCGAGGGCGTGTGGTGAGCGCGGTTCGGCCTTCGCCCAGGTGTCCGCGAACCGGAGCCGTGCCCCCGCTTCGGCGAGGACCTGGAGGCGGAAGATCCGGCGATCCCAATCCGGTCCAGTAGAGCCCAGGAGATCGCGCGGGCCCTCCCAGCGGCCCATTGAGGCATCTTGGAGAACCCGCCGCAGCGCCTCGTCGTCCCTCGCCGGGTGCGTGTCGAGGAGTGGCTTGGACTTCATTCCTTCTCGTCCCTAACCGCGATCCGCAGCCTGCATGGCCCCGGCGCCCGCCCCCACGCGACGCGACTCGTTATCTCCATCAGGAGGGCCGCACTTCCCGTCCAAGGACTGCGTTGACAGCTCGCTGGTGGACGAGGCCCGTGCGTACGAGCTTGGCCTCCGGAGTGAAGCAGTCCACGATCGTCATGTGGTTGGCCGCAGGGCAGACCCCTCCGTCGACGACGACGGACACCGTGAGGCCCGAGGCTGCGAGGAAGGTGTGAACCTCGTCGAGGGTGACGGCGGGCCCGCGGTCATCCGGTCCGGCGTCGCCGGAGATGTTGGCCGTCGTCGCGGCCACAGGGACCTTTGCCCGTGCAGCCAGTTCGCCGAGGAACCCGGGCGCCATGGTGGTGAGCGCCGGCGAGCCGACAGCGGCATGGCGTGCGGCGTCGTCGGGGTCCCGCCACGGCAGGAGGAGTGCGAGGTCGCCGGGCCAGAACTGTTGGGCGAGTCTCCGCGCCTCGGCTCCGAGTTGGAAGTGCTGTCCACAGACAGTCAGCGAGGGAGTGACGTAGGCGAGGGATTTGCCGGTCGGGCGCCGCTTCCCCTCGAAGATGCTGCCGGCGGCGTCTGCGTTGCTGGCGTCGGCACAGATCATGTACCAGCGATTGGTGGGGACGATGACGAGCCCTCCGGCCTCGATGGCGCGGGCAGCGGTATCGAGTTCGCCGGGGTAGACGATGCGCATGGTGCTACTCCTGGAAAGTAGGCGCGGGGATCTCCGCGAGGGGCGGGTAGTCGAGCCAGGGGTCACGGAGAGCTTGGAGGCGGCGGCCTGCGTGATGCGGGTGGGAGACGCGGAAGTACGCCATCACCCTGGGGACCGGCATGAAGTTCTGGGCCACCGTGTGGGGAACGAGGTGGTGCATCAACAGGACGTCCCCGGGGCGGCCGAGAAACGGGGTGCCTCGCTCGCGGTCGATCTCTGGCGGAACCTGCTCTGTCATTCCGAGGGACCACTCCTCGGCGAACCAGCGGGCCATGGCGAGGTGCCCGCCGGGCAGGTAGTGCAGCGCTCCGCACCGCGGGTCGCTGACGTCGGAGAGGATCACGCCGACCAGCAGGGAGAACGTACGCAGCTCGCGCGGGTCCAGGTGAGGGCAGGAGACCCCGTCGACATGCATGGCCTTTACCGGTTGCATGCCTGGGAACTCGCTTTCGGGCACGCGTATCTGGATCTGCGCGGTCGTGACCGGTGCGGCGGCGCCGAGCAGGTCGCCGACGAGTTCGGCCGCGCCTGTCTCCATGTACAAGGCGAGCAGTTCTGCGCTGTCCCCCAGTTCCGGGGCGAAGGTGCGCCGGGAGTACGCGGGTATGTCGTCCGCAGTCATTTCCTTGCGGTACGACACATCGATCAGGGAGACGGCTCGCTTCACCTGGCCTGGGGCGGCCAAGCCGCGTCGTATGAGGACGCCGTCCCGTTTGAAGGTCGCCCTCTCCTCAGCTGTGAGACGCATGGGACCCCCGTACGCCGGTCGGTTCGTGGGATGTGGGTGGGACGAGCCGGTCCAGCACGTCCACACACGCCTCCAGGGCGGCGGTGACGAGGGCCTGGCCGTGATCGGCGGTGGCCTGCCGCGGGTCGCCACCGATGACTCCGTGCGCGGAGATCGCGGGGTCGTCCGACGACCAGGGCCATGTGGTGCCCCGGCCGAATACGAGGCGCTGGATCTCCTCCCGTCGGGCGGGATCGTGAATGGGCTCACTCGGGAGGAGGTCCATCCGTACGTCGTCGGGTGCGAGGGCGAGCATCAGGGAGGTCTCCCGGACGCCGGCGTGTACCTCGGGGAACTCGCCGTCGTCCTGGAGCCGGCCGGCGGCGAGAGAGCCGGGATTGACCACGCAGGTTGCCGCATCGTGCGTGCGCTGGAGTTGGTGTACGAGGGCCTCAAGGACGCCCTTATTGCCTCCGTGGCCGTTGACGATGAGGACCGTACGCGCGGGGGTGGCCCTGATGTACTCCCCCACCAGCGTCTCGATCAGGGCGGTGTAGAGCGAGACGTTCAGGGTGATGGTGCCGGGTGACCAGGCGTGCTCCGGAGAGAGCCCATAGGGGACAGGGGGCACGACCCAAAGGTTGTGACGGTCCGCGACATGCGTGGCCAGTCGTGAGGAGAAGCGCTCGGCGATGACGCTGTCCATGTTCAGCGGCAGGTGCGGGCCGTGCTGCTCAAGAGACCCGACCGGCAGGCAGAGGATCGACCGCTCACTCAGCTCGGACGTGAGGTGCGAGGCCGTCAGCCTGCCGTAGGACCGCGCCTCGCCAGCAAGTGTCATTTCTTGCTCCGCCGTCCGAGGCGGATGAGGAATTCGTTCTCCTCGGGGAAGGTGTCGTTGTCGCTGAAGTCGGCCAGCCGGTGCTTCAGCGCGCCTTCGAACTCCTTCAGCCGGTCACCGAAGAGGTGAGGAGCGGCGAAGGACGTGGAGTAGAGGTAACCGAGGATGCTCTCCGCGGCCCAGGTGCGCTGGACGGGTACGCGGACTTCCTCGACCTCGTTGAAGGGCGACTCCTCCATGATCTCGCTGTAGGGGCGGTTGTGGTGCTGGAAAGTGCCGGATCCCGCCCGCCGCTGCTCTCCGAGGAAGCTCTTCACCACATCCCGGACGGCTTCCTTCCAGGGGCTCCCAGCGGCCCAGAAGCTGTTGTCCCCGAAGATGGCGACCACGCCGTCTGGAGCGACCTGCTCGTCCAGGAGAGTCAGGACGGCGGCTTGGTCGAGCCAGTGGAATGCGCGGCAGATGGTGACGAGTTCGGCCTGCCAGCCAGCGGGCGGCTTGAAGTCCTCGGCCGTGCTCTGGACGAGGGACAGGCTGAAGCCGTCGGGGAGCTTCGGCCGCAGTGCCGACTCGGCCGCGGCAAGCATGTCGGCGTCGTTGTCGACGGCGATGATGTCGCCGAAGCGGTCGAGGAGGGCCTCGGCCACAAGCCCGGTTCCCGTACCGACGTCCAGGAGCCGGCGGTGGCCATCGGGGCGTGCCGGGGCAGCGCGGTCGAGCACCGATGCCACATCGTCGGGGATGCCGGGGCGGAATTGGCGGTAGTACGTGGTGGTTCCGGCGAAGAGGCTCATGTGACGCTCCCTGCTGCGAGGTGTTCGATGTGCGTGGCGGCTGCCGTCAGGTCGGCGACGACGCGTACGCCGTGGTCAACGACCAAGTCTTCATCGGGGACTTGGCGCCCGCGGGATATCCAGACGGCTCTGATGCCTGATTCGACGGCCCCCACGATGTCGCAAGCCCAGTCGTCGCCGACGTGGATCACGCGATCGGGGACGGCACCGAGTTGGTCGATGACGGTGTGGAAGGCGCGGGAGTCCGGTTTGGTGTGTCCGATGCGGCAGGAGGGGAAGTAGTCGCTCACCCAGGGGGAGAGCAGGCCGCGCAGTCCCTCGGTGTCGGCGTCGACGCACGTGACGTTGGACAGCGTGACCACGGTCGCGACGCCACTGATCCGGCGCAGAGCCTCCGTCGTGCCAGGGAAGAGACGGAACGGGGCCGGGGAAAGGTCACGGGGGAATGACTCTGGTGGTACCCCCAATGCCTCGCAGACCCCGGCTGCCACGGCGTCGGTGATCTCCGGTTGAGTGTGGAGGCTGGCCCGCATGACCGCCCGGGCCTGAGCCGCGGGCAGCGGGGAGGCTTCCGTCAGCCGCATCGTCAGGCCCGGGCCGTCGGCGGTGCCGAGGGTTCCGCCGACGTCGACCATGACCAGGAGTGAGGGATCGGTGGTCATTGGGGCCTCCCGGTGATCGCCGGCAGGGCGGAGACGATGGCCTCAACGCGCGCCTGTCTGATGGCGGTGGTCGTGGACTCGGACAGGTAAGTCAGGACGTAGCGCAGCTCAGCCTCGTCCAGCGCCTCCAGGGCACGCCCTTCCTTCGCGGCTGCCTGCTCAAGGTCCGGCAGCACGGTGCGTGGTCGTAACCCATGCGGAAGGTGGAGCGTTCCGTCCCACTCCGTTCCCACGGCAGGTACGGCGGAGTGCTCCGCCGGGCGTAACACGGTGACGTCGTCCAGGGTGAGGATGCGTACGAAGATCCGCTTTCCCCCCGTCTCCAGGCTCCCCTTGAGGAAGGTGTCGTGGCCGTCGAGCCGCTCGGAGAGCACCAGGAACGGCCCATCAGGTCCCTGGACGACCGTGCCGTGGACAGCGACGTTCATCGATGTGCTGGGCATGCCGTGCTCCTCGGGGCCGTGCCGAGACCTGGGGTGGCCGGCAGACGAATACGTCCGTGCTCTACATGAAGTGGGGTGCCGTAGAGGAGTTGCCGTCTCGGCTCCCACTGGAGCCGGTACTCCACGGCCGGTACGGCGTCGTGATGGGCGGCCGCGAGGTGGAGACCGGGGACGAACGAGCGCCCGTGCGGGTAGACGGGGACGGCCTGGGCGCGGGCCACGTCGAGAATTTGAAGTGCACGGGTAAGACCGCCGCAACCGACGACGTCAAGGGTCAGAGCGCTGGGGCTGACGTACTGGATCAGCCCGGCCGGGTCCTCGTCGACGTGCGCGCGCTCCCCAACGGCCAGCGGCAAGTGCGTGGCCGCGAGGAGCGCATAGGTGTCCAGGTCGTGACGCGGCAGCGGGTCCTCCAGCCAGCGGAGGCTGCCGCCATCCACACTCTGGGCGAAGGCCATGGCCACGGCTGGAGTCCAGGTACCCACCGCGTCGACGGCAAACGGGGCACCGATGGCCTGGGCACTCCGCTCCACAGCTCTCGCCATGCGCACGGCAGCGAGATCGGGTGCGTCGGCCGACGCTCGACGCAGTCCCCACTTGGTGAAGGACCAGCCGCCCGACGCGACCCCGCCAAGTACGCCCAGGTCCTCGACGGCGGCCAGGTCCTGGGAAAGCCAGGAGGCGTAGGCCGATACGTCTGACCGTTGCGCATCGGTGCCCAGGAGGGCGGCGACGGGGCAGGAGGCGAGCCGGCCATGCAGATCCCAGACGGCACAGTCGATCACACCGACCGCCCACGACGCGCCCTCCGACGGGACTCGACGCGACGCCGTACGCAGCCGCTCCAGGAGCCGGACGTGATCCAGGGCATCGGCGCCAGGCACGACGGATGCCAACACATCCCTCACATAGCTGCCGATCCGCTGACTGACCGGACCGTAGGAGCCGACAGCACCCGCGCCGTGGATCACGATGAAGATCGCGTCGTCGCCCGGGGCCGTGTTCTCCCGCACTTCGGCGATCTCCAGGCGCTCGATGGTCGCCGGGTTCATCGGACCACCTCGCGGGAGTCCAGCAGAAGGCCGGCGGATCGCTCCACGCCCGACCGATCCATGCGGAGGGCGTGGGCGAGGGAGCGCTGGGGCATGGGGCCAGGCGGCTCCTGCCAGCCGATGACGTCAACGGGGCGACGGAGCCGTCCGGCCAGCAGCCCCCAGACAGCTGCGGGGTGGCCAAGGGTGAGGACGAGCACGGGAGCGTGGGCGCCTAGGTAGTGGTCGGCCTCCCCGTCGTCGAGGCCGCGAGGCCACCGTGACGAGTCGCCGAGGACGGTCAGGTCGAGAAGGTTCACCACCCGAACGCGGCACCCATGCCGATCGCGGATGGCGTCCACGGCCTCTGTGGCGACGGTGGCCGGGATGTCTCCAGCCGTCACGATCGTGAGATCGGGCTCACCGTCGTCGCTGAGGTGCGGCCAGATCGCCAAGCCATGCTCACGCTCCTCGTCGAGCGTGGCGACGGGGTGCCCGGTGCAGGCGTGTTTTCCGGCGATCACGAGGTTGACGCCATCGACGGAGTCGAAGACCTCGTCCAGGACGACCGCGGTGCGTACCGGGTCCGCCGGTGTCAGCACGCGCACCCGAGGATCGGCCAGGGCGAGGAGTGCACTGGCCAGAGACGGATCACCGTGGGTGTAGACGTTGTGCCACCCATAAGACGTGAGCAGAAGGTTGAGGCTGGGCAGGCCCATCGCGCCGGCCAAGCGCCGCTGCTTGATGTGACTCACCAAGCCGCTGGTGAGCAGCGGTGCGAACGCCTCGTACGAGACCATCACCCCTCGGCGCCCACTGGCGGTCCAACCGGCGAGCCACTCCAGCAACACCTCCTCCGCGAGGAGTTCGTGTGCCCAGGGCTCGCCGACCAGGCCCGGGAGCCGGTTGGACGACAGCTCGTCCGGGCTGAGGACGCGGAAATCTCCACGTGCGGCGTGCCGCTTCATGGCCTCGGTGACCGCTTCACCGAACGTGTCCACCTGTCGGAGGATCGAGATCCGCCCTGCTGCTCCCGGGCGCTCGGCTGGAGCGAAGGAGCACCAGCGAGCCATGGCCACCGCCTCGGCTAGTTCCCCGCGGGGGCGTCCGTCCGGGTCGAAGAGATCTGCGGGCCGGTAGGAGGCGAGCCAGTGGGTCAGCTCGGTGAGCTGCTCCTGATCGGTGTGCGGGCTGACCAGCGGTGTCTTGTGCAGGGCGGGGGTGCCCAGCAGGGGGCGGCCTCCGAGCGATGTGGGGCCGCCCCATCCCTTCAAACAGCGCAGGATCAGTACCGTGCGCCGCCCCATGAGCGTCTCCTCCAGTGTCTTCCGTAACGCCGCCTGGAAGGCGCTGTGCTCCTGCGGAGTGCCCGTCACTACATGGACCACCGGGCCCGTCCAGCCCAGGCCGCCGAAGTACGCGCGAAGCTCGTCGTCGTTCATCGCGCCGAACAGCGACTGCTCTCCCATGCGGAATCCGTTGACGTGCACGATGGGCAGTACCGAGGCGCTGGGAAGGGCTCTCTGCCCCAGCCAGCTAGCTGCGGTCGTGGGGGTCTCACATTCGCCGTCCCCGATGATGGGCACGACGACCCTGTCCGGTGCGTCGAGGGCGACTCCCTGCGCGAACGGAAGACAGCCGCCGAGCCGCCCACCGAGGAAGCCGCCAGCGGGAAGAGAGGGCGAGACCTCGGACCCGAGGCCCTCCACGTCCGGGAACGCCTGCGCCAGCCGCCGCAGGCCGTCCGTATCCGAGCCGAACCGCGACCGCACCTCCCCGAGGGCCCCCGTCACCCAGGACGCGGCGAGCTGGACGACACCAGCGTGCCCCGCGCCGAGGAGCGGCACCACATCCACTCGCCGGTCCAGGTGCCCGGCAGCGAGCGCCACGTGGGACAGCGCCCACGCAGTGCCAGGCACAGTGCCCCAGTGGCCGGAGGGGCGCTCCTTCACATGCTCGGCAACCAGCGGCTCCGCAAGCAGAACGTTGTCCCGCAAGTGCAGCTGACAGACCGAGGCGTAGACGGTCGCCCGCCACAGAGCATCGGCCAGAACGGCGGTCTCGGTCACCGCGCACCGACCAGGGGCTCTTCAGCGAAGGTGAAGTACCACAGGGGCCGGTAGCACTCCCATGCGGCGGGCCGCAGTCCAGTGGGACCCATGATGTCCTCGATCACCACGCGGGCCTGCAAGTAGTGCTCCAGGTCCTGGGCCCCGGGGGTTCGCAGGCCGGCCATGACTGAGTTGTGGGCCTGGTAGACCTGGAAGTTGGGGAACTCGGAGACGTATGGAGCCAGCGCACCGACGCCCGCATGTAGGGCCTCAAGCCCGTCCAACCCCACGATGTAGGTGAACGAGGTGCCGTGACCGGCTTCCAACGCGCGCCGGAGCACTCCCGGCATCTGCGATGCGACGAGTACAGCCTTGCTGGCCTTCAGCAGCAGATCCCGGCGAGTGAAGCACTCAGCGGTGAGCCGCAGAACGAAGGGTGTCACGTCGCGGGCGAGTTGATCAAAGGCGTACCTGGATCCCAGCACTGAGGTCAGGAAACCGATTCGCGCTTTGACACCATGCTCGTCGAGCACGGCCCGCAGAGCGCGAAGGTGATGCACCGCCGCCGCCTCACGTTCGAAGCAACCCGTTGAGACGGTCACCTCACGCAGTTCCATCAGGTCTCGGCGCGGGTGCTGCTCCCGCAGAGCGGAGAGGAGCTCCCGCAGGTCCCGCTCCTCCGAGAGCCGAGGGTCAGCGGCGGCTTCAAGGGTGTTCGGGCAGAAGGCGCACCCCACACAACGGCTTCGCGCGTTCGGGTTGAGGGTGAGAGCCGCGCCGCCATCGCGGAAGTACCCGCCGACCGCCTCGTCCGCATCGATGCGCTCGACGGTTCCGACTGGCGCGCCACCCAGCGTGAGGTCATCTCCCCTGAGCCGGAACGGGGAGTCCGTGACGTTCAAGGGGACTATGAGCTGCCAGGGCACCGATGGCGCGCTCAACAGTCGGACCTGGACGCGGGCCCGGTGGCGCGGCAGATCAGAGTCGATTCCGTGCAGATTGACCGCGATGAGCAGTGCGTCCTCGACGGGCACGCGGTACTTGGCTGCGAGCCGCTCCACCGCTCTGAGCGTGGAGGTCGTGCTGGTCTGTCCGCGGAGTAATGCCGTCATGCGCGTGCTCCGTCCAGTCAGCCGGAGGGGGTGATGCGCCGGCGGCCCGTAAGGGTTCAGCTGCCGACGACACGCAGAGACTGTCGTGGAACACGAGGACGCCGAACGCCGTCCTGGGACCTCTCGGGGACGTCCTGGGACGTTTTCAGTCGCTGCCCTCAGCCAGCGAGCGCAGATGACTCACCAGAGCGGCGAGACCCCGCAGATCAGAGAGAACCACCGCTGCCCCGGCGGCCCGCAGCTCGTCGATGCTGTGGATGCCAGACGCCACGGCGACGACATGAGCCTCGGAGTCGAGGGCAGCCTGGACGTCGCGAGGGGTGTCACCGATCAGCACGACGGGCGTGTCGTGCGGAAGGCCATGGGTCTGCTGAATGTGCTCTCGGGCCACCTTGACGAGGGCGGCACGGTCCTCCGAGTGTTCTCCGTACGCACCGCATTCCATGTCCAGGAGCACGTCGAGCCCAAAGGCCCGCAGCTTCACACGGGCGTTGGCCGCGATGTTCCCTGTGAGCACCGAGGAGATCATGTCCGGTTCGGCGGCCACTGCCGCGAGTGCCTCCCGCACACCGGGAAGAGCAGAGCCGCGCGCCGAGAGCTCCGCTTCGCGACTCGCGCCCGCGGCCTCCAGGGCGAGCGCGATCCGCTCCCAGGCCGGTGGTTCCAACCCGTGATCCCGGAACATGTCGGCGAGGATCAAGCGGTCCGTCCGCCCTTCCGTACGGGCAGGACGGTCAGGCGCACGGCCGGCGACCGTCGCGAAAGCCGCCGCGTAGATTTCCTTGCTGACGCCCGAGTTTTCGATGAGCGTGTGGTCGATGTCCCAAAGCACGATGAGTGGCACACCACCAGCGTAGGCAGACGCGCAGCTACCGTCTTTCCCCGGTGATGTCGGAAGATGCTCTTGCCGCAGGCGGTGCGGTCCGGTTGGCTTACCTGAGTGAATGAGCGACTTCGTTCCGCACTCGTGCAACGCAGCCTTACCGTGGATGAGGTGGCCGAAGCCTGCTCCGTCGACCCCAAGACGGCCAGCCGCTGGGTCAGCGGCCGGGTCCCCCACCGTCGTCACCGCTGGGCCGTCGCCAACCTGTTACGGGTGGACGAGACATACCTGTGGCCAGAGGCAGGCGAGAAGACGTCGCGCTTCGGTGCCGCGCAGTCCGAGATCGCGGACACGTACCCAAACCGCGCGAGCGTCCCCCGCGACGTCTGGATCTCCCTGCTGCTAGGGGCCATGAAGCAGATCGACGTCCTGGTCTTCTCCGGCACCTTCTTCGCACAGAGCAACCCTCACATCGCTCGCATGCTCCAGGAACGCGCCCAGGCCGGCGTGCGTGTGCGGCTGTGCTTCGGCGATCCAGCGGGAGAAGCAGTACGCGTCCGCGGCCACGAGGAAGGTATCGGCGACACCCTGGCCGCCAAGGTCAGGGCTTCGCTCACCTACTACCGCACTCTCGTCGGCCACCCGGGATGCGAGGTACGACTGCACGACACGACGCTGTACAACTCCCTCTTCCGCTACGACGACCACCTTCTGGTCAACACCCACATCTGGGGCCAGCCGGCCAGCGCGAACCCGCTCTTCCAGCTCCGCCGCACCGCCAACGCAGAATGGTTTGACCGGTACGACGAGAGCTTCGAAGCGGTCTGGAAGACAGCGCGCCCCTGGGCGCCCGACAGGCAGGAGCACCACCGCAGTGGGCAGGACTGAGTACTACTACGACCCCAAGGCCCCCAAGGCCAACACCCTGATCCCCGCCAGCAACCTGCTCGTCGTGAACGACGACGGGGAAATCCTCCTGCAGCGACGCCGTGACACCGGCCAGTGGGCCCTGCCCGGAGGCGCCCAGGACATCGGCGAGAGCCCCGCGCAGTGCGCGGTACGCGAATGCGAGGAGGAGACCGGCATCGTCGCGGAGGTCACCGGATTCCTCGGCGTCTACTCGAACCCGTCGCACATCGTCGCGTACAGCGACGGAGAGACCCGCCAGCAGTTCGAGGTCGCGTACATAGGACGCCCCACCGGTGGCACCCCCACGGTCAACGACGAGGCGGACGGAGTGCGTTGGGTACACCCAGATGACCTCGGCGCCCTCGACATCCACCCGAGCATGCACGAACAGATCGGCCACTACCTGGCCGGCACCTACCCCTACCTCGGATAGCGGTTCAGAGCACGAGGCCCGCTTCATCCGCCAAGGCCCGCACCCGCCCGACACTGGCGTGGATCTCAGGCGCGGCCCGGCGGATGAACCGCCCGACGATGCTGCCCGCGCCGTAGCGGCCCAGGATCTCGCCCACCCGCTCCTCGGACGTCGTACGTCCGCCGTCCGGCGTCGTGGTCATGTCGCAGTACACCAACGCGTCCACCAGCAGGGGCTCGTCGAGCAACGGGAACTCGTCGGCTAGATCTTCCCTCAGCCCGCGCTCCTCAGCCTCTAGGAGCGCGAAGGAGTGGTTCGCCACCAGACGTACGACTCGATCGCCGACCGCGTCGAGCGCCCGTAGATGGCGTGCACCATCGAGTGGGTGGAAGCCGGTGTCGACAAGGGACGGCGCGTACCCGATGTCATGCAACACGGCCGCCGCCTCCAGGACCCCGGCTCCTTCGTCCAGCAGGGGCGCGAGCTCCCTGGCGCAGGCAGCCACACCCTGCGTGTGTGCCCACCTTCTCGGCAGGCTCTCACGCAGCAGCGCTCCCGCCAGCTCGTACGTGTACCCGACTGTCGTCACGCGGGGAGGATACGGCTGAAGCAGCGCGCGGCGATACAGCAAGTTGACACGGCTCCGGCGTCGGCAGGTAGAAGGGCGTGGGGGCTCAGTGGCCGAGGTGGCGCAGGCCCTCTTCGAGGGTGGGGTGATAGCGGTCGACCGGGCCGGAGTTGCGGTTGTACCAGGCCGCGTCCAGGCTCGATTCCTTGGTCTCGTGGCCGGCCCGGCAGCGCAGCCATACCGAGTCGTCGCGCATACAGAAGACGATCCAGTCCCGGTACGCGCCACACTGCGGGCATGTACGGACCTCCTCGTCGATGACGAGCGGCTGGCCCCAGCGCATCATGAACCCGTCGACGTCCTGACGAGAGGGTGCTCGCAGCTCGACTGGGGGGTAGTCCGATACGACCGCCTCGGAGTCCAGTCCGTCTGGCGCAGGCGCCTCGGCCTGGACGGTCTCGAACGGCGACGGCTCCTGAGCAAGCTGCTGCAGCAGCGCGAACCCCTCACGCTGGGCCTCCCGGAACTCGCGGTCGGCGCGAGCACGGCGTCGGAAGAACATGCAGACTCCATTTCTCTCATCAGGCGGGCGTCGAGAACGGACACCCCGGGGAAAGCCAGCCACGAGCAGCACAACGGCGGCCCCTCGTGGTGTGTCAGCTGCGGTGGACGACAGTGAGCTGGCCCTCTGCGCTCTTGGGCAGAGTGCGGCGGGGCACCGGGACCAATGAGGCAAGCGAGGAGGCGAACGCCGCGACCAGGTCGTGGGGGACGCTGGCGCTGAAGCTGGCGCACCACAGATACGGGGCGCCGAGCACGGGTTCCGCCCACGCCTGCCAACCCACCAGGTCAGGGTGTGGATCGGCGTCCTGAACGAGAGACGGCAGCAACTCCAGGGAGAAGCTGGCGGAGAAAGTGGGGTCCATGGCGGTGGTGCGAGGCCGGTCCGCGTCACGGAGCCAGCCCCGGGCACCGAGCGCGGTCAGGACCCTCTCGGGTTCCTCGAAGCCGGCGTCGGGTGCCTCACGGGCGTCGATCGCGACGAGGAGATCGGCGAGCGCCTCGTACGGGACACCGGCGGTGAAGTACGCGTTCCACTCGGTCATGGCAGAGGCGGCATGCTGGCGGGCGCTGAGCTGCCAGGCGACAGGCAGACCGCCCAGCTCGAACGAGTAGGCCGCGAGGATCCACTCGGCACCGCGCAGCTCGTCCGGGCTCGTATACAGCACGGTGTTGCGGGAAGTCGGCCACATGCGCCAGCCGAGGCCGGCCAGGACATCACCCATCCGCTCGGCTAGATCGCCGTCGTCACCGGCCAGGTGGCGCGGGGTGACCCAATACACCGGGTCCTGCGCGTCGGGACAAGAGGGCTCGATGGGATGGTACGGGTACAGGGGCGCCTCCGTGGGTTCGGGGCTGGTTCTCCAGCAGGGCGTTGTACATTCACATGCGTTGCGGCCGCGCACCAGCCCCTTCCGGGATCTTTCCTGTCTGCCCCCGGCGAACTGGCGTCTGCCGTACGGGGGAACACACGCCGAGCACCGCCCTCAATCGCACGGCCTCTGGCCAACCAGTCGCGACAATCGCGCTCATGACATCGATGACGGAGACCTTCCGCCAGGCCCTGCAAAATGCGCTGGCCGGTCGGAACACAGTCAGCATCCGCAGCACCCTGATCGAGGTGTTGGAGCGGGATCCCTCCAAGGGGGAAATCTCGGCAGCCAACAAAGCGGCCCGAAGGATCGCCGAGGACGGAGACGCGGTACTCATCTCGTTGCTTCCTGACCAGGCCGGCACTGACGCCTACGTGCCCACGGCCCGTGGGGCCGTGAGGCGGGCGTCGAACTATCTGACCGTGGACGAGGAGATCATCAAGGACTTGCCCTGCCGCGTCGAGCTCGCCACGAAGAAGTGGGACGCGCTCATCGACGAAGGCATGCGGCTTACCCAGCAAAAGATCGAAAGCGACCCGATGCTGTTGGCGCTCCTGCCGGGCTGGAAGGCCGAACCGCGTGCTGAGAAGCGGGCTCGCGTCACGGCAGAGGCAGCAGCCAGCTGACTCAGCTTTCAACACAGCCAGCGCACAAGGCTGGGAGCGTGGCGGCCCCGACGGTTCTTGGACATGCTCGCCGGGAACGTTGCGACACACGTATATTTCGTTGTTCGATTGCATCTGACGTTGCGACCGAGCAAAATCATTCTGCGCTGGAGTGCCCACCCGGGGCTCTGGCGCTGGCTCAGTAGGGTGGGGGGGGCATGGGCACGGATAGCCGGACTTTTGGATCTTGGCGCTTGCGAGGCGGACGTTACGAGCGAGCGGGCCTGCCCGTTGAAGTCCTGGCGGAGTTCGCTAGGTACGAGCGCTTGGTTGTGGACGTGGCCCGAGGCCTCTATAAGCAGCGCCATGCGGCGCGCCAACGCGTCCCCAGGGGGTTCGCCTCGTCCTTTTCGCTTCGCCTATCCGACATTCAGCGTGGCAGCGTCATTCCCGTTCTAGAGCGGACCGTTGTCGACGCGGATGCCCTCTTTGACGATCGCGATGCGGGCATCTTCGAAGAAGCCAGGGTGGTAATTCAGGATGCACTCCGTTCGATCCAGGAAGGGTTCGGCATTCCTCGAACCTTCCCCCCGCACGCGCTGCGCGAGTTTTCCAGTTTCGGGAGAACTCTACAAGGCGACGAGTTCATCGAGTTCGATAGCGGAACCCCTAATTCCGTAATCTACTCACAGTCCGTTCGCCGCAAGATCCAGGAACAAGCGCGCCTCGAAAGATTCGAAATTGAGACGCTCGTCTTGGGGCAAATCACCGGCGTTAGTGCGGATAGAGGCACCTTTGAATTCCGTTTGACTCGGGGCGATAAGGCAATCCTTGGTCGTTTTTCTTCAGATGACATCGTCGCGGATCTGAGGCAGTATCTTGATCGCTCGACAATGGCGCCTACCGTGGCTATCAGCGCTGTGGCTATTCAGTCCATGGACGAAGAGATCATCGAGATCCAGGATGTTCTTTCTATTGAACCCGTGCTACCCGCCGATTGGTCCGATCGCCTTAGTGAGCTGCACGACCTTGAGGCAGGATGGCTAGACGGAGTCGGGCGACAGGTAAGTCGGAAAGTTCTTCGTGAGGTTGAGTCGCTCCTGCTCGAATTTCTCGATGCGCAGGTGCAGCGCCCTTACATCTACCCGACGGAAGATGGTGGCGTACAGCTTGAGTGGCCCTACTCCGCAGGCGAAGTAACGCTGACCGTCACGGCGGATGAAAAAATCGAAGCTTACGCATTCTCGAAGTCGAATGACCAAGAAGATGATAAGACGTATCACTGGCGGCAGCTGAGCGAGATTACAGAGTTCGTGATCGGGGGGATCGCAAGGTATGCCGACTGATGGCTCGAACCTTCGACCTAGTGAATTCGAGATAACGGATCAGGAAGAGAGGCTTTGGCGCCAAGTTCACCCGATCTGGATTCATGAAGGTCGCGTCACCAGTCAACTCTTCAGCCCCACACCGAAGGACTCAGGTGAGCTATCTGTAACCAGAGCTTCGCTCGTTAGTCCCGAAGACGCCCACCAGTATCACACCGAGACGCTAGAACTGAAGTCGATTGGCGTTTATTGCGTCGCCGTCACAGAGGTTCAAGAGGTAGACCTCAGAGCCGTTGACGATTCCCAAGTTGAGGACGGCGAAGAGCGGCCACCGGCACATGCCTTCGTTGACTTCAAGGCCGTTGCGAGTCCCAAGCAGCGGAAGAAGCGCGCGAGTCTCTTGCGCGACAAGGCTGAGAAGCACGGATGGCAGTACGGGCCGACAGCCTGAGGACAGTTCCTCGGCGACCTGCCGACGGTCCCGAGTCATGCCCGCGCCTTAGCTTCCTGGTGCGGCCGCGGGGTGCCCGCCATCGATCGCGCAGCGTCTCTGTCTGCTCTCGGTCTTCGCTTCTCGACAACACCTTGGTTAACCGCCGCTGGGCGTGGAGGACTGGGCCAGCCGTAGCTTATGGTCTCATTCATCTCCGTCCAGCCCCGTTCATCCGGAGGCACCCCGAACACTTCGCCGCAGGTCAGGACACTTACGGCCCCTGTCGGACGGGCGGACGAACATTTGGAAAGCGTGTTGAGGGCAACCCCTCACGAGTTCGAATCTCGTATCCTCCGCACCCGCCCACCTGGGCAAACGAAGGCCCCGACCGCTCAGCGGTCGGGGCCTTCGTCGTTCCGTGGTTGCAGTTTTGGCCAGCCGCTGGGTCAGCGGCCGGGTCCCCCACCGTCGTCACCGCTGGGCCGTCGCCAACTACGGGTGGACGAGACATACGGTCAAGACCGTCTCGGGGCGCTCGAAGCCGACGTCGGGCGCCTCACGGGCATCGATCGCAACGAGGAGATCGTCGAGCGCCTCGTACGGGACGCCAGCGGTGAAGTACCCGTTCCACTCCGTGATCGCGGAGTCGGCATGCGAACGGGCGGACAGCTGCCAAGCAACCGGCAGCCCGCCCAGCTCGAACGGGTAGGCCGCGAGGACCTACTCGGCGCTACGCAGTTCGTCCCGGCTCACATACAGCAGGGTGTTGCGGGAAGTCGGCCACATGCGCCAGCCAAGGACGGCCAGAGCATCGCCGACCCGCTCGGCGAGAGCGCCGTCGTCACCGGCCAGGTGGCGCGAGGCGACCCAGGACACCGGGTCCTGCGCGTCAGGACAGGAGGGCTCGATGGGATGGTGCGGGTGCAGGGGCGCCTCCGTGGGTTCGGGGGTGGTCCTTCGGCAGGGCGTTGTAGGACAAGCAGGCCTTGCGGACGGCGAGGTCTCCAAGTCAGCCACCATGCCCCGCCCATGAGCGCGTCGTCGGTGGTTCACACCGTGCGGAGGCCAATGGAGTCGCACCCTCCCCGCCGCCCTCGGCCGAGGGTGCCAGTGGCACAGTGAGCGCATGCAGCCGCCTGCCTGGGCGGGGACCGTGGATGCCCCGCTATCCGCGCCCGACGCCTTCGACGTCCCCGTGTTCCTCCGCCGTAGCTCACCGCTGGCCCCCGCGCCGCGGCCCACTCCTGTGATGGTGGCCTTGGCCCAGCAACCATTGCCCCAGGGCGCTGGCATACCTGCGGACGGCGCGTATCTGGTCGGCACGACGTGGCGTGCGCTCCTGGATGCCACGATCACGGTGGGACGGGACATCAGCTCCTGGATCACCGCTACGCCCCGTCTCGCACGCCACGAGATCAAGGCACGCCGGTACCCCCTCTCCGCCTACCTGGTACGGGCCGGGCGCGAGGTCGTACCCAGCGTCGTCTACACCCACGGAACGGAGAGCTCGACCCGTACCGCCTTCGGTTACCACGTGGGCATGACGATGGCCCAGTGGGCCTGTCAGACGATGGGGCTCGGCCCCACCACACACGCTGAGAGCGCGATTCCACAAGGCGCGGCGCCCGGCTGGGACAAGACGCCCAGTCTGCCGGACCTGTTCGGCACGCACCCGGCCACGTCCGAGCTTTGGCTGGTCGAGGCAAAGGGGAGCCGTCGGCTCGGCATGGGGCCCAGGATCAAGGGGGCGCAGCAACTGGATGTCGGCGCTCTCGTCCCCGTTGCACACCAGAAGGTGCTGTGCGGGACCAGCTTGGAGCGGCGCCTGTTCATGATGATCGACGTCGAGGGCGACCCGCCGGCCGGGGACTCCAGCAACACCTCCGACGAGGAAACGCTGCAGCAGGACGACGAGGTCCTCCTGGAGCTCGCTCGATCGCGCATGCTGACGTATCTGGCACTTTCGTCGTTGCCCCGGGGCGGGTTGCGCGTCACGGCGGTTGGCAGGCCCCAGGAGGCAGCAGCAACGCGAAGGGCTCCGATCCGACTGTTGGAGAGTGACGGGCCCACAGCCGAGCTGCGTCGCCACGTCGCACCGGATTCCGGGGACGCAGACATCAGGCAAAAGCACGGCCTGGACATGCTGACGGGACGGATTCCGGGCACGGATCTGATGCTGGGGATGTCCCGACGTCTGTACGGCGCGTGCCGCGAGCTGGCCTACGCAGAGCGTCGCGTCATCGCGCGGGTCCGGGAAGAACGACCCATGTACATGGACGAGCTGCCCCGTGCGGTTCAGCGCCAGGAGAACGCGGTAGCGCGGCGGCCCGAAGGGCAGATGAGCGATCGCGTGCGTGAGGAAAGAGCCGCTGCTGCTCAGGAGTACGCGCGCAGAGTTCGAGCGGAACAGCGAGACGATCAGCTCCGCTCCGTACGTGAAGGTTTCACGATGGGAGACAGCGGCTCCTGGATGCACCTCATCGATCTGGCTCCGCGTCTCGCGCTCCCCAGCGAGGAGGGTTTCCTGGAGGCAGCGACCTCGGACACCTACCTCGCGGTCGAGGAGGAGGCACTCGACCTGGATACCGACGTCGAGTAGCGATGGCCGGCCAGAGCTGATGGGCCGGCCTCCAGCAGTGGTCCGGCGCGGACTGGCCATCGACTCGAACGACTCCCGCAGCGCGAAGCTTGGATGCCCCGATCAGCCGCGTTTCCTTGGTTGCAGTTCTGGTTGCATTCACCGGCGTACAGCACCGTTCAAAAGCCCCGCTCGACTCGGCTGCACCGCAGGTCAGGACGCCCACGTACGCACCAGAACCCCCAGACGAAGACTTGGAAAGCGTGTTGGGGGCAACCCCTCACGAGTTCGAATCTCGTATCCTCCGCGCCCGCCCGCAAGGGCAACCGAAGGGCCCCACCGTTCACGGTGGGGCCCTTCGGCGTTGGGAGGGCGCAGCGTTCGACAACACGAGATCTTCGAGGCAGGCGGCTCCTCCTCCGCAGCGCTCGGCGCCCTCACGCAACGGCGTGTGGCGCGGACGCGACGGCCGCCGCCCAGGCCATGATCGCCGCGAGAACGGACGGCGTCGTCGCAGCCTGCCAGATTCATCAGATCCGGTGGACCGAATGGCACATGGCACCGCGGTTGCTTGGCCGTCAGTATCGGAGTTCAGAGCGATGGTGTGCTTGGCCGGGAGCTGACTCTGGCCCGGGACGAGGCTTCGTCACCGGAGGGCCGCCCGCTTACGGCACCCCTTCACTGTGCGGCGTGCAGTGAACCTCCCGTGATCCTGCGGAGCTCTCAAGGGCCCGGCACTTCCGCACGCCGGCCTACATCGAGGTCCACCTGCTGAGCGCGTTCACTCCCACACTGTCGCGCAACTTGCCCCCTTCGTCCCGCTGCTGTCCAGGGCGGCTTCCCCACAAGGTCATGGGCTTCACCTCTGAACCGTTAATGGCGATGCCCCGTGTCAACGGTGTAGCCCAGCTCACCAGGCAATTGCTGGTTATGACCGCAGCCGCTGGGCTGGCCTTCGGAAGAGGGATACTCACCGATGACCCTTTTCCGAGGTCCGCTGACGAGTGGCGCGTTTCTGACACGCCAGCGTCCTCGGCGCAGTGGGCGGCCTACTCTGCGTGGCACCACAGCTGATTGGATGGGTTACTCGTAGCACACTCCTCCCGTGCGCCGCCGTCGGCAGCATGTGTGTCACCGGCTGCAAGTTCACCTCGGGCCCGCGCGCAGTCGACACCCCATCCGACGTGATCCGAGCCACCGGGCCCTGGTGCTTATGTGCAGCAACCGCACGGTGGCAATAACCCGCATCAGGGTGTTTCAGAGCCCCACTAGCGAACATGCCTTCTACTCCCTCTTGGCCATCAGTGCGCTGGGGCTCGACTATCCATAGGCGCCGGCACCTATGCACTGCAGACGGCCCAGCGGCTGATGGTGACGCCCCCTCGTACTGCTGCGGTTCCAGAACCACGCAATCCCTACGGGAGAGCGACCTGGACGCCGGGAGGAATACGAGCCCAGCTCGGAAGCGAGCTGCTTCGCGGGCACACAGCTCGGTATAGGCACTGGCGTACGTTTAACGAAGGCACACGCGCCCTACACTTCGGCCGCCAGCGCCGTCGTGGTTCCCAGCGGAGCGGATCGGTGCGGTCGAGGGCTCTCTTTGACCACGCGGACTCTGACGGAGACGCTCGCGCTTCGCGGCCAGTTAAACGGTGTAGGCGCCTAGAGCATCGAGAGCCTACAGCCTGCATCTAGATTGATCGGGCAACATTGGCAGAATTGCCATCAATAGAGATGATCGATCGATCACATTCGATAATATTTCGCCATCAAGCGCTGCCCGACGACGCCACTCCCTACCCTTAACGAAGGTGCGAGCCGACCGTCTCGCCTCCGGCCGGCAGGCCGGACCACAACAGCAGGAGGGGGCAGCATCATGGCCGGGCGAAACGAAAGCAATCCGCCTGTATATACCGAGATCATCGAGGTGACGTCCGACAAATGCTCGGGCTGGATGTCTAAAAGGACATGCAATCGGGTTCCACTGAAGCGCTCCAACATCGAGAAGTTCAAGCACATTCTACGCAGCGGAGATTTCCGCACTACCCACCAAGGGTTCGCCCTTGACTGGCACGGCTGCCTCATTGACGGGCAGCATCGCGCTGCCGCGATCATCGAGACTGGCACAGCTGTAACCGCCCAGGTCACATACAACCTCAGCCCCGATACGTTTGCCGCCATCGACGGTGGCCGCGTCCGCACCGCGGGCGACTTCGTAGCGCAGATCACCGAGATGAAGCAGGCCAACTCCAACGTGTACGGGGCTGCGCTGAAGATCCTCGCCAATCGCGCTACAGGGGCCCCTTGGACGCGATGGACCAGCGGGCGTCTCACCGCAGAGCAACTACCGGACCTCGTATCGAAGTGGGCTGTCTCCGAAGACAACATCATCCGCTTGGTGAGTAAAGGGAAGCAGTGTCATGCCAGCGCAACAGGCCTGATCGTCGCACACGAGATCATCACAGAAGTGTGGCCCAAGCAGATCGCAAACCTATTTTTCGACTACATCGGTGACGCTAGCCGTGAATTCGTCGGACGAGACCCCCGAGCCATTTATACAAATACCATGCTTAGCGTTAACCGCGGGATGGTAAGCAGGGACAGCGTTCAGCAGTCAGCACAAGCTATCAAAGCCTTCAATGCGCTCGTCTCGGGTGAGTCCATCGGCACCCTGAAGAAGATGAAGCTGGGCGGCACTAAGGTCATTACGGATCGAAGGACAGGTGACGAGGTCCAACAGGACTACCTGGCAGATCGTTACCCAGAGGTCATTTCCCGCGGGGTCAGCCTCGATAACAAGTGGCTTGGAGAAGGCGGCACTGGCCTCGTAGCGTAGGAGGCTCGGACCATCCCGCGCCGTCCGGTGACTCGCACCGGGAGACACAAGGCGCAGTAGTTTCGGTTCAGATGAAGGCCCCGACCGGTTCGCCCGGTCGGGGCCTTCGTCGTTGTGGCGTACTCAGTACGTCACCTACCGCCCGTCTGCCAGAGCGTCATCGCCAGGGCCGTGCAGGAGGTGATCGCTGCCAGGGAGGGCAGGGGCCAGCGGCTGCGTTCCAGGGCGTCGAGGCGGTCCTCGTGTTCCGAGAGGGTCTTGTCGGTCTGGTCGGCGCGTTGCAGCAGGAGCGCCAGGTCGCCCCTGGTGGTGGCGAAACCGACGTCTACGGAGCGGCGTAGCCGCTCCAGCTCCAGGGGGATGCTCCCCGTCTCAGTTCCCGCCATCGTCCACCCCCTTCCTCCGCAGCCACGGGGGCAGCAGCGCCTCCACCGCCGGCACGGCCATCAGGCGGCTCAGCGCCGTGGCGAAGGCTACGAGGCCCGCGAGCACCGGGACGTCCGCGACGCCCGGGTCCGCGGCGAGCAGCGGCAGTGCGGTGATGAGGGCGACGAGTGCTTGTACGGCGGTGCGCAGCCCTCTGCGCGTCGCGTCGTTCGGGTTGTTCATGGTCGTACTCCCAGGACTCGGTGCTCGGAACTCAGGGACGCGGCACCCGCAACCGGTCCCAGCTCGCGCGGCCCGGGATGCCGTCGGCCGCCGTGCCCCGGTAGCCGAGCTTGTGCTGCCAGGTCGCGTACGAGGCGCGGTCGGCCTCGGTCCAGACCGGTCCGGGGCCGACCTCGTACCGTCCGCAGCCCTCCTTGACCAGGCGGCGTCCGACCGACGTGAACAGTTCCTCCCGCCGCCCGATGGCGAAGAACGCGGCCCCGGGGAACGGTTCGTACGCGGGGCTCTCGTCGCCCGGCGCCTCGGAGCCGAGACGTTTCGCCACCCGGCCGCGCATCACCGGCATCGAGAACGTCGGGTCGATCTTCCTGCGGGTCCACTCCTTGTGCCCGATGACGCTCGCCGCCGACCAGCCGTGCGCCCGGCACAGCGCCGCCGAGAGGCGTTCCACCGTGTCGAGCTGGACGGCGGGGAAGGGGTCGCGGCCGTTGCCGAGGTTCTCGATCTCGAAGCCGTAGAAACGGGCGTTGCCGTCGACGGCGTCCGGCCCCGGGCGGGAGGGCAGCGTCTTCGACCTGCGCACCGCGTCGAGCACCGCGGTCGAACCGTTGCCCGCGTGGTTGGTGCGGCCGTGGCCGACCAGGTGGAGCGTGCCGTCCTTGGTGATCAGGCCGAGGCAGAGCGGGCCCGGCAGGTCGGGCATGCCGCGACGGCAGAGGGCCAGGCTGTCGCGGCCGGCGGTGTGGTGCAGCATGACGCCGTGCACCGGGCCCCAGGCGCCCTTGTGGTTGCGGTTGTGCGTCCTCCAGTTGCCGTGTTCTCTCATGCGGACGCCCTCGCCGCGCAGGGCGCGGACGAGGGCGTCGGAGGTCAGAGGCGTGGCCATGAGGGCCTCCCCGGGTATGTGGTGCTCAGTTCATGGGCGTGATGGTGAGGAAGCGGTTGGAGAAGCCGGTGGAGGCGGTCGTCGTGCGGAAGGCGCCGGTCACGGTGTGGACGGCGCCCGCGGTGAGGCCGGTGACCGGGAACTGGCTGCTCGCCGAGACCTGGTTCGTGCCGCCGACGATGGCCGCACGGGTGTCGGCGGCCGCGGAGACGACACGGGTGCCCTGCTTCACGGACGCCGAGAAGTAACTCAGCCCCGCCGCGCTGTTGTTGATCCTGGCGCCGACCGTGATGAGCGCGATGCCGGACGGCGGGGCGAGGAACGAGACGGCCAGGGGCTCGGTGGCGCCGGTGAGGGTCTCGACGTACGAGGTCGAACTCGTCGTTCCGGTCAGCGTGCTGGACCAGTGGGTCGGTCCCGGGACGAGCGGGGCCCACTGCTTGGCGGCGGTGAAGTGGTAGTACCGGCCCGGGTTGTTGAGCCAGGCGACCATGCCCGGGATCGGGTCGGTCACCTTCGCGTCGCGGGCGGCGGCGTCGGCGAACCGCAGCACGGTGCGGCCGTCGACGGCCTCGGCGAGGGACTGCAGGTGGACGGGGATGTCGGCGTTGTCGGCGGGCTGCGGGTAGGGCAGGCTGCCGAGCGGGGTGAGAGCGACCATGGTCTTCTGATTCCTCCGGATACAGGGGGCGTTGGGGGGTCAGCCTTCGAGGGGCGGCCGCAGCATGTCGCTCAGGCCCGTCCCCTCGTCGTCCGCCGCCACCAGGGGGTCGTCGATCTGGACGGGGCCGGGCGGCGGTACGTACCCCTCCGTGAGCGTCCCTTCCTCGTTCACGCCGTGCCTCCCGTCGTCTCCAGAAGCGTCCGGTAGCTGATCGCCTTCGCCGTGAGGTCGCCGAGCGTCGCGTACTGGGCGGAGAGGCGTTCGTACTTCCGCTGCACGCCGTAGGCGGGGTCGACCGGAGCGTCGGGGGCCAGCCCCTCATCGGCCGGCACGCCGTTGTAGGCGGTGCCGCGCAGGGTGAGGGTCTGTTGCGGCGCGCTGCCCGCGGCATGCGTGGTGCGGATGCCGACCACCCAGGCGAGCGTGTCGAGTTCGGCGCCCGCGGTGTCGACCACCCGGACCACGTCGCCGAGCTGGATGCGCGGATCGTGCAGGACCTCGACGTCGCCGAGGAGCGGCACGGGGTAGCGGCCGGCGGTGAGCATGGCCTTCGACAGGGCGGAGGCGGTCTCGACCGTCTGCACCCAGTCGCCGGAGGGCGCCGTGTACTGCTGCTTGCCGTAGTACTTCTGACTGGTCGTGTTCCGCCACGCGTACGAGCGCAGCTTCGGGTCGGCCGATCGCTTGAGCGGCTGGAGCCGCACGGAGGGCTTGCCGTCCTTCGTGACCGTCCACACGCTGGCCGCACTGTGATTGGCGAACCGTACGGAGTACGTCGGCCCGTCCCGCCAGCAGCTCACCGTGACGTCGCCCTTGACCGACGTGCCACCGGTCTTCGCGGTGCCGAAGCGCACCTGGTGCCCCTCACCGGAGACGGAGTCGTCCAGGACGCCGGGCGGGCCGACCTCGGTGTCGTCCTCGGCCATGGCGTACTGCACGACGATCGCCGAGTTCGGCTTGATCTCCCGTACCACCGTGTCCTGGATCGGCTCGCCGACGACGGCCTTGATCCCGTTCCAGTCCTGGTAGGGCTGCTCGCAGTAGTTGCGGCAGGCGTCGATCTCCTCGGTGACGGTGAGCGAGGAGATGTCCCGGCGCGTGGTGACGGTGAGGTCGGGCACGGCCGGCACCGTGGTGAACCGCGAGGGGCCGCGCCAGCGGAACACGCCCTGTTCGTCGAACTCGGCGGTGGACATGCTGGCCCGGGCGATCTCGGTGATCACGTCCCACTGGGAGCCGGCCACCTTGGGGATGTCGTAGAGCGGCAGTTCGGGGGTGTCGAGGACGGCTCCCTTGGTCCATTGCCCCCGCTGCTCCCACTCCTCCCGCGGGTAGGTGGCGGTGTCGGCCCAGAGCCGGTCTGTGACCTGGAGGCACTCGACCGCCATGTCGGTCTTCAGGTTGACCTGATGCAGCTCGGAGATCGGCTGCCAGGCGATCTCCTTGTCGAAGGTGACCGTCTGGCCGTACCGGTACCTGCCGTCCGGCTGCGTGAGGCGGGGCTGCACGGTCGGGGCGACGACCGAGCCGGCCGAGGTCGTGTCCACCGTGAAGCCGAGGTGCCAGACCCCCCGCAGTGAGGCGAGCGTGTCGATGGGCCAGGGGTTCGTCGTCTGCTCGCCGACACCGTTCGTTCCGGATGTGATGTGCACCTTGCCGGTGGCGATGTCGAACGACGCCTTGATGTACCCGGTGCGCGTTCCGGCCTGGTCGAACACCGCCGACATCTCGATCATGTTGCCCCGCGCGAGCGCCGTGTTGACCCAGCACTCCACCTGGAAGACCTTGCCCGGCAGGGTGAACCGCGAGCGCGGCATCCACGACACCTCGAGACCGGCCGCCTTGGGCATCAGCGCCATCTCGAAGGGCGCGCCCTCGCGGATCCAGTCGTACGTCGACGGGCTCGGCACGTGCTCGGGCTGGCCGTGCGTCGCGTTGAAGCCGCCGTGCAGGGAGGCGTACAGCGCGGTGAACGGCTTCGTGTCGGCCGGGTCGATGTCCGGGGCCCGCGGCGGCGGGCAGCTGTGGATGCCGCCCTGGCGCAGGAGTTCGTCGACGCACCAGGTCGCGGTGGCGACGGGACGGCCCCACATGTAGCCGTGGTACGGCCGCGGCAACGACGCCGGGCCCCGCAGCCGCTCCGCCCCGTCCAGCGCCTGCACGGTGACGGTGTCGCTGCCGGACGCGGCGGTTCGCGAGCGGACGGTGCCGCGGAACGCGGGCACGGTGCGGCCGGCCGCCCCCGCCGTATGGACGACGGACTGGCCGGGACGTACGAGATCACCGGTGAGGCGGTCCGCCCAGGCCGAGTAGAGCCGCGGCGCGGGGACGCGCTCCGCGCCGCCGAGCAGCAGCTCCAGCTGGGCGGACGCGCTGCCGGACACGGCACGCATCGCCTCGGGGAGGTCCGTCGCGTACGCCCGCTCGACCTTCCACGACTGGACCTGCGGGCCGACCTCCTTGCCGCCGAGGCGGGTGGAGTGGGCCGGCACGCGTTCGGGTGTGGACAGGGCCCGGTCGAGGCCCTCGTCAGAGCGCTGCATCGCGGACCTCCACCAGGTCGAGGCTGACGTTGCGGTACGGCAGCCGGGCCGCGGGGACGTCCGTGTACGCCGTGACCGCCATGGCCGGGCAGCCGTCGCCGAGCGCCTGCGCGACGGGCTCCTCGCCGATGGTGAGGCAGCCGCCCGCGAGCCCGAACAGGCCGACGGCGCCGGGCCGTCCGACGGGTGTGGCGAAGGCGGCGCCCTCGGGGGCGGTGGCGGTGACGGAGGCGCCGACGGTGTGGCTGCTGCTGAGGAATTTGCCGTCCGCCGCCTTCCAGTCCAGCTGGGCGGTGGCGATGGCCGGGTCCCAGCCGTCCGGAAGCAGCCAGGACACGCGCATGCCCGGCACGACGGGCCAGCCGGTCCACACCCCGTGGATCCACCCGACCGCGGCGGCCGCGTCCTGGCAGTCGACGGTGGTGATGCCGTCCGCGTTGCGGGAGAGCGCGATGTCGCCGTTCATGGTGAACCAGTGGTCCCGGCCGCCGGAGATGTCCGACTGCCCGGCCGCCTGGTAGGGGTCGATGAGGTTGACGGAGGCGGGGTCGAGCACGACGAGCGGGCCCCGGCCCGAGCCGACGCGGCGGGCGAGCCGGACGAGGTGCTGGGCGTCCTCGGGCTCCAGCCACTCGAAGGAGAGCTTGAGACGGCGGATGGTGCGGGTGGGCGTGAAGGTCGTGACGCGCCCTTCGAGCGCCTTGAACTCGGTGACGTTGAGCTCGGCGGTGCGGTCCCAGCTCTTCGCCGCCTGACGGATCTCGCGGAGCCGGCCGGGGGCTCCGATCCACAGGTTCCGGGGCATGGGGTCCTCCTGTTCTGTTGTGGGGTGCGGATACGCGTACGCCTCAGCGGCGGGCGAGGGCACGCTGACCGCCTGATGTGGAGTGCGGATACGCGTACGCCTCAGCGGCGGGCGAGGACGCGCTGACCACCTGATGTGGGGTGCGGATACGCGTACGCTTCACCGGCGGGCGAGGGCGCGCTGGCCGCCTGTTGTGGGGTGCGGATACGCGTACGCCTCGGCGGCGGGCGAGGGCGCGCTGGCCGCCTGATGTGGGGCGCGGATACGCGTACGCCTCAGCGGCGGGCGAGGGCGCGCTGACCGGCGAAGACGGCGCGGGCGATGGTCTGCGAGTCGACGTCGACGTGCACGGGACGGTCGGCGATCCGCTCCATGGCCTCGGCGAGGCGGCGCAGGGCGGCGGTGTTGCCACCGCCGTTGGTGATCATGCGTTCCAGCCGGGAGAGCGGGATGACGGCCTCGCTCTCACCGGCCTCGCCGACGAGCGCGAGGGTGCCGCCGTTGCGGGCCTGCACGATGCCGCCCTGGGCGAGGTGCGGAACGGGCACGTGAAGGCGCGGGAACCCGAACGACTTCCCTCCCCACTTCGGCACCCAGCTCGGGATGGAGATCTTGATCCCGGCGAGGACGCCGAACACGCCGTTCAGGGCGGCGGCGAGCCCCTTGATCGGGGTCAGGATCAGATTGCCGAGCCCCTTGACCAGCGGCTTGATGAAGTCGACGGCCGCGCGGGTGCCGGACTTGATGCCCTTCCAGGCGGCGTTCATGCCTCGCTTGAGGGCGGCGGTCACCTTGTCCATCTTCACGAACTGGGTGATCAGCGGGGCGGCGAGCGTCATGATCAGCCCGAACGGGCTGGCCGCCATGGCGAGGTTGAGCCCCTTCTGCGCGACGCTCGCGCCCTTGAGCCCCTTGCCCATCTTGCCCATCGACTTGCCGCTTTTATCGGCGTTCTTGCCGGCTTTCCCGACGGACTTGTCTACGGCGTCGGCCTGACGCTTCACATCACGCAGGGCGGTCTTCGCCTTGTCGGCGGAACTGCGCAGCTTGTCGAGCGAACTCTTGAACTTGTCGGACCCTTTCCGGGCCTTCCCGAGGGACCCGTCGGCGGTACGGAGCCCGGAGTGCAGCTTCTTGACCGCGCTGTTGCTGTTGTTGGCGGACGTACGAAGCTTTCCCACCGCGGTGGCGGCGGATCCGCTCGACTTGCCGAGCTTGCCGACTGCGGTGGCTGCGGAACCGGTCGGCTTGCCCAGCTTGTTCACGGAACCCGCGGCGGAGCCGGTGGACTTGCCCAGCTTGCCGACCTGGGTGGCGGCCTGGCTCGCGGCGCCGCGCATGCGGCCGAGTTGAGTGGCCGCGGTACTTATGGACTTGTTCAATGCCATGGGCTTCTGCTCCTCAGTTCTTCCACTCCTCGCTCCCCGCGTCAGAAGCGGGAATTGAGCCGGGTGATCTCGTCGTTCAGCTGCTGAACAGTGGCGCGGGTCTGAGTCGCCTCGCGGCGCAGCGCTTCGACCTGGCTGCTCCGCAGCCCTTCGAGCTGACGGTTCTGCCGGTTACTGGTCTGCCGAAGATCGGAGATATCGGCCTTGCGGGCGATCTTGCGGTTGAGCTCGCGGGACACCTCCGTGACGCGCTGGTCCACACGGTCGGCTTTGGTGGCTGCCTCTGTGGCTTTTTGCTTGGCTTCTGCACCGGCGCGCTTGAGCGACAGGGGATCCTCTCCATTGCGCTCGAGGCGCTTCTTTTCGAGGTGCGAGAGCAAATCCCACTCAAGATTGATCAGTTTCGCGCCGGCGGAAAACAGAGTGCCCTCAGCGGATACACCTGTGAGTGAGCCGGAGGCTCCCGTCGCCGTGCCGGCCGCGCCTACCGTCTCGGCCTTGGCCCAGCCGTGTTCGAACTTTGTCGTGAACTCCTGGATCTGACTCTCGAGGTCTGCGACTCTCTCCTTGAGTGGCTTTACAGAACCTTCACTCATGTCCTTTACCTCCCGAAAGGTTGTTAAATGCCTGGAGCGTCTTCAGGGCTCTTCTCCGGCCGCGGCAAGTCCGAATTCGACGTCCCGCCCGCCCTGACCGGGCGCCCTCTGCTCGCGGAGGCATGGGGCAGGTTCCTCGGGAAGTCGTTCGATGTCGAAGGCGACCGCACGGCGGGAAACATGGTCCGCCGGGAATACATCGGCGGTTCGGGGTGGGGGACAGAGCGGTCCCACATCGTGATTCCTCCGCACTATTCCCGGCTAGCGATCACCAACGGCATTCACAATCCGAAGCGTTGGAACATATCCATCGGCGAACTGTCGACGGCGCCCGGGATACAGACCGAAAACTCGGGAACCGCCTCCCGCGTGTACGCCTACCACGGAGATGAGACCGAGGCGAAGGTCGAATTTGAAGGACATGGAGCCGTGTGGTTCTACAGCTTCCAGTGGTCCGACGGGCGGGAACTCATCTCCCACACCGACAAGTTCCGCGGAGCAATCGTCATCCCTGGCCCCGGCCTCATCGCTGTGGGCAGCGGCAACACGGGGGAACCGGGGTGGGGCACCCTGCCGCCCTGGAAGATGACTCTGCGCCCGGCGTGACCGCCCGCTTGCCCTCGGAAACCGCTTCAGGAGAAGAAGGCGGCCAGCTGGCCGGCCGTCGGCTTGGGGTCGGCAGGGGCGGGCGGCTGTTCGCCCCCGGCGTCCGGGAGAAGGTCCGCGCCCGGGCGCGCCAACGGCGTCGGCGGGTCCAGGGCATCCGCGTCCTCGTCCTGGTTGACCGTGGCGAACATCCAGTTGGCCTGCGCCAGTTGGTCCACCGCGTGGGCGAGCAGGTAGTCCCCGACCGACCACTCCGCCGCCTCCCCCTCCGTCTCCCGCGCCACCGCCCCGTCCCCCGGCAGGTGCCGGATCAGGGTCGCGAGGCGGCGGGAGGACAGGCGGCCGCGGTGCCAGTCCAGGAGGTCGAGGCCGTAGAAGCGGAGCAGGTCGGCCTCAAGAGCCTCGGCGTGTTCGTCGACGAACACGCCGAGGCTCAGCCTTCCCCCAGGCCGAGCCCGGTCTCCTTGCCGTACGCCTCCAGGATCGCCGCGATGTCCTGCATCGTGACCTCGTGCCGCTCGAAGCGGGCGTACTGCCGCTCCCCCAGGAGGAGTTCGAGCAGGCCGTCCACGTCGTTGTCGTCGAGGTCACGGAGCTTGCGCGCGGTCGCGCGGGTCAGTTCGGTCGGCAGCTCGAAGCTGTCGGAGTCGAGCTCGAAGGTCCAGGCCCGGCCGAGCGCTTCGAGGCGCTGGGCGCGGGCTGCGTTGACGTTGAAGCCGGACACGGTTCTCTCCTTGGGCAAGGCGACGCCCGGCCGTGCTGGGGGCACGGGCCGGGCGTCGCTGGGATCCTATGCGGTCGCGCGCAAGCGCAACCGGCGATTTCGCGCAATCAATCAGACGGGGAGCGAAGTGAGTTGCTCCCTGTCCTGTCCCCTTACGAGTAGGACGAGGCCAGTTCCTTGAAGCGGAAGCTCGCCAGCGGGGCGTTGTCGTCCTTGGCGAGCGCCGTGAACGTCACGCCCAGCTTCACCGCACCGGTACGGGTCAGGCCGATCTCCTCGGTCTCGGTGACCTGACCGCGCGGCACCACGAAGCGGTACTTCGCCGCGCCGTCCGTGAACTCGATGCCGAGCGCACGCTCGTCCGGCGCCGGGGTGTTGGCGAGGTCGTACGTGAACTCCTTCAGGTCACCCTCGGCCTGCGCGTCGATCGTCGCCGGCGGAGTGGTCGCCGCCTTGACCTCGCCACCGCCCATGAAGAAGGCCAGGTTCGCCTTGTTCAGCTGCAGCAGCTGGAACTTCACGGTGAGGTCGCGGTCGGAGTAGATGAACCGCGCCGGGCTCACCGACTGCCAGGTGTCGACCGGGTCGATCTTGTCCTTCTTGTTGAACTTGATGCCGTCGGTCGTGGTGTAACCGAGGTCCGTCCACTTCGCCTTGTCCCAGTCGTTGGCGATGGTGGCCGGGGCTTCGGCCCCGACCGGCGCGATCAGCACCCGTCCGGTACCGGCGACGCGGATTTCCTTGCCGTTGTTGCCTGCCATGCGAACTCCTCAGATCTCAGTTGTCTGTCGGTACGACGAAGGCCCCGCCGGGTGGCAGGGCCTGAGGGGTGAAGCTGCGAGGTGGCGCTACTCGGGACGGATCGAGATCCGTACCGTCGACAGGTAGCGGTTGCCCGCCGGGCGGTTGTAGTCGGGCAGCCAGCGCGGCCCGTCCGCCTCGGCGACGTCGGTGACGACGGCCCCGCCGTACGAGGTGCCGGCCAGTTCGAGCACACAGGCACGGGCGGCGAGGGAGATGCCGTGCGCGGTGGTCTTGTCCGGGCCGTAGACCTCGAAGTCGAGCAGCGGCTGGTCGAGATGCCGGTCGTCGACCCACGCACCGCCGACGCGGGAGACGAGGACGGCCTTCTGGGTGCCGTCGAACCCGGCGGGCGGCTTGTTGTCGACGACCGAACCGGCGAGCTCCGCCCGGTTCTTGAGGAAGTCGACGACGAGCCGTTCCGCGTCGGGAAAGGTCAGGATGGACACATGGACACTCCCTGTCATGAGAAGGGAAATGAGTGTGGGCAACACAAAGCGGCAGGTCCGCCGCCCCGGTGAGGGGCGCAGCTCTGCCGCTGCTTCAAGTGTGATCCAGGGGCCCGTATCCCGCAACTGAACTCGGGGAGGGGCGGATTGGGGCTGTCCAGGGGCCGGTCGGGAGGCCGGTCAGTGGCCGATTGGCAGTACGCACGGAGGGCCCCGCACCGACCGGTGCGGGGCCCTCTTCCGGGTCCGTCACTACGACTTCGTACGCCCTACTCCTACGCCGACGCCGACGCCGACGCCGACGCCTACACCTACGCCTGGCCGTACCGCCCGCGCGCTCCGGACGGAGCGCTCCGCGGCGAACACGTCCTCCAGGCGGTACATCGCCCGCCGCCCCTGCCGCCCCGCGGCCTTCAGGTGTCCGAGCTGCACCCACTTGCGGATGGTCGCGGGCGAGACGTCGGCCTCGGTGGCGGCGAGGTCTCCCGTGATCAGCGGCGTGTTCATGCCGTCTCCTCCTCGTCGAGCACGTGCCGGCAGGGTGGATTCACACACATCGCGACGCCGCGTTCGGGAAAGGCGCGCAGCGAGACGCAGTCGCAGGCCGGGCAGCGCCCGGGGAGCCGCACCAGCTGCTCGGGGTCACCGAGGGCGCGGGCGCAGCGACGGGACATGCGGCGGGTCTCCTCCTCGACGTGGGCCGCCAGGTCGGGCATGTCCCGGAGGGCGTCGAGGAGTTCGGCGAGCCGGCGCAGGCGTACCGGCACGGGGGCCGCGGCGATGCGGCGCAGGCCGAGCCGGTCGCGTACGGCCTCCTCCAGTTCGACCACCCCGTCACCGATGTCGCGGAGGGCGTCGGAGACGTAGAGGCGGACCGGCGCGACGGCGGACGCGGCCGGGCCGCCGCCCCGCACCTCGCGGTAGGTCCGTCCCGTGCCGGGCGCCAGCTCCTCGATGAGCAGGGGGTACTGGCGCTGGAGCGCGTCGATCCAGAGGGCCGCTCGTTCGACCGGGGTCTGGGTGCTCATCACGGCCTCCCCGTGGCCGACTTGCGGGGCTTGACCTCGCGGCCGTTGCGCCAGAGCCGTCCGCCGCTGACGCCGTCGAACCAGGTGTGCGAGGGATCGACGATGGCTTCGCACTCCCGCCGGATCGGGCACTGATTGCAGGCGCGCAATACCGGCGCCGCCTCGGCGGGGGTCCGGGTGAAGACGTACTGCTGTGGGAGATCCACGCAGGCGGCGTTTCGGCGCCAGTCGAGAGCTTCGTCCGAACGATCCCGGATATTTCGTGTGTCAGGAAACGCGCTGTTCAGAGCAGGTGCGAGGAGAACCGTCCGATGAGACATGCGCAGCCCCTCCGCGGGTATGCGAACATAAGTTCGAAGACGTGGATGCGTGATCAGAGTTCCACGCTGCGTGCGCATGCGCAACTAAAAACGGAGGGCCGCGAGATTGGAGGGAGAGGAAGTGGTGGCTTGAAATGTGCTCGACGCCCGCCTGCGCGGGATCTTCACAACAACGTGCGAGCGCGCACATATTTTGGTGCGCGCGCGATCGGTACGCTCGCCCTGCGACGAGGGGAGAGCGACGACATGGTGTCCAGCCCGCGGGCCAGCGCCCGCAGCGACCAGGTGTACCGACCCGGGAGCGGTCACGATCCGGGCCGCGAGAGCCACCGGGAGACCGGCCGGGAGAGCCACCGGGAGAGTGGCCGGAATCGAGCGGACGAACTGGAGGAGTTCGCCGAGTGGATCGAGGGCGTGATGCGCGAGCGCGGCTACGACATCGACAGCCCGCGCGGTGGCGGCAAGTCGAAACTGGCGGACGACGCGGGTGTGCACCGGGCCGCGGTCAGCCGCCTCATCCAGCGGCAGAGCATGCCCGACCTCGAGACGATGCGCCGCCTGGCGGCCGTGCTCGGGGTGCCGCTGCGGGACATGCTGATCCGCTCCGGCCGGCTGTCCGAGAATGATCTGCCGATCGCGGCCGCCCGGGGCGGTGACACCGATGCCCCCCGACTGCTGAGCCCCGAGGAAGCGGCCCGGAGAATGGGGGTGCCTCAAGAACTGCAGGCGGTCTTCGTGAGAGTCACGAAGGCGTTCCTGCCGCAGGTCGAGTAGTCGAGAACAGCAGGGGGCCGACTTACGCAGCCCGGGGGCGCAGAGGGAGTGCGAACATGCCGACTGACGAAGCGGAGGGGCCGTCCGGAGGCCCACGCCGTCGCGGTGCGGGAGGCCGCGATCCGGGACGCCACAGTGCGGAGCACCACGGCACGGGACGCCACGGCGTCCAGAGCGGGACGACCGCGTCGGAAGAGCTGGCCTTCCTCGTCGGCGGGCTGCTGATCGAACTCGGGGCGAAGATCCAGGAGGCCGGGGTCGACGGCGTCCGGATTCTCACCGAGGAGGAGGCGCAACTGACGCAGTTGCGCTGGTTCCGCGAGGGCTGGGCGGAGCACGCCCGCGCGACGGAGCACGCTCGCGCGGCCGACGTCGGGACCGATGCGGGGGCCGCTGCGGGGGGCGCCGCAGGGGGCGCTGCGGGGGGCGATTTCGCAGAGCCGGCCGGACACGCGGAGCCGGCCGGACACGCGGAGCCGACCGGACACGCGGAGCCGACCGGACACACGGAGCCGGCCGGACACGCCGACGTAGAACCGTCGCCCGCCCCCTCCACCTCACCTGCCTCACCTACCTCACCCACCCCGTCCGTCTCACCCCCCTCCTCCGCGAGGCTGTTCCAGTTTCCCGCCGGGCCGCCGCGGGGCGCGCACCCTCTCCCGATCGTGGGCACGGACGAGGCCCGCGGAGCACGGGACTTGATGTCGCACAGGCCCCGCAGGCGCCGGGAGGACCCGCCGAAGCGCCCGGATGCCGGACCCGGCCCGGACGACCCGCGCTGAACCCCCTCGGCCGACGAGGGCACCCCACCAGCAAGCCCCCCCCCCCGCCGACCAGCCGGAACTCCCGACCGGCCGGAAGAACACCCGTACAACCCTCGCGCCCCTACGAAGGTCTCCAGTGCGCCGAAGCGGCACGCCGTAGAGCCGCCGCCGCCCGGCACCCCTTTGGACACGAGGCGCCCGATCACGGGCGCCCCGACTGCCTCCGCAGGAGAACCGCATGCCCAAGAAGTTCCGTACGGTCCTGGCCGGCGCCGCCACCGCCGCCCTGACCGGCTCCCTGCTCGCCGCCGCATCGGCCCCGGCCGGCGCCGAGCCCGCCCAGGGAACGGGCCAGGTCCGCGCCGACTTCAACGGCGACGGCTACGGAGACCTCGCGATCGCCGCCCCCGTCGCCAAGATCTCGGGCAAGACCGGCGCCGGTTACGTCGCCGTCGTCTACGGCACCGCGAGCGGCCTCGACACCTCCAAGCGCACCCTGCTCAGCCAGGCCACCGCCGGCATACCGGGCACGCCCGAGAGCAGCGAGTACTTCGGGGACCGGATGACCACCGGCGACCTCGACGGCGACGGCTACACGGACCTGGTCGTCGGCGTGCACGCCGAACACATCGGCTCCACCGACGAGTCCGGCGCTCTCACGGTCGTCTGGGGCGGCGCGGGCGGGCTCAAGACGGCGACGGACATCACGTCGCCCCTGCCCGGGAACCGCCACGAACTGGGCTGGTCCGTGGCCACCGGAGACTTCGACGGCGACGGCGTGACCGACCTCGCCGCCGCCAACCTCGCCCTGCCCGAGCTGAACGTCTTCAAGGGCCCGATCTCGCGC
This sequence comes from Streptomyces sp. NPDC093510, assembly GCF_040683555.1. Taxonomy (NCBI): domain Bacteria; kingdom Bacillati; phylum Actinomycetota; class Actinomycetes; order Kitasatosporales; family Streptomycetaceae; genus Streptomyces; species Streptomyces sp. NPDC093510. The sequence goes on from NZ_JBFBEE010000032.1 coordinate 53,243, forward strand.
ACCGGCAAGGCCGCGGCGCTCACCGCCGTCGACACGTCCGGCGCCACCGGCATCAACGCCGACGAGATCGTCGCGGGCGACGTCAACGGCGACGCGGCCACGGACCTGCTGGTCATGGGCCAGGAGGAGCACGGCGCCGGCTACCGCACCCGCAGCGTCCTCTACAAGGGCGGTACGACGATGAAGCCGGCCGGCAAGGTCGCGGGCGGCTACGCCGCGGCGATCGCCGACGTGGACAAGGACGGCTACGGCGACATCGTCACCGGCAACTTCATGGAGAAGTCGACCGACGAGCCGAACGGCGGCACCGGCGGCGCGGTCACCGTCACCTACGGCGGCGCGAGCGGCCTGAGCAGCCGCACCCCCGTCCGCATCACCCAGGACTCCGCAGGCGTCCCCGGCGCCGCGGAGAAGGGCGACGCCTTCGGCCGGAGCCTGTCGGCGGGCGACACCAACGGCGACGGATACGCCGACATCGCCGTCGGCGTGCCGTCCGAGACCCTGGGCTCGGCGAAGAAGGCCGGTTCCGCCGTCGTCCTGCGCGGCTCGGCGAACGGCCTGACCGGCACCGGCGCGAAGGCGTTCTCGCAGAGCACCGCGGGCGTGCCCGGCACCGCGGAGACGATGGACTTCTTCGGCAGCACGGTCGAGCTCACGGACTCCGACAACAACGGCCGCGCCGAGCTCGTGGCGGGCGCGTACGGCGAGAACGACGGTGCCGGTTCCGTCTGGCTCTTCAAGACCACCGCTTCCGGAACCACCGCGACCGGCACGAAGTCGGTCAGCGGCACGGGACTCGGCGGCCCGACGGGCGCGGCCTACTTCGGCGACGTACTCGAAGGCTGACGTCCCGCCGCCGGCCCGCAGGGGGCGGACGACTAGGGTCGCTGGAGCAAATGGCGTTTTCGGCGTTTTCGGCGGTATCTGTGGGCGGTATCTGTGGTGTCGGTGGTGTCGGTGGTGTCACGCCTGGCAGGCCGGTGCCGGGACGCTCTGCTCCATGAGTGGCGGAACGTCGTCATGGGGCCGCTGCGCGGGCTACGGGAGCGCGGCCCCCTCGGCGTCTCGGTGGCCCTCTTCGCCACCGTCGCCGTGATCGGCCTGCACGAGTTCCAGCAGACCGCCGCCGGTGCGGACGTGGTGCGTGTGCTCAGCGAGGTGCGGGCGGACCAGCCCGTCTGGCTCTCCCTGCTGCGCACGCCCGTATCGGTGTTCGTGCCCGCGGCGGATCTGCCCGTGTGGGGCGGGCTGCCCCGGCTGTTCCTGGCGTTCGCGCTCGCCGAGCTGCTCTTCGGGCGCGTACGCACGCTGATGGTGGCGTACGCCGTCACGCTCGCCGGGACCTTCGCGGCGCGCGTGATGGTCGCCCTCGGGCCCGACCGGCTCGGGCTCCCCGCGGATGCGGCGCACGCGGTGGACACGGGCACGTCCGCGGCGATCGTGGGCCTCTTCGCCTACACGGCCGTGGTGCTGCGGGCGCCGGTCCTCTTTCTCGCCGCGGTCGTCCCGACGGTGTCCGGTTCGTTCGCCGATCCGGATCTGGCGGGCCGCGAACACCTGGTCGCCGTGGCCGTCGCGATGCTCCTCGCCACCCTGCCCCACCGGCTCTCCCACCGGCTCTCCCACCGACTTTCCCACCAACTCTCCCATCGACTTTCACACCGCATCGTCCGCCCGTTGTCAGTGGCCGCTGCCACAATCGACGGCAGTCGATCAACCACGGTCGACGTCGATCAGGTCGCTGACGATCGGGTCGCTGAAGATCGGGAGGCCGGTCATGGCAGTTGTCGACGCGGGAAACGCGCTGGCCGTCGAGGTGACCCGAGCGATCCGCGCCGGTGACGTGACCGCGCTGCGGAAGCTGCTCGACGCGCATCCCGGCCTCGCCGCCACGGGGATCAGACAGGAGGGCGAGGCCGCGGGGACCCGCAGCCTGCTGCACCTGGCCACGGACTGGCCCGGACACCTCCCCTCCGCGCCCGAGGTCATCGCCACCCTGGTCGCGGCGGGCGCCGACCCGAACGCCCGGTTCGTCGGCGCGCACAGCGAGACCCCCCTGCACTGGGCCGCGAGCAACGACGACGTAGCGGCGCTCGACGCCCTCGTCGCGGCCGGCGCGGACATCGAGGCGACCGGGGCGGTGATCGGGGGCGGCACACCGCTGGCCGACGCGCGCGGCTTCGGACAGTGGCGGGCGGCGCGGCGGCTCCTCGAACACGGGGCACGGACTACGTTGCAGGACGCGGCGACGCTGGGCCTCCTCGACCGTGTCACGGCGTTCGTGGAAGGCGGGACGGAGCGAGCGGAGGGGCTGGCAGGGGCGGAATCAGGGCCGCCCGACGCCGACGACATCACCAGCGCCTTCTGGGGTGCCTGCCACGGCGGGCAGTTGGCCACCGCGCGCTATCTGGCGGGACGGGGCGCCGACCTCGACTGGATCGGCTACGACGGCATGACGCCCCTGGACATCGCCGAGGCGTCGGGCGCGGCGGACGTAGCGGGGTGGCTGCGCGGACAAGGCGTGCGGACGCGGACGGAGTCGCCGTGAGCCGGCTGCCATGACCTGGGGGACAACTCGGCGACCGCCCCCTTCCCCTTCCCCTTCCCGTCTGCCCCCGCACGACAGGGGGCCTGGCACCACCCCCGAGACACCATGTCGCCGTATGCCGCCGGAGCGGCGGATCGGAGAGTGTGGAGGACGTCAGCACGGCACGTCCCCTCCGCCCCTCCCCTCCCCACCGCGACGAATTCGAGGCCGCCATGAGCACCGGCACCAGCACCCATCCCAGCACCGGCACCGGCACCCACGCCTCGCCGCTGCCGTACACGACTTCGGCTTCGGCTTCGGCTTCGACTTCGGCTTTGACTTCGGCGCCCGGATTCTGGCGCGCGCCGTTCTCCGCCGTCACCTTCCGGGAGATCGGATACGTGATGCTCTCGCTGCCCGTGGCGATCGCCGGGTTCGTCTACGCCGTGACCATGTTCTCCCTCGCCGCGGGCCTGCTCGTCACCGTGATCGGACTGCCCGTCCTGGCCGCGGCGCTGGCGGGGGCGCGCGGGCTCGGTGCCGTCGAGCGACGTCGGGCCCGCGTGAGGCTCGGGCTGGAGGTCGCCGGTCCCCGGGCGCTCGACGTGCCGCGGGGCGAGGGCCGGTGGGCCGGGATCAGGGCCCGGCTCGCGGACGGGGCAGGCTGGCGGGCGCTGCTGTTCCAGCTGGTCATGTTCCCCTGGCGCGTGGCGAGTTTCGTCCTGACGGTGACGTTCCTCGTCACCGGCTGGGTGGTCGCGCTGTTCCCCACGTACTCCTGGGTCTTCCACCGCTACGTCGGCTGGCCCGGCTACCGCGTCTACGACTTCACGTCCGGCGGCGAGCGGCACCAGTACTACATCACCTCGCCCGCCCAGATCGCGGCGGTCTCCCTCGTCGGCGCCGTGATCCTCTTCCTCACCCCGAAGCTGGTCCGCGCCCTGACCGGCGTCGACCGCGCGGCGGTCCGCTCACTGCTCGGCTGAGCGGGACCCTGAACAGGGACGCGACGGCACTCATCCGGCGGCGGGCAGGGCGAACGCACCCCGACGTGGTCGTACGCGAGGTCAGGAGCCCCGAGCCGATCGGATCGACCCACGCGGCGGTACGCGCCGCGTCACCGGCCCGGCTCACGCCGCGCGCACTGCCGAAGGCGTTGCGGGCGGCAGCCGGGAGCGCTCACGCGGGCGCGGCAGAGGAGTCCGCCTCCCCGCCCGCCTCCCCGGCGGAAGACGCGCAAGGTTCCACCTCCTCGGCAGAGGACCCGGCCGGAAGGGCGTCCGGGTCCACGGGGGCCGCGTAACAGCGCAGAGCGACCCGCTGCCCCGGCTGCCACTCCTGCTCCACGACGGACAGCAGCTGCCACCCCAGGCGTTCGTAGAGCGTGGCCGCCGACTTGTCGGAGGACACCACGTCCAGGACGGGATGCCGCCCGCGCGCCCGCGCCTCCCGCGCGACCCGGCGCATCAGAAGGGCGCCGATGCCATGCCCGCGTGCGTCCGGCGCGACGAAGAGGCGGTTGACGACCGCCGCACACTCGGCCCCCCGGCCCGCGCGCTCACCCCACAGACCCGGCGCCACGTCGCCCGCCCCCGGACGGGCAAGCCCCACATGCCCGACGACGCGCCCGTCCAGCTCGGCCACCCAAGCGCCGAGAGGGCCGTCCCCTTCAAGCCAGTCACCGGCCTGCTCCGGCCAGTTGACGGGATACCCGTCCGCCTCGTGCACGGCCGCGAGCACACCGACGCACGCCTCCAGATCGCGCTGGCCGGAACGTCCCCGCACCCGAAGGACAGGATGGCCGTCGGCCGCGTCGGCGACACAGTCTCGCTTCATCCGAGCATCGAATCACAGCCACGGGGACGGTACGGCCCGCACGCCCAAGTCGACGGAACGGCTCACGCGTCGTCCGCCGCCGTCTCCTCGGCCTCCCGCAGCAGCAACGCCGCGAGAGCGAGCGCCGTGCCGTGCGCCGAGGCCAGGTCGAGCCCGGTCAGCGACGAGACGCGGGCGATCCGGTTGTCGACCGTGTTCGGATGCAGACCGAGCCGCCGGCCGGTGGCCCGCCGATCCTGCCGCAACTCCAGATGAGCACGCAGCGTCTCGACCAACTCGGGCCGTCCGGCGAGCGGTTCGAGCAGCGCGGCTATCCGCTCGCTGCCCGCACTGGGCCGCGACAGGTGATACTCGAGCAGGACGTCGTCGAGCCGGTGCGGGCCCGGCGGCCGCCCGCACGCACGGGCCACCCGCACGATCTCCTCGGCCGTACGGGCGGCCTCCGGAATCCCGCCGACCGAGTCGGCGACGGCAGCGGCGAGACGCACACCCGGCCCACAGAACTCCCTGAGCGCTGCCCCCAACTCCCCCGGCACCTCCACGACATCGCGCCCCGGTACGACGGCGTGCCCGCCCGCCCCGCCCAGAAGCGCCGGCACCCCCACGCCGAAAACCCGGTCGAACGCGGCCTGCAACCGCCGCACGAGGCGCCGCACGGCGACGGACCGCTCATCCCGCACCGCCACGGGCAGACACACAAAAACAACGAGCGCGCCCTCCTCGAACGCCTCCACCCCCGTCCCCCCACCCACACCCTCCAACAAAGCCCGAGCCAACGACCTACGCTCCTCCCGCCGTTCGGCCACGATGGCCGCCTGCTCGTCGAGGTAGGTCTCCGTCACGGCGGCGACGATGCGTTCCTGCGCGGCGAACAGGTAATCGCTCAGCTCCGCGAGCGCGGCCTCCTCACCCGGCAGGGTCACATCACGCAGCGCGCGCCACAGCTCGTGCGTACCGACACAGTGGGTGCCGAGCAGCAGGTGCAGGGGCATGCCCTCGTCCGCTCGCTGGGCGGCACGCTCCCTGAAGTACTCGTAGTCGCCGGGCCCGGCGTCAGGCGAAGCCACCCGCTCCAAAAAGAGCCGCAGCCCGTACCTGGCGGTGGCGGCGATCTCGACGTCCTTCACATCCGCCGGCAACTCGTCATAACCCGGCAGCCGCGGAAAGGCGTCCCGGGTCATTCGCCGTGCCAACGAGTTGACGCCCACCCCGCACCGAGCAGCCACCCGCCGAGCCACAACCCCCGGCCCACCCCCCTCACCCTCCCCATCCACCATCCCCTGATCCTCCCTCCCCACCCGTTTCCCCGCGACGCCCCGCGGGAGTAGGGGCGGGCGGGTGGGGTGTCCCCCGCGACCCCCTGCCGGGGTAGGAGCCCCAAGCCCGCCGCTTCGCGGCGGATGTATCCCACCCACCCACCCGTTTGCCCCGCGACGCAGCTGCCAGGTAGGAGCAGGAGGGGGGCAACCCCCCACCGGGCCGCAGCCGCGCAACCGGCCGGAGGGGACGTGGGGGTATGTGCGCACGGAGCACCAAGCACACTCTGGCGTCTTTGGACTTGAGGCGTGACGCAGGGATAGCGAGTACGTACATACCCCCGCGGCCCCGCCCCACAACGCAACAGCAGGCGCAGACCGGCACCAAGGGAGACCCCCACGCCACGCCCCAGCAAGTACGGTCAGGCGAGCGTGACCAGGTCCCTGTAGGAGGGGCTCCACAAGTCCTCGTCGCCGTCCGGCAGCAACAGCACCCGATCCGGACGCAACGCGTCAATCGCCCCTTCGTCGTGCGTCACCATCACAATCGCCCCCGGATACGTCCCCACAGCCCCCAGCACCTCCCCCCGCGACGCCGGATCAAGATTGTTCGTGGGCTCGTCGAGCAGCAGCACGTTCGCCCCCGAGTGGACGAGCCCGGCCAGCGCGAGCCGCGTCTTCTCCCCGCCGGAGAGCACCCCGGCGGGCTTGTCCGCGTCGTCCCCGCCGAACAGGAACGCTCCCAGCACCCGCCGCACCTCCCCATCGGTCAGATGGGGAGCCGCCCCCGCGAGGTTCTCCCGCACGGTCCGCGCCCCGTCCAACGTGTCGTGCTCCTGCGCGAAGTATCCGAGCCGCAGTCCGGGCCCGGCGACGACCCGCCCCGCATCCGGGCGTTCACGCCCGGCGAGCAGCCGGAGCAGCGTCGTCTTGCCGGCTCCGTTGAGGCCGAGGACGACGAGCCTGCTGCCCCGGTCGACGGCCAGGTCGACGCCGCGGAGCACGTGGTGGGACCCGTACGCCTTCGCCAGTCCGACCGCCCCGAGCGGCATCCGCCCGCACGGCGCGGGCTCGGGCAGCCGGATCCGCGCGACCTTCTCGCCCCGCCTCACCGGCTCCGTCCCGGCGAGCATCCGCTCGGCCCGCCGCTCCATGTTCTTCGCGGCGGTGGCGGTGGCGACGTGCGAGCGCATCTTGTCGGCCTGGGCGCGCAGCGACGCCGCCTTGCGTTCGGCGTTGGCGCGTTCCCGGGTGCGCCGCCGCTCGTCCGCCGCGCGCTGCGCGAGGTAGGCGTCCCAGCCGGTGTTGTGGACGTCGATGACCGCGCGCCGTGGATCGAGGTGGAAGACCCGGTTGACCGTGTCGGCGAGCAGTCCGGTGTCGTGGCTGATGAGTACGAGACCGCCCGGGTACCCGGCGAGGTAGCCGCGCAGCCAGCCCACCGAGTCGGCGTCGAGGTGGTTGGTCGGCTCGTCGAGGAGCAGCGTGTCGTGCTGCGAGAACAGGATCCGCGCGAGCTCGACGCGGCGCCGCTGGCCGCCCGACAGGTCGCCGACGGGCTGGTGCAGGGCGCGCTCGGGCAGCCCGAGCCCCGCGGCGACGCGGGCGGCCTCCGCCTCCGCGGCGTAGCCGCCCCGCGCCTGGAACCGGTCGTCCGCCCGCGCGTACGCGGCCATGGCCCGCTCCTGCGCCGCGGGGCCCTCGGCCGCCGCCATGGCGGCCTCGGCGGCCCGCAGCGCGGTGACCGCCTCGTCCAGTCCGCGGGCGGACAGGATGCGGTCGGTGACGGTGACGGCGGGGTCGGCGGCGCGCGGGTCCTGGGCGAGGTGGCCGACGGAGCCGGCGCGGGTGACGGTGCCGTCGGCGGGGGACGCCTGTCCGGCGAGGATCTTCATCAGGGTCGTCTTGCCGGCGCCGTTGCGCCCGACCAGGCCGACGCGGTCGCCGGGGGCGATGTGGAAGGAGACGCCGGACAGCAGGAGGCGGGCGCCGACGCGCACGTCGGCGCCTCGTACGGTGATCATGAGGTAACGCTCCGCAATAGCGAATGGACACACGGGTGGCGTGGAGGCGTGTGTCCTGGCTAGGAGATGCGGGGCGTAGACATGTCCTCCACGCTAGCGAACCCTCTGGGCTCGCTGCATCCCGATTTCCCTCTCGTACCGCGTCGTGCTTCCCGGATTGCGCTGCGCTCCCCGTACTGCGCTGCGCTTCCCCACCCGCGCTGCGCCGTGCCCGTCCGCGCGGGATCATCGAGCCATGGACGTGACCCTTCACCTCGCACAGGACCCGGAGGCCGACGAACTTCTCGGCCGCAGTCCGCTGGCCGCGCTCATCGGCATGCTCCTGGATCAGCAGGTCCCCATGGAGTGGGCGTTCGCGGGGCCACACACGATCGCTACGCGGCTGGGCTCGGATGATCTCGATGCGCACGAGATCGCCGCGTACGATCCCGACGCTTTCGCGTCGGTCCTCTCCACCAAGCCGGCCGTGCACCGGTATCCCGGCTCGATGGCGAAGCGGATTCAGCAGCTCTGTGCGTATCTGGTGGAGCACTATGGGGGTGATCCCACGGGTCTGTGGCGGGACGTGGCGACTGGTGGCGAACTCTTGAAGCGGCTCAACGACCTGCCCGGCTTCGGGAAGCAGAAGGCGCAGATCTTCCTGGCCCTGCTCGGCAAGCAGCTGGGCGTGCGTCCGGAGGGGTGGCGGGAGGCGGCGGGGGACTATGGCGCCGCCTCGGCGTATCGCTCGGTGGCGGACATTACGGGGCCGGGGTCTCTGCGGAAGGTGCGCGCTCACAAGCAGGAGCTGAAGGCGGCTGCCAAGGCGGCGGCGAAGTAACTTTTGCCTGCGCGTGCGCGCGGGTCTGCGCCTGCTGTTCTGTGGGGCGGGGCCGTGGGGGTATGTACGTACTCGCTATCCCTGCGTCGCGCCTCAAGTCCAAAGACGCCACAGTGTGCTCGGTGCTCCGTGCGCACATACCCCCACGTCCCCTCGGGACGCGTTTGCGGCTGCGGCCCGGTGGGGGGTCGCAGCCTCTCCTGCTCCTACCTGGCAGCTGCGTCGCGGGGCAAACGGGTGGGTGGGTGGGATACATCCGCCGCGGAGCGGCGGGCTCGGTGCCCCTACCCAGGCAGGACGTCGCGGGGCAACGGCCCCCAGACCCTCGCGCGTCGTAGGCCATGAGGGCGGATCTCGGCGCTCGGTGGTCGGGGGGCGGGGGGTTCGGGGAGATGGGGGACATGAGTGTTCCGGAGCCGTCACGTCGCCACGTCGCGTGGCTTCGGGTGGTGTTCACTCTGCTCGCGGTTCTTCTCGCCGCGTTCACCGTGGGGCCCGCCGCCCAGGCGAGTCCGGCTCCCCCGGCCGCCCTCGCCATGGAGACCGGGGGCGAGAGCCAGGCGGACATCACTGAGGCGGCGCTGCGGCTTCCCACCCGGCATGCCACTCGTCTGCCCACCAGGCGGAACCGTGCCCAGGGCCGGGGGTGCCGTGTGCCGTCGGCCGGCCCGTGTCCCCGCGGTCCCCATCCGTACGTTCCTGCCCCGCGCTCGGTGGTTCTGCGCTGCTGACAGGGGAGCGCATGCGCGCGAATCCCCGAATCCCGCCAGTACAAGCGCCGAGCACCGCAGATCAGCACGGATCACCACAGGCCAGCTCAGGCCAGCTCAGCTCAGGTCGGTGCAGCTCAGTGCAGATCAGCAGCGCAGATCAAGGACACCCCCATGCCGATGGACCCCTACGCGGCCCTCCAGGCCCTTCTCCGTGCGGAAGCCGCACGTACCACCCACTCCGAGGCCCCTCCCACCGCCACGAAACCCGAGCGCGACGCAGCGGACAGTCGCCCGCGCGAGGAGAGTCAGAGGCGTACCGAAAGGCGCTGACAGGGCTCGCTCGTCGAGGACGGCCCGGCGCGTATCGCGCTCGCTCAAGGCGCCCCCGCCAGATCCAGCGTCGGCGGCGGGCCGTTCCGAAGTCCGGGGCGGAGGCCTCTCGTCCCCGTTGCGTACCCACGGATGGGCGACGCCTCCTCGGGCGCCTCCTCGGACAGCGCACCCCCGGACAGCGCCCCCTCAGACAGCGCGCCCGCGCACAGCGCACCCCCGGAAACCTTCGTCTCGTCCGTCATCCCGGCGACAGGCGCAGACTCGTTCGGGCGGTTCGCATGACCCGGCATGGGCGGATTCGGCTGGCTCTCGCTCACTTCGGGCCCTGTTCCGGCTGACGCGTTCCCGGTTTGCCTCACCTTGAGGCGGTATTTCCCGGACTCGCACTCCGTCGCCATGGCTGCGCCCGGAGAGCCTTGCCCGGTAGGCTTTCCGTGTGATCTTCAAGCGCATCGGAAACGGCCGGCCGTACCCCGACCACGGCCGGGAAAGCACCCGGCAGTGGGCGGACGTCGCGCCGCGCCCGGTCCGCCTCGATCAGCTCGTGACGACCAAGGGCCAGCTCGACCTCGAGACGCTGCTCGCCGAGGACTCCACGTTCTACGGCGACCTCTTCGCGCACGTCGTGAAGTGGCAGGGCGACCTCTATCTGGAGGACGGACTGCACCGCGCGGTCCGCGCCGCGCTCCAGCAGCGCCAGGTGCTCCACGCCCGCGTGCTCGAACTGGGCTGACGCTCCCGCTCCCCCGCCCGAGCGGCCCCGGTGCCGCATTGGCCCTTTTGGGTTGGAGTGGGCCGCGGGCGTTGATCATTTAGTAGGCATCGCCGCCCGGCCGCACTACGCTGCGCCCATGAGCATGCTCACTCCCCCCGGCATGGGCGGCAAGTACCGCATCACGGGGGACAAATACCCACGGATGCGCCGCCCCAGCGGTCGCCGCAGGATCGCGCTCGCGGTCGTGGCGTCCGCCACGGTGGTGGGGCTGTTCGGCTGGGGCACACTGCAGCTCATCGACGTCTTCACGGGGGGCGACAAGGCGTCGGCCGCGTCCCGCGCGACCGGTGGCTGCGACCGCGGCCGGGCCGCGGACGCCACGGTCCCGAAACCGAAACCGAAGGCGCTGCCCCGGCCGGGGCAGATCACCGTCAACGTCTTCAATGCCACGCCCCGCGGCGGCCTGGCCAAGAACACCGCCGACGAGCTGAAGAAACGCGGCTTCACCATCGGCGAGGTCGGCAACGCGACGAAGGCGTACGACAAGAAGGTGAAGGGCATCGGGCTGCTGCTCGGTGCCGGGGCCGCCGCCGACACCGCGATCCCCGTGCTCGGCACGCAGCTCGCCGGCGCCGAGCGCAAGGCCGACGGCCGCAAGAACGGCGAGGTCGACCTGGTCATCGGCACACAGTTCAAGAACCTGGCCAAAAAAGAGGACGCCGACAAGGCCCTGGCCGCGCTGGCCAAGCCCAAGCCGACGTCCACGTCGTCCGGCGAGAAGAACTGCTGACTACTCCGCGGTCCCGTACATCCGGTCGCCCGCGTCGCCGAGGCCCGGCACGATGTAGCCCTGCTCGTTGAGCCGCTCGTCGACCGAGGCCGTCACGACCGTCACCGGCGTCCCCGCCAGCTCGCGCTCCATGATCTCGACGCCCTCCGGGGCGGCGAGCAGCACCACGGCGGTCACGTCGTCGGCGCCGCGCTTGATGAGCTCACGGATCGCCGCGACCAGTGTGCCACCCGTGGCGAGCATCGGGTCGAGGACGTACACCTGGCGCCCGGAGAGGTCCTCCGGCATGCGCGTCGCGTACGTGGATGCCTCCAGGGTCTCCTCGTTGCGGATCATGCCGAGGAAGCCGACCTCAGCGGTCGGAAGCAGCCGGACCATGCCGTCGAGCATGCCGAGACCGGCGCGCAGGATCGGCACCACCAGCGGGCGCGGGTGCGACAGCTTCACGCCGGTCGTCCTCGTCACCGGGGTCTCGATGTCGACCTGCTCGGTGCGCACGTCCCGGGTGGCCTCGTACGCGAGCAGGGTGACCAGCTCGTCGGCGAGGCGCCGGAAGGTCGGGGAGTCGGTGCGCTTGTCGCGCAGCGTGGTGAGTTTGTGCGCCACCAGCGGGTGGTCGACGACGTGGATCCGCATGACATCAACAGTAACCGGGCGGGAGCCCCTCTCTCCTCGCTGGCATCAACCCCGCCGACGGAGGGAAGGTGGGGACGTACGGACTGAGGTGGTGTGGCCCATGGCGGAACGCAAGCCGGAAGACGAGACGGACGCCGAGCGGCGCAGGCGCCGCGCCCAGTTCCTGCGCGAACGCACCGAGGCCATCGAGCTCCGGGACCGCGTGAAGCCGCGCCGCGCCCGGGCGGCACGCATGCGGCAGCAGATGCGCATGCGTACGTTCCGCTGGTAGTCGGCCGCCCCGTGACAGGCCCCGCGGGTGCCGGGAAGAACGCGACGCGGAACACAGCGGCCGGAAGACCTCTCCTGACGGCGTCGTTTCTGCCACGATTCCGAATGGGCGGGGCTCGGCACCAGCGTTCCCCGCTCCCCGACCTCGCCGGGGGGACCCCAAAACCGCCAACCGGCACCGCTTATGACCAGTGGGAGAGTCACGGTGTACTTCGCCGCACTGCTCGCGCGCACCGAAGACGGGTGGGAAGCGAGCGACACGGAGCTCGACGATGTGGAGACCCTGTCGGATCTGGCCGACCTGGCCCGTGAAGCCACGGTCGATTACGACGACGACACAGTGCTCGTCTTCATCGAACAGGAAGGCGCGTGGTTCGGCGTCGTCCGCGTGGACGGTGAGGAGGACCCCCGTATCTACGTCTCGGACGCGGCCGCGGCCGCCCGCAGCTCGTACGGGGAGATCCTGCTCACCGACGAGATGCTCGGCCGCGATCCGGACGACGACAGGGCGGTCGACCTGGACGCCCTCGATCTCGACGGCACGGAGGACGGCGAACCGGAGGCGTCCGACGCCGAACCGGACGCCACCGACGAGACCCCCGGCGCCTCGGGGGTTCCGTCCGGGCCGCTCGGGGACACGGGAATCCTCGCCGACCTCGGCGTGCCCGAGAAGGATCTGCTCGGTCTGGAGGCCGGCGACGCGCTCAACGACATCGCCGACGTCCTCGGAGCGGCGGAGGTGCTCGAGACCGTCCGCTAGGTTCCCCGTGTGACCGACCCGACCTGCCACACCACCGAGACCGATCCCGTACGCGACCGCTGGCGGGCGCCCATGCGGCTCGCGCTGGCCGAGGCCGAGCTCGCCGTCGGGGGCGGTGACGTCCCCGTCGGCGCCGTCGTGCTGTCCCCGGACGGCACGACGGTGCTCGCCACGGGGCACAACGAACGCGAGGCCGTCGGCGACCCCACCGCGCACGCGGAGGTGCTCGCCCTGCGCAGGGCCGCCGCCGCGACCGGCGAGTGGCGGCTGACCGGCTGCACCCTCGTCGTGACGCTGGAGCCGTGCACGATGTGCGCGGGCGCGCTCGTACAGTCACGCGTCGACCGGGTCGTCTACGGCGCGCGCGACGAGAAGGCCGGAGCGGCGGGCTCCCTCTGGGACGTCGTACGCGACAGGAGGCTCAATCACCGCCCCGAAGTCATTCACGGCGTCCTCGCGGACGAGTGCGCCGCGCAGCTGACGGACTTCTTCCGCAAGCGCTGAGAGCCTGGCTTCGAAGCGGGGCCGGGAGGGGCGGCGCATTCGGGGCCGGGAGGGGCGGCGCATACGGATTTCTGTCCTCGGCCCACTTTGGGCTAGAGTTCCTCTCGGTAGCGTGTCCGAGCGGCCGAAGGAGCTCGCCTCGAAAGCGAGTGAAGGGTAACCCCCTTCCGTGGGTTCAAATCCCACCGCTACCGCTCTTGACACGAAGGGCCCGTCCAGCCGAGCTGGACGGGCCCTTCGTCGTTCCCCTCGGGGGTATGGACGCTCGGGGGTATGGACGCTCGGGGGTATGGGCGGGGGAAGCGGCATCGGGGGGACCAGCCGCTCCCCCCGACGAGAACCAGGCCCTCGGTCAGCGCCGCCGTCAGGGGGGAAGCAGACGGCGCGGACCCCGCAGTGGAGCCGGTCCCATGCCCCGCGGATTCCTGCCAGATCCGCCGGGCTCACCCTCAATGCTGCGCCCGGCGCCACCCGTGGAGCGCGGGCAAAGGGCCTCTGCTGCCGGGCCGTTGGTCCCTAAAAGCCCAGTGAGTACGGTCCGGGTTAGACTCACCGCCGTCACAGAGGTCACACGGGGCGCGGCAAGGGGAGGGCCAGATCGTGGCAGTGCAGTGGAAGAAGCTCGGCCTCTTCGCGGTGGTCGTCTTCGTGCTCTATGTGATCATCACCGACCCCGCCAAGGCCGCCGACTATGTGCAGATAGGGTTCGAGGGCGTCTCGAGCGCCGCTCGGAGCATCGGCGACTTCATGACGTGGGTCGCCAACGGAGGCAAGGACTGAGCGGCCGCCGAGGCCGTCAGGCCCCAGCCCTCTCCAAGGAGTGCCCGTGATCCGCCATCTGGTCCTCTTCAAGCTCAACGACGGCGTGCGACGCGACGAGCCGCGCGTGATCGAGGGCGTCAAGGCCTTCCGCGCCCTCGGCGAGCAGATCCCGGAGCTGACGTTCTGGGAGTGCGACTGGAACATCACCGACCGCCCCATCGCGTACGACTTCGCCATCAACTCGGCGGTCGAGGACACCGATGCGCTGAAGCGGTACATCGAGCACCCGGCCCACCAGGCGGGCGTCGCGCTGTGGCGCGAGTTCGCGACGTGGGTGATCGCGGACTACGAGTTCTGAGCCACGGGGGCGCTGCAGCTCCCGAACGGCCCCGCACCGCAACGGTGCGGGGCCGTTTCGCGTCCCGTCGGCCCATCGCGCCCCTCAACACGGAGTGAACGGGTGCTTGCACACAGTGCACATGTCTTGTGATGCTATGACCGCTTTTGACGGATGAGTTGACCGAGGTCGACCGAGCTTGACTGTGCTTGTTTGAGAAGGGGTGGCGTTGACCGTGCCGGCCAGTACTGCGCCCGAGGCGCCACCCGCGAAGCCCTCACCGGACACCGGAAGCGCGCCACCCGCGAACATCTCGCCGGGCACCGGAAGCACGCCACCCGCGAACATCTCGCCGGGCACCGGAAGCACGCCCCCCACGAAGCCCTCGCCGGGCACCGGAAGCACCCGCGGCGCCGACACCCGCGCCCTCACCCAGGTGCTCTTCGGCCAGCTCAAGGAGCTGGAGCCGGGCAGCCCCGAGCACGGCCGGGTGCGCGGTGCGCTCATCGAGGCCAACCTGCCGCTCGTGCGGTACGCGGCCGCCCGCTTCCGCAGCCGCAACGAGCCGATGGAGGACGTCGTCCAGGTCGGCACCATCGGGCTCATCAACGCCATCGACCGGTTCGACCCGGAGCGCGGGGTGCAGTTCCCCACCTTCGCGATGCCCACCGTGGTCGGCGAGATCAAGCGGTACTTCCGCGACAACGTCCGCACGGTCCACGTACCGCGCCGGCTGCACGAGCTGTGGGTGCAGGTGACGGGCGCGACCGAGGACCTCACCACCGCCTTCGGACGCTCACCGACGACCGCGGAGATCGCCGAGCGGCTGCGCATCACCGAGGACGAGGTGCTCGCCTGCATCGAGGCCGGACGCTCGTACCACGCAACGTCGTTGGAGGCCGCCCAGGAGGGCGACGGACTGCCCGGCCTGCTCGACCGGCTCGGCTACGAGGACCCCGCGCTCGACGGCGTGGAGCACCGCGATCTCGTACGCCACCTCCTGGTCCAACTGCCCGAACGCGAGCAGCGGATCCTGCTGCTCCGCTACTACAGCAATCTGACGCAGTCACAGATCAGCGCCGAATTGGGCGTTTCCCAGATGCATGTGTCGAGATTGCTGGCCAGAAGCTTCGCACGACTTCGGTCCGCAAATCGGATCGAGGCGTAACCGTATCGAGTGGAGTGCCGTCGGGGCTGTTCCCGACGGCACTCTTTGCTGAAATGGCGCAGACCCCCTCTTTCCTGCACGGATGTCACCCTTGTTTGTCGACAAGTAACTACAGCGTGTTGCCGACATGTGACATTCTGCTGGAACCGCGTTTGCCGTAGCCCCACCTCCGGTATTCAGGTGGAGGCTGCGTTCCTCCGACGGGAGCGCCCACCGCGACCGTCCGCGACCTCAAGGGGGTGGCATGTCCGCAGACCAGGGCAGCTCGAAGGTGCTCACGCTCACGCTCACGAAGAGCCCGAGCGAATCCGCGCCCGACGCGCTTCACAGCTCACCAGCCTCGGAAGCCATCGACACCCGGACCCTGTCCCGCTCCCTCTTCCTGCGGCTCGCCACGCTCGCCCAGGACAGCCCGGAGCGCGTCTATGTACGCGACACGCTCATCGAGCTCAACCTCCCTCTCGTGCGGTACGCGGCGGCCCGCTTCCGCAGCCGCAACGAACCGATGGAGGACATCGTCCAGGTCGGCACGATCGGTCTGATCAAGGCGATCGACCGTTTCGACTGCGAACGCGGCGTGGAATTCCCGACGTTCGCGATGCCGACGGTCGTCGGTGAGATCAAGCGCTTCTTCCGCGACACCAGTTGGTCGGTGCGCGTGCCGCGCCGCCTCCAGGAGCTGCGGCTTGCGCTCACGAAGACCAGCGACGAGCTCGCCCAGCGGCTCGACCGCTCGCCGACCGTGCCCGAACTCGCCGTCGCACTCGGCGTATCGGAGGAGGACGTCGTCGACGGCCTCGCCGTCGGCAATGCCTACACAGCCTCCTCGCTCGACTCCCCGACCCCCGAGGACGACGGCGGCGAGGGCTCCCTCGCGGACCGGCTCGGGTACGAGGACTCGGCCCTGGAGGGTGTGGAGTACCGCGAGTCCCTCAAGCCGCTGCTCGCCAAACTGCCGCCGCGCGAGCGTCGCATCATCATGCTGCGCTTCTTCGCCAACATGACGCAGTCGCAGATCGGCGAGGAGGTCGGCATCTCGCAGATGCACGTCTCCCGGCTGCTGACGCGGACGCTGGCGCAGCTGCGTGAGGGCCTCATCTCGGACTGAGGGCGTCAACGGAGCGGTGCGTGGCCGGTGTTGCTGACGGGGTTCCTAATTGACGGGCCGTCAGCCACACTGGCGCGATGCGACGTGGTGTGCGGAACGTGCTCTGTGCGGGTGCCGCTGCGCTCTGCCTCGGCGGGGCGCTGTCCGCCTGCGGCGGCGGCAGCGGTGACGGTTACGTGGCGACCGGCGCGGCCGGCTCCTCTCCGGAGCGGGCTCCGGGTGCTCCGGTGGGCCCGACCGCGGATGTGAAGCTGATCCCGCTCGACGGGGGTGATGGGGCGGACGGGGCGGACGGGGCGGACTCGCCGAAAGGGTCCGGCTCCGGCTCTGGTTCTGGTTCTGGTTCTGGCTCTGGTGTGGGCTCCGGGGGGCCGGGTGACTCGGAGGGGAAGTCGCCGGGTGGCGGTGGGGGCGCGGCACTTGGCGGGGACGGTGCGGGGCGCGCTCCGGCCGGTGCGGGTGGCGACTCCGGAGGCCCGTCGACTCCGTCCCCGGACGCTCCGGGGCCGAATTCCCCGTCTACGCCACCGTCTGCTCCGGGCAGGCCGGATACGCCGGGTACGCCGACTACGCCGCCGAGTGGGCCCGCGAAGCTCAGCTTCGGTGAGCCCGAGCGGGAGCCCGCGGACAAGCGCTGGTGCGACAAGGTGACGGTCACCTTCCGCAACACCGGTGGGTCACCGGTGCGTTCGGGAACGGTCACCTTCGGCACGCACATCATCGGCGCGCTCGGCGTCGACTGGGCCACGATCGAGTCGACCGTGAAGTTGCCGGTGCCGATCGCTGCGGGGCAGAAGAAGGAGAAAACGTGGCCGGTATGTGTTGACGCGTGGCGGGTTCCGCTCGGTATGCACGTCGAGACGCGGGACGTCTCAGTGAAGTGGGACTAGTCCCCGCCGGGGGGCGGGGGCTCTCCGTTTCCGCCTGGGTCTACGGGCCCGCCGTGACCGCTCGCGCCCCTGACCGGCCGCCCCGCCGCTGCCGCCTGCGGGCCCGCCGTGGCCTTTCGCGCAGTTCCCCGCGCCCCTGAACATCCACCCCGCCGCTGCCACCTGCGGGCCCGCCGTGGCCGTTCGCGCAGTTCCCCGCGCCCCTGAACATCCACCCCGCCGCTGCCATCTGCAGGCCCGTCGTGGGCGTTCGCGCAGTTCCCCGCGCCCCTGAACATCCACCCGCCGCCGCCATCTGCGGGCCCGTCGCGGGTGTTCGCGCAGTTCCCCGCGCCCCTGAACATCCACCCCGCCGCTGCCATCTGCAGGCCCGTCGCGGGTGTTCGCGCAGTTCCCCGCGCCCCTGAACATCCACCCCGCCGCTGCCATCTGCGGGCCCGCCGTGGGTGTTCGCGCAGTTCCCCGCGCCCCTGAACATCCACCCCGCCGCTGCCATCTGCGGGCCCGTCGTGGACGTTCGCGCAGTTCCCCGCGCCCCTGAACATCCACCCCAGCGCTGCCATCTGCAGGTCCGTCGTGGGCGCTCGCGCGCGGGCGTGTCCAGTCGCGGCGGCCCCAGGGGCGCGGGGAACTGCGCGGCCGGCCCGCGACTCGACGCAGGCGGTCAAGTAGTCGGGCTGCCCCTAGGGGCGGGGTGCCCCCACCCGTAGAAACGTCGAGTTACTTGAGTGCCAGCCAGGCCACTCCCGCCACGATCGCGATCGCGAGGATCACGCCGATGATCAGGCCCACGCGCGGGCCTGAAGAGGACGTCGCCGCCTGCTGGCGCCCCCCGCGCGGCGCCTCGTCGACGAAGGCGCGGAACATCTGCGTGCTGCCGGCGGGATCGGGGTTGCCCTGGTTGCCCTGGGGGTTGTGTGCCATGGAGCAGGACCCTAGCGAATCGACCGCCATCCGCCCAACCCCCTCTGGCCAGGGACTTTACGCACGGGGTCCCAACGCTTTGCCGACTCTTTAGTCCGATGAGCCCTTTTTAGTTTGCCTGCGGCAACCAACTGCTTCTATCGTTGCCCTAAGCAACAAAAAATGAGGAGGTGCCGTGGCCGCGCAGCGACAGTACGAGGAGCTGGCCCGACAGCTCAGCGCCATCGGTGCCGTGAAGCGTGGTCTCGGACGGGGCCTGCCCCACGACTGCCCGGCCGGATCCGCCGCCGTACTCATCCTGCTCGACCGCCACGGTGCGATGCGGATGAGCAGGCTCGCGGAGCTGCTCGCCGTCGACACGTCGGTGACCAGCCGGCATGTCGCCCACGTCGCGGAGAAGGAGTGGATCGTCCGCGATCCCGACCCCGCGGACAAGCGCTCCCGAATCCTGCGGCTCACGCCCGACGGCAAGGCCAAGGTGGACGAGCTCTCCGAGCTCTCCATCCGGACGCTCACCCACTACCTGCACGACTGGACCGACGACGAGGTCGTCCAGCTCAGCACGCTGCTCGCGCGACTGCGCGACAGCTTCGGGGACTGCCGCGCGGCTTCGGCCCGGCTGCCCCACTCCCCCCACGACGTACAGACCACGTCGGAGACCACCCGTACACCCGCGTAAGAAAAGGAACTCCATGGCAACAACCACACCAGCCGGTGTGCGGGGCAGCCATGCCAAGCACGGAGCACATCACGGTCACAGCGGTGAGAACGCTCCGATGACGCACCGGCAGATCATGGAAGCGCTGTCCGGGCTGCTGCTCGGCATGTTCGTGGCGATCCTCTCGTCGACGATCGTCTCCAACGCCCTGCCCGAAATCATCGGCGACCTCGGCGGCGGCCAGTCCGCCTACACCTGGGTCGTCACCGCGTCGCTGCTCGCGATGACCGCGACGACGCCCCTGTGGGGCAAGCTGTCCGACCTCTTCAGCAAGAAGGCGCTCGTACAGATAGCCCTGATCATCTACGTCGGCGGATCGGTCGTCGCCGGTCTCTCGCAGAGCGCAGGGATGCTGATCGCCTGCCGCGTTGTGCAGGGCATCGGCGTGGGCGGCCTCTCCGCCCTGGCGCAGATCGTCATGGCCGCGATGATCTCCCCGCGTGAGCGCGGCCGGTACTCCGGTTACCTCGGAGCGACGTTCGCCGTCGCCACCGTCGGCGGGCCGCTGCTCGGCGGTGTCATCACCGACACCTCGTGGCTCGGCTGGCGCTGGTGCTTCTACGTCGGCGTGCCCTTCGCGATCATCGCGCTGATCGTGCTCCAGAAGACCCTGAAGCTTCCCGTCGTCAAGCGCGACGTGAAGGTCGACTGGGCCGGCGCGTTCTTCATCAGCGCCGCCGTCTGCCTGCTGCTCGTCTGGGTCACCTTCGCCGGTGACAAGTACGACTGGATGTCGTGGCAGACCGGCGCCATGGTCGGCGGTTCGATCCTGCTCGCGCTGATCTTCGTCCTCGTCGAGTCCAAGGCGACCGAGCCGATCATTCCGCTGCGGCTCTTCCGCAACCGCACCATCACGCTCGCCTCGCTCGCCTCGCTCTTCGTGGGTGTCGCGATGTTCGCGGGCACGGTCTTCTTCAGCCAGTACTTCCAGCTGGCGCGGGGCGAGTCCCCGACGATGTCCGGCGTGATGACCATTCCGATGATCGGTGGTCTGTTCATCTCCTCCACCGTGTCCGGTCAGGTCATCACCAAGACCGGCAAGTGGAAGGCGTGGCTGGTCAGCGGTGGCGTGCTGGTGACGGCGGGCCTCGGTCTGCTCGGCACCATCCGGTACGACACCGAGTACTGGCACATCGCGATCTTCATGGCCCTGATGGGTCTCGGCATCGGCATGATGATGCAGAACCTGGTCCTCTGCACGCAGAACCAGGTCGCCCCCGAGGACCTCGGCTCCGCCAGCTCCACCGTCACCTTCTTCCGCTCCCTGGGCGGTGCGATGGGTGTCTCGGCGCTCGGCGCGGTCATGGCCACGCGGATCAGCGACTACGTCAAGGACGGCGTCAACGACCTCGGCCCGAAGGCCGCGGCCCAGTTCGGCCACGGCGGCACGGGCGGCGGCGGCATCCCCGACCTGGACAAGATCCCCGAGCCGTTCCGCACGGTGATGGAGAGCGCGTACGGGCACGGCATCGCCGATGTCTTCCTGATCGCCGCGCCGATGGCGCTGGTCGCCTTCCTGATCACGATCTTCATCAAGGAGGTCCCGCTGCGGACGTCGGGCGGTCTCGCCCAGGCCGCGTCGGAGAACGCCCCCGGTGCCGAGGGTTCCGACGCCTCCGAGGCTTCGGCCGGTGCCGCTCCCGCGGCCACCGCCGAGCAGCCCGTCCTCGCGTCCGTCGCCTCGCACACCGAGGCGGGCCCCGAGGGCACACAGCGGCTCGCCGCCGTGGCGTCCGCCGCGCAGCCCGGCGCCGGCTCCGGTGAACTCCCGCAGATCACCGGCGGCATCCCGGTCCACGGCTACGTCCGCGGCGCCGAGAGCGTCCCGGTCCCGCAGGCCGCCGTCACGCTGATCTCCCTCGGGGGACGGCAGCTCGGCCGGTCGGTCGCGCAGGGCGACGGCTCCTACGCCGTCGACGCCCCGGGCGCCGGTTCGTACGTGCTCATCGCGTCCGCCGACGGGTTCCAGCCGCAGGCCTCGACCGTCGTCGTGGGCGAGGACGCCCTGTCGTACGACATCCTCCTCAGCGGCACCAGCGGCCTGAGCGGACTCGTGCGGGACGCGGACAGCAAGCTGCCCGTCAGCGGCGCCATGGTCATCGTGACCGACGTGCGCGGTGACGTCCTCGCCACCGGACTCTCCGGTGAGCAGGGCGAGTTCACCTTCGCCGAGCTGGTCCCCGGCACCGTCACCATCGCGGTGAACGCCGCGGGTCACCGGCCGCTGGCGCTGCCCGTCGAGGTCGGCGGCACCGGGGTCACCCGGGTCGAGGTCGAGCTCAACTCCGGCGCGCAGGTGCTCGGCACCGTGCGGGCGGGCGGCTCGGCGCTGAACGACGCCCGCGTCACGCTGGTGGACGCCGCGGGCAACGTCGTCGCCACGGCCACCACCGGGGCGGACGGGGCGTACGCCTTCACCGACCTGGACAGCGGGGAGTACACGGTCATCGCGACCGGGTACCCGCCGGTGGCCACGGGGCTGACGGTGGCCGGCAGCGGCATCGACGGCCACGACATCGAGCTCTCCCACCCGGGCGAGTGACGGCTCCGGCCCGAGGCCGCGCCCCGAGCGGAGGCGCGGCCCCTGGCCGGTTGCGGAAAGGGCCCCCGGGCCGGCGGTGGCATTCATGGCAGGGGACGGCCAGTCACCGCCGCCGGGGGCCGTCTGCTTGTTGCAGCGGGCATTCGTACAGCGTGAATTCATACAGCGTGTATTCGTACAGCGTGCATTCGTACAGCGTGAATTGAGCTTGGACTGTGAGGCTTCCCGGAGCGGGAAGCCCGGCAAGGAGTAAAACGGGATGGCACTCAACGCTCGGATCCGGACGCGTGACGGGTGGGCCGTGCCCCACGCCGTCGTCACGGTGACGGACATGACCGGCACGCAGGTACTGCGGGCCGCCACGGACGAGGAAGGCGTCGTACGGGACGGGACCGCCCTCGCGGCCGGGCCCTACACCGTCATCGTGACCGCCGTCGGTTACGCGCCCGTCGCCTCCACGGCACTCGTCACGGCCAGCGGGCGGGCCGAGGTCGGCAACGTCGTCCTCGCCCGGCAGGGCGGCACGGAGCTGCCGCCGCCCGGCCCGTGGACCGTCGACCCGGCCCACTCGACCGTGGGCGCGGTCGCCCAGCACCTGGGGATCACCAGCGTGCACGGCCGGTTCACGGAGTTCGGCGGGCGGATCGAGATCGCCGAGGACGTCGAGAAGTCGAGCGTCGAGGCCGTCATCCGGTCGGCGTCGATCGACACGGGCAACGGCATGCGGGACGGGCACCTGAAGTCGCCGGACTTCCTGGACGTCGAGCAGTACCCGGAGATCACGTACCGCTCGAACGGGCTCACTCCGGCCGGGGCCGACCGGTGGACCGTCCACGGCGAGCTGGGCATGCACGGGGTCGTACGGCCGGTCGACCTGGACCTGAGCTACCTGGGGACCGGCGCGGACCCCTGGGGCGGCACGCGGG
The DNA here is from genome assembly GCF_040683555.1 of Streptomyces sp. NPDC093510. NCBI lineage: Bacteria > Bacillati > Actinomycetota > Actinomycetes > Kitasatosporales > Streptomycetaceae > Streptomyces > Streptomyces sp. NPDC093510. Next base: position 75,802 of record NZ_JBFBEE010000032.1, read on the forward strand.
CCGCCTTCCGCGCCACGGCCGAGCTGCGCCGGGAGGACTTCGCCATGAACTACAACCAGGTGGTGCAGGCGGGCATCTCGGCGATCGGCACGACGCTGAAGGTCGAGCTGGACATCCAGGCCGTGCAGGGCGAGGGGCTCCCTCAGGCCGGCTGACGGTTCGGACGGGGGGCGGGGCGCCGTGAGGCTCCCCGCCCCGGCCGGTTAAGGGGTTCTTGGTTAAGAGGTTCCTGATTCAGGGGTTCTTGGAGAGGAGAGCCTCGATGCCCGCGATCATCAGGTCGAGGGCGATCGTGAAGTCCCGCTGCCACATCTCCTCGACCGTGTCGCCCTCCCGTGCCGCCATCAACTCGTCCGCACTCTCCAGCACCCCTTGCGTCGCCAGTTCGTTGCGGACCGTACCGGCGGCCTCCCGGTAGTACTCCTCCTGCGACATCCCCGCCTCCGCGCACCGCGAGATGTAGTGGCCCTCGATGGTCCCGAAGCCGTAGACGAACTGGAAGACCGCCGAGATCACCCCGTTCTGCGTGTACGCGGGGAGGCCGGTGCTGCGGACCGTGTTCTGGATGGCGAGGGCGAACGCCAGCCAGTTGGGGCCGATGTTGAGGTAACGGCCGACGAGCGGCGACACCCAGGGGTGGCGGATCAGCGTCGCGCGGTACTCGTCCGCCAGCGCACGGAGCTGCTCGCGCCACTCCTCGGGCGCCGTCTCCGTGTCGGGGAGCCGCATCTCGCCGCACACCGCGTCGAGGGCCAGCTCCAGGAGGTCGTCCTTGGTGTCGACGTACCAATAGACCGACATCGCCGTGACGTTCAGTTCCCCGGCGAGTCTGCGCATGGAGAACTTGTCGAGTCCCTCCGCGTCCAGGAGCCGGACCGTGGCCTCGGTGATGCGTTCCCGGTCGAGGCCGTTCGGCTGGTCGCCCTTGCGGCCGCCGCCCCGGGGGGCCTTGGCCTGCAGCCAGACACTCGTCCGCGCCGTGTTCTTCGTGCGGCCGGCTGCCTTCGCCATGGCGCACCTTCCTCGTTGGTCCTCGGGCCTGGAGCGGTTGTCTCCGGGTCTGGAGCGGTTGTTCTCCGGATCTGGAGCCGTTGTTCTCCGGGTCTGGAGCGGTTGGTCTCCGGGTCTGGAGCGGTTGGTCTCCGGGTCTGGAGCGGTTGGTCTCCGGGTCTGGAGCGGTTGTTCTCCGGGTGGGTCGGCGTGGGAGGGCGGACGGTCCGGAACCGGGTGGTCCGCCCTTCCCTTGATGCTATGCCGCCGTCCTACCCACGGAGTCTGCCCTCTCCGCCCTGCGCAACAACGCGGCTGCCAGGATGCCGCCGGCGAGCACCGCCACCGCGCCCACCAGCTGGCTCGTCTCCAGGCCGGAGGAGAACGCGTCGGCGATCCGCTCGCGTTCACCCGCCGACTTCGCCGCCGCCATGGCGGCGGGGAACGACGCGGCGGAGACCGCGACGAGCGACGCGAAGCGGGAGTTGAGGACCGCGCCGAGCACGGCGACGCCCAAGCCGTTGCCGAACTCCGCGAGCGTGCCGTTGATGCCCGCGCCCACGCCCGCCTTCTCCGGCGGGATGGCGCTCATGATGGCGTTGGCCATGGCCGGCATGGCGAGTGCGATGCCCGCGCCCATGACGATCAGGCCGAACAGCAGGCCGTTGTAGTTGTGGCCGCCGAGCAGCGCTATGGCCGCGAGGCCCGCGGAGAGCAGGCTCATGCCGGACGCGATGGTCACGGGCGTGCCCATCTTGGCGTGCAGCTTCGCGCCGATGCCCGCGAGGTTCAGGGCCACGATGGTCACCGCGAGCGGCGCCGTGCGCAGACCCGCCTCCAACGGCTCGTACCCGAGCACGAACTGCAGGTGCTGCGTGAGCAGGAAGAGCGAACCGCTCAGGCCGAAGGCGACCAGGATGGCACCCGCCACGGCGCCGATGAAGCGCTGGTTGCGGAAGAAGTGCATGTCCAGCATCGGGTACGGGATGCGCAGCTCCCAGAACGTGAACGCGCCGAGGACCAGCACGCCGACCGCCGCGGAGACCAGCACCTGCGCCGACGTCCAGCCGTGCTCGGGGCCGGAGATGATCGCGTAGACCACCGAGGCCATGCCGATGGTCGAGAGCAGCGCGCCCAGGAGGTCGGGGCGGTCGCCCTGCGGGTTCTTGGACTCGGGCACCATCTTGAGGACGGCGACGAGGCCGATCAGCGCCACGGGGATGTTGATCAGGAAGATCGAGCCCCACCAGAAGTGGTCGAGCATGAACCCGCCGAGCAGCGGACCGGCCGCGAATCCGAGGGAGTTGATCGTGGCCCAGAGCCCGATCGCCTTCACGCGCTCCGCGTCGTCGAAGATCTGCACGACGACCGCGAGAGTGGTGGTCATGAGCAGCGCGCCGCCGATACCCATGCCCGCGCGGGCGGCGATGAGCTGCGCGGAGCTCTGGGCGAGGCCCGCGGCCAGCGAGCCGATGCCGAACAGGGCGAGGCCCGCGGCCAGCATCTTCTTGCGCCCGTAGCGGTCGGCGGCGCTGCCCGCGGTGAGCAGCAGGCCGGACTGGACGAGCGAGTACGCGTTGATCATCCACTGGATGTCGGACGTGGACGCGTCCAGCTCCCGGGTGAGGGAGGGGATCGCGACGCTCAGGACGGTGTTGTCCAGCAGCACGGTGAGCTGGGCCAGGCAGATGACGCCGAGGATCAGCCAGCGCTGTGGGTGCCTCTGCGAGGCGGCGGGGGTCTCGGCGGTCGTTGCCGTCATGCGGTCCTCCCTTTCCGGATAGGGCTTGCACGGTTCTTGTACGCGTTCTCGTACGCGTTCTTGTACGGTGTACGGGGCTTGGCGATGTACACCGTAGAACAGTTCCCGTACGCCGTACAAGAGGTTTTCGGAAAGGGGTCCGCGTGGGATGGCTCTCTCTTCGGCCGGTGCTACTCCTTCGGTCGCGTCAGGTCGTAGAACGTCGCGCCGCCGGCCGTCACCTTCTCGAACGTCGACTCGACCCAGGAGGTGATCGCCGACGCGGTGCCGTTCCCGCCTCCGCCACCGCCCGTGCCGCCCGCGATGAAGTAATGGACCCTGCCGTCCGCCACGTACTGCTCGAACTGCTCGAGTGTCGGTGACGGGTCGCTGCCGTTGAAGCCGCCGATCGCCATCACCGGGTCGCCCGTCGCCAGCTGGTAGCTCGCCGCGTTCTGGGAGCCGATGGCCGCCGCGGCCCACGTGTAGTCCTCGGCGTCCTCGGCCAGGAGCTTCTTCGCTTTAGCGGAGACCTGGGCGCCGTTCAGCAGGCCGCCCATGCCACCACCGCCGCCCGTGCCACCACCGCCCGGACGGGCCTGCTCCCCCTGGGCGCCGCCACCCGGCCCGCCCTGCGGCACACCGTTGCCCTGCCGCCCGGGAGGCGCGCCCGGCGCCTGCCCTCCCTGGCCCGCCGGCTGCTGCCGCATCCCTCCGCCGCCGGCACCACCGTCGCCGCCCCGGCCCCCGGGACCACCGCCCCCGGGCCCGCCCCCGCCACGCGGCCCGCCCATTCCCCCTGCGGAAGCCGGACCGGCCGTCACGATCGAGCCCGTGTGCGCGCTGTCCACCGTGGACAGGGTGTACGCCACCGGGCCCGCCAAGGACGCCGCCATGCTCAACCCGACGGCGGTCAGGGCGAGTCGGCGGCCGAGCCGGCGCGCCGCCACCAGGCCCGCCGCCCCGACGGCACCCGCGACGAGCACCGCCCACCGCAGCCACGGCAGGTGGTCCGGGACCCGGTCGAGCAGGACGTACGCCCACACCGCCGTGCCCGCGACCGTCGCCCCGAGCACCACGCCCGCCCACCGCGAGGCGCGCTCCTCCCACAGGACCGTGGCGCCCATGCCGACGAGCGCGGCGATGTAGGGGGCCAGGGCCACCGTGTAGTACTGGTGGAAGATCCCCGCCATGAAGCTGAAGACCGCCGCGGTCATCAGGAGCGAGCCGCCCCACGCCACGAACGCCGCCCGTGCGGTGTCCGTGCGGCGCGCCGTGCGGGTGAGGACGAGACCCGCCGCGAGGAGGATCAGCGCGGCCGGGAGCAGCCAGGAGATCTGGGCGCCGATCTCGGAGTCGAACATCCGGCCGATGCCCGTCTCGCCCCACTGACCGCCGCCGCCCCCGCCGGGCCCGCCCCCGCCGCCGGGGCCGCCGCCACCGCCCACGCTGCCGGTCTCCTCGCCTTTGATGCGGCCGAGGCCGTTGTAGCCGAAGGTCAGCTCCAGGAAGGAGTTGTTCTGCGAGCCGCCGATGTACGGGCGGGAGGACGCGGGCCACAGTTCGACGATCGCCACCCACCAGCCGCCCGCGACGGTCATCACGAGTGCCGAGAGGGCGAGTTGGCCGAAGCGCTTGCGGAGCCTCACCGGTGCGCACACCGCGTAGAGGACCGCGAGCGGCGGCAGGATCAGGAACGCCTGAAGCGTCTTGGTGAGGAAGGCGAAGCCGACCGCGACGCCCGCCCACACCAGCCACTTGGTGCGGCCGTGCTCCAGCGCGCGGAGGACGCAGTGGACCGTGACGGTCATCAGGAGGGCAAGCAGCGCGTCCGGGTTGTTGAAGCGGAACATGAGCGCGGCGACGGGCGTGAGGGCCAGGACCGCGCCCGCGATCAGGCCCGCGGCGGCACTGAAGCGACGCCGCACCGCCGCGTACAGGACGCCTACCGTCGCGACACCCATCAGGACCTGCGGGGCCAGTACCGCCCAGGAGCTGAGGCCGAAGAGGCGCACGGAGAGCGCCATCGGCCACAGGGACGCCGGCGGCTTGTCGACGGTGATCGCGTTGCCTGCGTCGAGCGAGCCGAAGAAGAGGGCCTTCCAGCTCTGGCTGCCCGCCTGCACGGCGGCGGAGTAGAAGGAGTTGGCGTAGCCGGACGCGCTGAGGTTCCAGAGGTAGAGCAGCGCGGTGGCGAGCAGCAGGCCGAGGAGCGCGGGGCGCGCCCAGCGGGGGTCGTCGGCGCGGCCTCGCCACAGTCGGCCGGGCAGCGTGCCTGCCCGCCGGTGCGCGGACCCGTCGGGCGCCGCCGGGAGCGGTGCCGCCGGGAGCGATGCCGCCAGGAGCGATGCCGCCGGGAGCGATGCCGCCGTGGGGGAGGTCGTCGTCATCGTGCGTTCCTTGAGTCGTGGGGCGTGGTCGGTGCAGCTGTTGGGGCTGATGTGACTACTGAGGTCTCCGGGCCGCCCCGCTCCGGGCCGCCCCGCTCCGGGCCGCCCCGCTCCGGAACGTCCTGCTCCGGAACATCCCGCTCCGGGAACACCCACGCCCGCAGCAGCAGGAAGCGCAGCACCGTCGCCGCGAGGTTCGCCGCGATGAGGACGGCGAGCTCCGTGGAGTGCGCGGGCTCGCCCGATGCCGCGCCGAGCGCCGCGAGGGAGCCGCTGGTGAGGGCGAGGCCGATGCCGAAGACGACGAGGCCCTGCGCCTGGTGGCGGACCGCGTGGTTCCGGCCGCGCACGCCGAAGGTGAGCCTCCGGTTCGCCGCGGTGTTGGCCACAGCCGACACCAGGAGGGCGAGCGCGTTGGCGGCCTGCGACCCCGTGAACGTACGGAAGCCGCTGTAGAGGAGGAGGTAGAAGAGGGTCGAGAGAGCGCCGACCACGCAGAAGCCGACGAGCTGGCGGGCGAGGCCCCCCGGGACGCCGGTGAGCTGTCTGTCGCGCGGGTCGTCGCCGAAGGGCCGGACAAGCCGGTCGAGCGGCAGCGCGCCGACCGCGAGCGCGCGGCCCACCCGCCACACGCCCTTGAGGTCGTCCATGGCCGTCCGCACCAGGTGGACCGTGGAGTCCGGGTCGTCGACCCAGTCGACCGGCACCTCGTGGATGCGCAGCCCGGCGCGTTCGGCGAGGACCAGCATCTCGGTGTCGAAGAACCAGCCGGTGTCCTCCACCAGCGGCAGCAGCACCCGTGCCACATCGCCGCGGATCGCCTTGAACCCGCACTGGGCGTCGGAGAAGCGGGCGTGCAGCGAGCCGCGCAGGATGAGGTTGTACGCCCGGGAGATCAGCTCGCGCTTCGGGCCGCGCACCACCCGTGAACTGCGGGCGAGCCGCGAGCCGATCGCCAGGTCCGAGTGGCCGGAGATCAGCGGCGCGACCAGCGGAAGCAGCGCGTTGAGGTCGGTGGAGAGATCGACGTCCATGTACGCGAGGACCGGCGCGTCGGAGCCGGACCAGACGGCGCGCAGCGCCCGGCCGCGGCCCTTCCGGTCGAGCCGGACGTGCCGTACCTCCGCCATGGAGGCGGTGAGTTCGGCGGCGACCTGCGGGGTGCGGTCCGTGGAGGCGTTGTCCGCGACCGTGATGCGGAAGAGGTAGGGGAAGGTGCGGGTGAGGTGGTCGTGCAGCCGCAGGACGCACGGCCCGAGGTCCTTCTCCTCGTTGTGGACGGGAATCACGACGTCCAGGACGGGCACGTCGCGCCAGGTGGCGGGGAGGTGGTCCCGCGACGGCAGGACGCCCAGGGGAGAGTCGGTGCGCATGCGGCCGACACTCGCCAAGTGGTCTGTCAGGGCTGTGTGGTGAGGCTGTGGCCAGGCTGTGAGGTGGTGGCCAGCGCGTTCTCGTTCACGTTCTCGATGTCGAGCGCGGGGAGCGCGACGGCGAAGACCGTCCGCCCCGCGGCGCTTTCGACGGTCACCGAGCCTCCGTGCGCGGTCACGATGGCGCGTACGAGGGCGAGGCCGAGGCCCGTCGATCCCGCGCCGGCCCGGCGCGCACGGGAGGCGTCACCGCGGGCGAACCGTTCGAAGACGGCGGGCAGGAGGTCGGGCGGGATGCCCGGCCCGTCGTCCTGCACCTCCAGGAGGACGTGCGGCCCGGCCCGCCGCACGCGGGCGGTGGCGGTCGTGCCGGGCGGGGTATGGGTCCTCGCATTGGCGAGGAGGTTGACGACGACCTGGTGCAGGCGGGCGGTGTCGGCGCTCACCAGGGCGGGCGCGTCGGGCAGTTCGAGACGCCAGAGGTGATCCGGTCCCGCGGCCCGCGCGTCGCTGACGGCGTCGACGACGAGCGGCGCGAGATCAGTGCTCTGGTACGAGAGCGGCTGCTCCGCGTCGAGCCGCGCGAGCAGCAGCAGATCCTCGACAAGACCGGTCATCCGTTCGGCCTCGGACTCGATCCGACCGAGCGCGTGCCGGGTGTCGGGCCCGGTGGTCTCCCGTCCGCGGCGCGTCAGTTCGGCGTATCCGCGGATCGAGGCGAGCGGCGTCCGCAGCTCGTGGCTGGCGTCCGCGACGAACTGCCGTACCCGGGTCTCGCTGCGCTGGCGCGCGTCGAGCGCCGATTGGACGTGGTCGAGCATGCGGTTGAGCGCGGCGCCCACCTGCCCGACCTCCGTACGCGGATCGGCGTCCGGAGCGCGCTCGTACAGGGCCACCTCGCCGCTGTGCAGCGGGAGTTCGGACACGCGGGTGGCGGTGCTCGCGATCCTGCGCAGCGGGCGCAGCGCGACGCCGACCATGGCGGCACCGGCGAGCGACGCGGCGACGAGACCGGCCGCGGTGACGCAGACCTCGACGACGATCAGCGTGCTGAGGGTGTTCCGCACCTTCGCGGTCGGCAGGCCGACGAGGAAGTCGCCCTTGTGCCCAGTCGCGTACGTCACGCGGTACTCGCCGAGCCGGGGAACGTCCACGTTGTGCGGCTTACCGTCCCTCGGCACACCGGCCAGCGCGGCGACCTGCGCCCTGTCCAGCCGCGTCGCGTCCGGCACCGTTCCGCCGCCGTCATCCTCAGTGCTGACGAGAGCACGCCCTACGGAGCCGTCGTGCACCTCGGCGCCGACGGCCCCGATCTCCTGCGGGCCCCGGGTGACGAAGTCCAGCGGGTCGTCGTTCGTGCCCGGCCCTTCGCCGGGCCGGGGCGGCAGTTTGTCGCCGCCCGGCGCGACGGTAGGCCCCGCCGCCCGCTCCGCGACCCCGCCGAGCGCCCCGTCCAACTGCTCGTACAGATGGGACTTGAGGGCGATGGTGGTGACGACCCCGATGACCGCGCACACGACGGCGATCAACGCGACGGCGGAGAGGACGAGCCGCGTCCGCAGGGTGCGCGGCCGCTGCCGCCCGCGAATCCGTCTCCCGGGGCCGTCGCCGTGTCTCACGCCGACACGGTGGACACCGGGACGGCGGCCTTGATCAGGTAGCCTGCCCCGCGCCGCGTGTGGATCATCGGCTCCCGGCCGGCGTCGATCTTCCTGCGCAGATACGAGATGTAGAGCTCGACGACGTTGGCCTGGCCCCCGAAGTCGTAGTTCCAGACCCGGTCGAGGATCTGTGCCTTGCTGAGCACGCGCCGCGGGTTGCGCATGAGGTAGCGCAGCAGCTCGAACTCGGTGGCGGTGAGATGGATGCTGTCGCCGCCCCGCGTCACCTCGTGGCTGTCCTCGTCGAGGGTCAGGTCCCCCACGACCAGCGTCGACTCGCTGCGCTTGTCAGCGGCCCCGGCACGCCGGATGAGCCCGCGCAGCCGCGCCACGACCTCCTCCAGGCTGAACGGCTTGGTCACGTAGTCGTCGCCGCCGGCCGTGAGACCGGCGATGCGGTCCTCCACGGCGTCCTTCGCGGTCAGGAACAGCACGGGCACGCTCGGCATCTCGCGCCGCAGCCTGCCCAGCAGGGAGAGCCCGTCCATGTCGGGCAGCATCATGTCGAGCACGACGGCGTCGGGCCGGAACGCGCGCGCGGCCCGCACAGCGCCCGCCCCGTCACCCGCACTGCGGATCTGCCAGCCCTCGTACCGCAGGGCCATGGACAGCAGCTCGGTGAGCGACACCTCGTCGTCCACGACGAGCACGCGGACGGGGCTCCCGTCCGGCCTGAGCAGTTCGGTACGCGCCTGAGGCGAGATCGTGGTCATGCCCCACACCCTCCGCCGCGCCCCTGAGAGCACTCTTGCGCGAACCTGTGAATTCCCTGAGAAACGACGGCAGGGTGCACCCGGTCCCTCCCGCTGCCCTCGCTTCGACAAGAGGCCCTTCGTCAGGAGGCACACCACCCCAGCCCTGTCAGAAGAGCCCCTCCTGCTCGGCACCGCCACCCCCGGTCTCCACCGCCTGGACCGGCACCGTGACGCCGGCCGCCGCGTCGGCCGCCACCAGCTGCCACCCCACGAGCACCCGCGTGTCGACCACCAGCGCGTCCCCGCCCGCGGTCTCCAGATGCAGGTCGGGCCCGGCCGCGGCCACGAGCCGCCCCGCGACGGCCCCGCCGCCGACCACTTCCCGCACGACCCCGAACGACGCCCCGGCGACGACCGCAGCGTCACCACCACCCGCTCCCGTCCCATCTGCTCGCAGCCTGCCCATGCCCGACCCGAACGCACGCAGGCCGAACGCCCCCGAGTGATCCACGGCCTCGAACGACACCCGCTCCAGCGTCTCGGCCCACCCGTCGAGCGCCACGGCCCGCCCGTACAGCTGCGTCAGTTCCCCCACCCGGTCCGGCCACGCGGGCAGCGCCCCCCGAACCTCCCGCTTGCGCGCATACGGCACCCGGTCCGGCACTCCGAGCGCCGCCCGCAGCAGCTCCTCCGTACGCCGCGCGGCCATCAACGGCCCGCGCCCCAGCCAGCAGAACGCCACCGCCCCCTGCTCCAGGAGCCGCACGGCACCCCGCTCCTCCGCGGTGATCCCCACCTTGACCAGTCCGGCCCCGAACCACGCCAGATAGACCCGGTACGTCCGCGGATCGTCGGGCACGCCGTCCGCGGCCACCGAGAAGGCCCGGTCGAGCCGCGCGCACTCCGGACAGCGCGCCTGCGTGGCCCGGCCCGGCACGACGGCCCGCAGCGGGCACGGATTCCCACGCGCCCCCACGCACCGCCGCTCACCGACGGCACGGAATCCGATGTCCGTCCCGTACGCGAGTTCGCTGCGCCGGCCCCCTTCCCACCGCAGCACGGGCCTGCCGTCCGGCCACCCGAGCCCCGCGCACCGCCACTCCATCCCCGCGACTCCCTCAACAACCTCATCGAGCTCAACAACCTCATCGAGCTCATCGGCTCGACGGCCTCGACAACGCGAAAGGCCCCCGGATGTTCTCCGGGGGCCTTTCGACTGTGTGCACTCGGCAGGATTCGAACCTGCAACCTTCTGATCCGTAGTCAGATGCTCTATCCGTTAAGCTACGAGTGCTTGTTTTTTCTTTTGTTTCCGTCTCCGCTCCCCGGCCCTTCGGCCCGCTCGCGGCGACAGGAAGAACATTACATGACTGCCGCCGCCATGTGAAATCCGTTAGGCGGACCCCTTGTGAGCTGCGAAAACGCGCTCCGGAGCGGTGACGCGCCAGGATGCACCGAAGCCCCGGTCCAGACGGACCGGGGCTTCGGATCAAGGTGCGGAGGCGGAGGGATTTGAACCCTCGATGGGCTTTAAGGCCCAAACCGCATTAGCAGTGCGGCGCCATAGACCGGACTAGGCGACGCCTCCAGCTTGCACACCTGCGCGAGCGCGGGGTGCGTGCAGATGATGACACAGCCGAGCGGTGTGCCACCAATCGCGGCCTCCACGGTACTAGTCGCGCGGCCCGCAGGGCAAAGCGTTTCGTCGCACCGCAACGTAGCGCGGCGCACGGCGTTAGAGGGGTGAGCCATCCGTCCCGGGGGCGGTGCCGAACCCACCGCTCCGCCCCTCCCCCCCGTTCTCCGAGGAGCCCGCAATGCTGCGTCGTTTCGCCCTCACCGCCGCCGCCTCCGTCGCCGCGCTGTCCGCCGTGCCCGCCACGGCCCACGCCTCGACGCCCCCCGTGCCCCCGGCCGACCAGCTCACCGTGACGGTCACCGGCACGGGGGGCGAGGCCGACGGGAAGTACAAGCTGACCTGCCACCCGACCGGCGGCACCCACCCGAACGCGGCGGAGGCGTGCGAGCGCCTCAAGGAAGTCACCGTCTGGGGCACCGACCCCTTCGCGCCCGTGCCCAAGGGCGCGATGTGCACGATGCAGTACGGCGGGCCCGCCACCGCGCACGTCACGGGCACCTGGCAGGGGCGGCCCGTCAACGCGACGTACGACCGCAGCAACGGCTGCGAGATCGGGCGGTGGAACGCTCTCGTGCCGGTGCTCCCCGCGACCTCCGCGTGACCAGGCGGTACTGAAAACTCACATGTTCTGCGTGCGACCTCCCTCTCATCCGGCGTCGCGCGCACAACCACTCCCCGTAGACTCCCTCCCGTGACACGCCACGGGCCGAGGGGCAAAATGGCCTGAGCGAGTCGGCAAGCAGCGGTAACCAGGGAGGAAGCGTCGTCGTGAGCAGCAGGCCATCCCGAGGCGCTGCTCGCCTCGCAGCCATACTCGACGCGCTCCCTGACGCGCTGGTCCTCGTCAACGCCAACGGCACGGTGGTGAACGCCAACGCCATCGCGCTGGAGGCGTTCGAGGCACCCGGCACCGCGCTCGTGGGGCGCGGTCTGCTCGACCTGCTGCCGGAGTTCGACTCCCGGCTCATCCCCGGGTCGATGCGGCGCCCGGACACCATCGACGAGCGCGGGCGCACCAAGCCGACGCGGATGACCGCCCGGCGCACGGACGGCATCGAGTTCCCCGTCGAGGTCACCAGCTCCCCGCTGGAGGACGGCAGGGACGCCTACGACCAGTACGGGTACACCGGCGACGAGCTGCTGATGCTCGTCGTGCGCGACCTGTCGGGCACGGTGGACACCGAGGCCGAGCTGGCGCGTTCGCAGCGGCAGACCGAGATGATCCTGCGCGCCGCGGCCGAGGGTGTCGTCGGCACGGACACCGACGGCCGGGTCGTCCTCGTCAACCCGGCCGCCGCCCAGATACTGGGCTTCAGGGCGAGCGACCTCGGCGGGCAGGAACTGCACCCGCTGGTCCTGCACTCGCGCGCCGACGGCGAGCCCTTCCCTTACGAGGAGTCCCCGCTCGCCGACACCCTGCGCTCCGGGCGCAAGCACCGGGTGCGCGGGCAGGTCCTGTGGTCCAAGAGCGGCGCCAAGGTGCCGGTCGACCTCACGACGTCGCCCGTGCGCGACGGGGACCAACTGGTCGGCGCGGTGATGACGTTCACCGACCGCAGGCCCTACGACGAGCTCAACGAGAAGTACGAGGCTGCTCTCGCCCGGCACGCGGAAGAGCTCACCGCCGCCGCCGAGGAGCGCGCCGCCGAGATCAAGGCCGCCGAGGAGCAGCGGGCCGAGGAACTCGCCGCCGAACAGGAGCGGTACGCGGCGCTAGCCGAGCGCGAGAAGGACCGCTTCGAAGAGCTGGCCGAACGCGAGAAGGCGCGGTACGACGCGCTGGCCGCGCGCCACGAACAGCTGCTCGCCGTGCTCGGCTCGTCCCTGCGCGGCCCCTTGGACGAGCTGCGCCGCGAGCTCGCCGCGCTCGCCTCTGACGACGCGGGACAGCTGTGGCCCGAGGCCAACCAGGTCCTGCACCACCTGTCGGCCGGGTACGCGCGGATGACCACGCTCGTCGACAACGTCCTCGGCTACCAGCGGCTCGACGCGGGCGACGAACAGCTTTCCCGTACGACGGTCATGCTCGACGCGGTCGTCGCCGCCGGCGTGGAGGGCGCGGTCGAGCTGATCGGGCCCGGGCGCGCCCAGTTCGCGGTGCACGCGCCGCCGATCGAGCTCGTGGCCGACGCGGGACGGCTCGCCACGGCGGTCGCCCACCTCGTCGCGGACGTGGCGGGAATCGACGCGACCGGCAACACGCGCGCGGGTGGCTACGTGGACTCGACCGTCGTCGTCGCCGCGGCTCAGCGCGGCGAGGTCGTCCGCATCGAGGTGCGGGGGCCGTTCGGCGGGGGAGACCCGGTGCACGAGCCCATCGTGCGCGGCATCGTGCGGGCCCACGGAGGCGTCCTGCAGACGCACGAGGTGCCGGGCATGGGCGGCAGTGCGTATGTCCTCGAAGTGCCGATCGGGGCGGTCTCCGCGGCCTCTACGGTCTCCGCGGTCTCTACGGTCTCCGCGGTCTCTTCGGTCTCTACGGAGGGGGCGGGTTCGGGTTCGTCCTCTGCGGCTGCCACTCCGGGGAGTGCGGTTGTGGTGCCCCAGCAGGCGTCGGGCACCTCCGGTGGGGGGCGTCGGCGGGCTCGGCGTTCCTCGGTGGACTCCTTCCTGGGAAGTGCGAGTGCCGCGCCGGGCTCTTCCGGTGAGGCGGGTTCTTCTGGCGGAGCGGGTTCTCCTGGTGGGGCCGAAGTCGGTACCGACGGCGGTACGGGACGGCGCAGGGGTCGGCGTGCGGCGGAGGCCGCTGCTCCGGAGACCCTCGGCGGGGCGGTGGCCACGGAAGCGGTGCCCGGGCCCGCGGCCGGGACCACGGCCGGTCCCGCCGGTCCGGTGGGCGGTCCGGTGGGCGGCCCCGGCGTAGGGGCGCAGGCCACGGAGACGGCCAGTGGCGGTACCGGACGGCGACGCGGCCGGCCGAGCGCCGCCGAGGGCGCCGAGGGTGCCGTGATGACGGCGGCCGAGCACGCGGCAGGTTCCGCCGCGCTGGGCGAGACGGTGCCGCCGCAGGGCGTGCCCGTGCCTGCCGGGGGGACGGGCCGTCGTGCCCGGCGCGCCGGCGAGCAGCACGCGCTGCCCGCGCTGGCCTCCGGGCCCGCGGAGACTTCCGGGGCCACGCCCGGCACCGAGCTCGCCGCGGTGGAGGCCGCCGGGCAGCACGGGGACGCCGCGCGGCCCACGGGGCGGCGGGCGCGACGCGCGCTGGCCGCCGCGAAGGAGCGTGCCGCCGCGGAGGAGGCGAACAACGGACGCGTCTTCGCGCTGCCGCCCGCCCCGGCCGACCGCACGCCGGGCCAGGCCACCGCGGGCCAGACCACCGCGGGGCAGGAGTTCGCGGCCCCCCAGGGCGACACCGGGCACCACGCCGCGGCCGTGCGCGGCGGCGACGACCACACCCCGCCGCAGCCGCACCCGGTGAACCCGGGTGGCGCTCCGCGCACTGCTTCGGGCGAGGTTTCGGGCGGGGCTCCGGGCGCTGCCTCGGGCAGGGCGACACCTGCTCACGGGACGCCCTCTCAAGGGGTGCCGTCCCAGGGCGCGCCCCAGGCTCCTGGGAACCCGCACCAGGGGGGCGCCCGGGTCGCCGATCCGGGACCGCTGCCGCCGCCGCAGCCGTGGCCCGACGGCACCACGCCGCCGGGCGGAGTGCCCGCGCAGGCCACGCCGCGCGCCACGGGCCCCTCGCACTCCACGGGCACGCCGCACGCGACAGGTACTCCCGCGCAGGGCGTCCCGACGCAGGCACGGGGTGCCGCGCTCCCGCCCGAGCGCGGCCCGCAGGCCCGTGCGGCCCAGCCGCTGCCCGCCGAGGCCGCGCCCGGCGACCCCAACTCGACGCAGGGGCGCTCGATCAGCGTGCGTACCCTCGGGCAGGGTGTGCCGTTCGGCCAGCAGATCACCGAGCAGCAGCGCGGTCCTCAGGGCGGACCGCAGGGCGGTCCCCAGGGTGGACCCCAGGGTGGCCCGGCCGTACCCGGCCAGGCCCAGCAGCCGCCGCGTACCGCCCGCATCCCGGAGTCGCCGCAACCCCCGCAGCCTCCGCTGCCGCCTCACGCCGCTCAGGCGCCTCACGGTCCGCAGACCGAGCAGTCGGCCGCGGCCGCGGCTGCCGCGGCGGGGCCGATGCCGGCACCGGCTCCGGCTCCGGCCCCGGCCCCGGCACCCCAGGGGCCGGAGGCCCCGCCCGCCGCCGCGCAGTCGCACACGCTGGGCGGCTCCGGGCGCAGGCGCAGGCTGTCCACGCCGCCCGAACCGACGACCGAGCCCGCGACCGGCCAGACAGCAGGACAGACAGCAGGACAGACAGCAGGACCAACAGCAGGACAGACAGCAGGGCAGACAACTGGCCAGACGGCCGACGGACGCCCGGAGACTTCGGCGCGCCCGCACCCGCAGTCCCGCATCTCGTCGACCACCGAGGGCACCGGCCGTTCGTACGCGATCGGCGCCCCGGACGAGGACGCCGACGAGGGTCCGGAGCCGCTGGACGGGCCCGGCGGTGCCGTCGAGGTCGCGAACCGGCCGCAGCCCCAGCCGATGGACGACGAACTGCCGCCCGAGCCGCTGGACAACCCGCGCCGTCTCCTGGTGTGGCCCGCGCCCGACGCCACCACCCAGCAGGCGCTCAGCGACCGCGGCTACCGCCCGGTGATCGTGCACTCGCGCGAGGAGGTCGACGCGCAGATCGCGGCGTTCCCCGCGGCTCTCTTCGTGGACCCGCTGACCGGGCCGATCACGCGCACGGCGCTGCAGTCGCTGCGGCAGGCGGCCGTCGCC
Source organism: Streptomyces sp. NPDC093510 (assembly GCF_040683555.1). Lineage (NCBI taxonomy): Bacteria > Bacillati > Actinomycetota > Actinomycetes > Kitasatosporales > Streptomycetaceae > Streptomyces > Streptomyces sp. NPDC093510. The sequence goes on from NZ_JBFBEE010000032.1 coordinate 91,067, forward strand.
GCCGAGGTGCCCGTCCTCGTGACGGCGGGACTCGGCCAGGCGACGCGCGAGGCGGCGTACGGCGCCGACCCCGCCGTACTCCTGAAGGCCCTCGCCCCGCGCGACAGCGAGCAGCACCCGTCACGGGTCCTGCTCATCGAGGAGCACGAGGAGATCGCGCTCGCCCTGACCGCCACTCTGGAGCGGCGCGGCATGCAGGTCGCGCGGGCCGAGAGCGACGCGGACGCGGTGACGCTCGCGGCGCAGATGCGGCCGAACCTCGTGGTGATGGACCTGCTCCAGGTACGCCGTCGCCGGGCCGGGATCGTCGACTGGCTGCGTGCGAACGGCCAGTTGAACCGCACTCCGCTGGTCGTCTACACCGCGGCCGTCGACGAGACGGAGCTGCCGAAGCTCGCGGCGGGCGAGACCGTGCTGTTCCTGGCCGAGCGCTCCACCAGCGGCGAGGTGCAGAGCCGGATCGTGGACCTCCTGGCGAAGATCGGCACGAACTGACCACTGGCGTACGTTCGTACGTCAGGCGGTGATGCGCCGCACCGCCGCCTTGACGGAGGCGCGCAGCCGCTCCTTGTCGGCGTCCTCGTCCCCGACGAGGATTCGCCGCATCTGCGGCACGGCCGTGGCCCAGCCGGCCAGCGCGACCACCATGAAGAGCAGGTGGGACGCGGGGATCTCGTCGCTGATGACGCCCCGGGCCTGGGCGTCGGCGAGGACGGCGACCTTGCGGTCGTAGAGGCCGCGGCGCTCCTGCTCGTCGGGGAGCTCGTCCGTGCTGTACTCGATGCCCTCCCAGAACAGCAGGCGCAGCAGCTCGGGATGGGCGGCGTGGTAGTCCATCAGCTGGTCCATCCAGCCGTCCATGTCGTCCGCGTCGACCGGGTTGGCGGCCGCCATCTCCAGCATCCGCGCTTCCAGGACCTGTGTGAACAGCTCCGCCTTGTTGCCGAAATAGGCGTAGATGAGCTGCTTGTTGGCCTTCGCCTGGTTCGCGATGCGGTCGATGCGGGCGCCCGCGATGCCGTACCGGGCGAACTCGGCGACCGCCGCCTCGAAGATCCGCGCCTTGGTGGCCTCGGGGTCTCTCACTGCCATGCCCACAGGGTAGGCGAACCCATTCGGGTAACCAACCGTTTGGTTGCTTGACAGCGCGGCTCCGACGGGCGCAGACTTTTTCCAACCAACCGGTTAGTTACTTGGCCTGGGCCACCTTGGCCGCGGCCACCTTGTCCACGACCACACGGTCCCGATGGAGTCCTACGCCCATGCCTTCATCAGCGAAATCCGCGCCACCCACGACACCTACGACACCCACGACACCAACCGTCACCGGTACGGCCACCGGTACGGCCACCGGGACAACCGTCCGGCCCGGCCTGTTCCTCGTCCTCATCGCGGTCTGCACCGCCGTCACGGCTGCCAACGTCTATATAGCCGCGCCGCTGCTGCCCCTGATGGCCCGCGACTTCGGATCGACTCCGTCGGCCGTCGCCTGGATCGCCTCGGTGGCCCAGTTCGGGTACGCGGCGGGGCTGCTGTTCTTCGCCCCGCTCGGCGACAGGGTGAACCGCCGCAGACTCGTCGCGGTGCTCTCCGTGGTCACGGCGGCGGCGCTCGGCCTGGGCGCGGCCGCCTCGGGGGCCACCGCGCTCGCCGCCGCCGTCCTGGTGGCCTCCGCGGCGACGGTCGTCCCGCAGCTGCTCGTGCCGCTGGTCGCCGAGCGGGCACCCGCGCACCGGCGGGCCAGGCATGTCGCCGCGCTCATAGCGGGCCTCTTCACGGGCCTCGTCGCGGCCCGTGTCCTCGGCGGCCTCGCCGGCCAGGCCTTCGGATGGCGTTACGTCTTCGTGGGCGCCGCCGTCCTCACGGCACTGCTCGGCCTGGCCTCCGCCGCGGTGCTGCCCGCCGAGCGCGGCCGTCGGCCCGGCCCGCTCTTCTCCGGCCTGGCCCAACTGCCCGCCGTGGTGCGGGGCTCCGCGGAGCTGCGACGCGCCTGCATACGCCAGGCCGGGATGTACGGGGCGTGGAGCGCGCTGTGGACCTCGCTGGCCCTGCTGCTCACCGGCAGCGGCGACGACGGGTACGGCATGACGACCGCCGCCGCGGGTCTCTTCGGTCTCTTCGGTCTCGCCGCCGCTGTCGTGGCACCGCTCGCGGGCGGCCTCGTCGACCGCTTCGGCGCGGCCAAGATCGTCTCGTACGCGTACGGGACGGCGGCGGTGTCGGTGCCGCTGTTCTGGCTGGGCGGCGGGGCGCTGTGGGCCCTGTGCGCGGCGGCGGTCGTCCTGCACATGGCGTTGGTCGCCAACCACGTCGCCAACCAGACCCGGGCGCTGACGGCGACCTCCAGCCCGGCGGTCGCCAACACCGCCTATGTGGTGGCCGGTTTCGCGGGCGGAGCGGTGGCCTCCGCCCTCGCGGGCACCGCGTTCACCCACTGGGGGTGGACGGGCGTGTGCGCGGTCGCCGCCCTCTGGCTCGCGCTCGGCTGGGCGACGACCACGCTGCCGGCGCGGACGACTCTCAGATCCGGGTGACGTCCAGTGCCCCCTCGGCGAAGCGCCCCCGCAACACCTTCTTGTCGAACTTCCCCACGCTCGTCTTCGGCACCTCCGCCACCACGGACCACCGTTCCGGAAGCTGCCACTTCGCGATGCCGCTGGTGGCGAGGTGCTCACGGAGAACCTGGAAGTCAGGTGCGGCGCCCCCCTTGAGCACCACGGCGGCCAGCGGCCGTTCGCCCCACTTCTCGTCCGGGACGGCCACGACGGCGGCCTCGGCCACGTCGGGGTGGGACATGAGGGCGTTCTCCAGCTCGACCGAGGAGATCCACTCGCCGCCCGACTTGATGACGTCCTTCGCCCGGTCGGTCAGGGTGAGGAACCCGTCCGGGCTGATGACGCCGACATCGCCGGTCTTCAGCCACCCGTCCTCGCTGAACTTGTCCTCGGGGCGCGACGGCTCGCCGTCCGGACCGCCGAAGTACGCTCCCGCGATCCACGGGCCGCGCACCTCCAGCTCACCGGCCGATTCGCCGTCCCAGGCGAGCTCTTCGCCGCTCGGGCCGATGAGGCGCCCCTCGACTCCGGCGGGGAAACGGCCCTGCGTGATCCGGTAGGCGAACTCCTCGTCGGAGCCGGGCGCCGCGGAGGCCGGCGGCCTCGCCACCGTGCCCAGAGGGGAGGTCTCGGTCATTCCCCAGGCGTGGAACACCCGCATCCCGAGCGCGTCGAACGCCTTCATGAGGGCGGGCGGACAGGCCGAACCCCCGATGGTCACCTGCGTCAGGGAACCGACGTCACGCGGTTTGGCGGTCAGTTCGGCCAGCAGGCCCTGCCAGATCGTCGGGACGGCCGCGGCGTGCGTGGGCCGCAGGCTCTCGATCATCTCGGCGATCGGGGCGGGCTGGAGGAAGCGGTCCGGCATCAGCATGTTCACACCGGTCATGAAGGCCGCGTGCGGCAGACCCCAGGAGTTGCAATGGAACTGCGGGACGATGACGAGCGAGAGATCCGCGTCCGTGAGGCCCATGGACTCGGTCATGTTGACCTGCATGGAGTGCAGGTAGATGGACCGGTGGGAGTACGCGACGCCCTTGGGTTCCCCCGTGGTGCCGGAGGTGTAGCAGAGGGAGGCCGCCCGGCGCTCGTCCAGCTCGGGCCAGTCGTAGGCCGTGGGGCGCCCCGAGATCAGTTCCTCGTACTCGTGGACCCGTACACCGGAGGCCGCGTCCAGCGCCGTGCGGCATTCCTGCGTCATCGGCCCGGAAACGACCACGTGCTCCAGCTGGGGCAGGTTCGGCAGAAGCGGCAGCAGCAACCCGACCAGCGAGCCGTTCACCAGGATCACCTTGTCGCCCGCGTGGCGTGCGACATAGCCCAACTGCTCGGCGGGGAGCCGGAGGTTCAGGGTGTGCAGGACCGCGCCCATGGACGGCACCGCGAAGTACGCCTCGACGTGCTCGGCGTTGTTCCACATCAGGGTCCCCGTGACATCGCCCTCCGCGACGCCCAGTTCCACCAGGGCGTGTGCGAGCTGGGCGGCGCGCTCGCCGACCTCGCGGTAGCTGCGGCGCTGCGGGGCGCCCTCGCCGGTCCAGGTGATGACTTGCGACGTCCCGTGCACGGTCGTTCCGTGCCGCAGGAGGCGGGTGACGGTCAGCGGTACGTCCTGCATCGTGCTCAGCACGGCGTCCTCCTGGGGCGACATCGCCTACGCGGCAGTAAGGGCTGCGCTGATTCTGCGCGCATACCGCGCGGTATGTCACTAGTCCAGGGGATGATCGATCATCGGCGGCACCGTGGCCGCTCAGCGGACCGGCGTGAGCTCCGGGTCCTCACGGAGCTTGCCGAGCGCTCGCGACACCGCGCTCTTGACGGTGCCGATCGACACCCCGAGCACCTCGGCGGTCTGCGCCTCACTCAGATCCTCGTAATACCTGAGGACGACCATCGCGCGCTGCCGCGCCGGCAGCTTCATGATCGCGCGCCACATCGCGTCACGGAGCACCTGCTGCTCGGCCGGGTCCCCGGCCGGCGTCACCTCGGGCTCCGGCAGCTCGTCGCACGCGAACTCGTCGACCTTGCGCTTGCGCCACTGCGACGTGCGCGTGTTCAGCAGGGCCCGGCGCACATAGCCGTCGAGCGCGCGGTGGTCCTCTATCCGGTCCCACGCCACGTACGTCTTGGTGAGCGCGGTCTGCAGCAGGTCCTCGGCATCGCTCGGATTCGCGGTCAGCGAGCGGGCGGTGCGCAGCAGTACGGGCTGGCGGGCCCGCACGTAGGACGCGAACGACGGGTACGCGCAGGGCCCGGTGGCCCGTGTCGGACCCGTGCCCCGCGTCGCGGCCTTGGAAGCGCTGGTGCACACGGACACCATGGATGCGGTCATGGCTCCACGCTAGAAGCGCCCCCTACTTCGCGGATCGGCCGCAGGTCCCGAAGCCGTGTCCGCCTCAGGTTGTACGAGTGGTGCTGGCTCCACCTCCTACAGGTGGAGGAGGCGGAGCACGTCCCTGAGGGTTGACCCCCGAGAGCCGCCCGGACGGACAGCCCGCCCGGACGGCCGCCCCCGCTAGCTGATGCGTGCCACGGGGGCGTGCACCAGATTGCGGTCGATCACCACGGTGCGCCCGCCGTGCCGCTCCTTCACGTTCCCCGCGTACTGGTGGATACGCCGTGCCGGACGCCACGCGTTGCTGCTCAGCGCGGGCTCCCGGTACAGGTGGGGCGGGGTGTGCCAGCGCGCGAACCACATCACCGACGGCAGATCGCGCACGCCCGAGCGCCGCGCCAGGTCCATGTGCCGCACACCGGCGTCGGCGCTGCTGTAGAAGCCGGGGACGTAGCCGTGTCTGCGCACTTCGCGGTTCCAGGAGCGGACGAAGGCGAGCGTGGTGTGCGCGCAGTTCTTCTGGCGGTAGGTGTACGCCTCCATGTCCAGATAGAGCGGACTCCGCTGCCGGATGCCCATCGCCTTCGCCGTGCGGACCGCGTCACGGCCCTCGTTCCTCCCCTGACGCCAGGGGTACCGCCCCATGCGGATGTGCTTCTTGTTCTTCGCCACGACGCACGGCGACTGCGACCCGACGTACACCGGAAGGACCTTCCAGCCCATCCGCTTCACCTCGCGCAGCCAGCTGTGGTTCAGATGCGGCTGGCGCTTGCAGGCCCGGCCGCGCCCCGCGTAGTACACGCCGACCGCGCGGTACTTGGACTGCCGCCAGCGTCGCATGGTGTCGATGGACTGGGTGTGGCAGGTGTCGAAGGCCCAGCCGCGGAAGGTCGACACCCCGGCGGGGGCCTTGCCGGCGGGGCGGTCGGACGCGGCACCCGGCGGCGAGGCGGTCAGATCCACGGTCAGGACCGTCAGGACGAGGACGAGTCCAATGATCATTTTTTGGAGACGCATACGCCGAGTGAAAGGGCCGGAACCCGTCCCGTGTCAGGTAGACGCGCCGCGTTCAGCCGTCCGACCGCAGAATCAGCCCCGATGTGGGGACGCCGGTGCCCGCGGTGACCAGAGTGAGCGCGGCGCCGGGCAGCTGGTTCACGGAGGTGCCGCGCACCTGCCGGACGGCCTCCGCGATGCCGTTCATGCCGTGCAGATAGGCCTCCCCCAACTGGCCGCCGTGCGTGTTCATGGGCAGCCGCTCCTCGGCGACGAAGCCCGCCGCTTCCCCGGGTGCGCAGAACCCGAACTCCTCCAGCTGCATCAGCACGAACGGTGTGAAGTGGTCGTAGAGGATTCCGACGTCGATGTCCTCCGGAGCCAGCCCGGAGGTGCGCCACAGCTGCTTCGCCACCACTCCCATCTCGGGAAGCCCGCTCAGGTCGTCGCGGTAGAAGCTGGTCATCTGCTCCTGGGCACGACCCGCGCCCTGGGCCGCCGCCGCGATCACGGCCGGCGGACGCGGGAGGTCGCGGGCCCGCTCCACGCTCGTCACGACGACGGCCTGGCCGCCGTCCGTCTCCTGACAGCAGTCCAGCAGACGCAGGGGCTCGACGATCCAGCGCGACGCGGCATGGTCCTCCAGCGTGATCGGCTTCCCGTGGAAGTACGCCGCGGGGTTGGTGGCCGCGTACTTCCGGTCCATGACGGCCACCTGGCCGAAGGCGTCAGGCGTCAGACCGTACGTGTGGAGGTAGCGCTGAGCCGCCATCGCCACCCAGGAGGCGGGGGTCAGCAGTCCGAACGGCAGGGCCCAGCCCAGCGCCGCGCCCTCGGCGGACGGCTCGCGCCGCTGCACCCCGGAGCCGAATCTGCGCCCCGAACGTTCGTTGAACGCGCGATAGCAGACGACGACCTCCGCCACTCCGGACGCCACCGCGAGGGCCGCCTGCTGGACGGTGGCGCAGGCCGCGCCGCCGCCGTAGTGGACGCGGGAGAAGAAGGACAGCTCCCCGATGCCCGCCGCCTGGGCGACCGTGATCTCCGGGCTGGTGTCCATGGTGAAGGTGACCATGCCGTCGACGTCGGCCGGGGTGAGCCCGGCGTCGTCGAGCGCGGCGCCCACCGCCTCCACGGCCAGCTTGAGCTCGCTGCGCCCCGAGTCCTTGGAGAACTCGGTCGCCCCGATGCCGACGACGGCGGCCTTTCCGCCGAGGCTGTCGCGCGTACGGACGCTCATGCGGTGCCTCCCGCGGGAACGGTGACCGTGACGGTGCCGGTCACGTGCTTGCCGATGCCGTTGGCCCCGACGACCTTGACGACGGCCGTGTCACCGCCGGGCCCCGCCTCGACGTCCTCGACTACGCCGGTCAGCACCATCGTGTCTCCCGGATAGTTGGGCGCACCGAGGCGTATCGCCACCTTGCGGAGCACGGCGGTGGGACCGAAGTGATCGGTGACGTACCGTCCGACCAGGCCGTTGGTCGTCAGGATGTTCATGAAGACGTCGGGGGAGCCCTTGGCCCGCGCGAGCTCCGCGTCGTGGTGCACGTCCTGGTAGTCGCGGGACGCGATGGCTCCGGCGACGATCAGCGTGCGGGTGATCGGAACTTCCAGCGACGGCAGCTCCTCTCCTTTCGCCACGCCGAAGCCCGCCTTGGCCCCGGCCACCTCCGCGTGGGCACCCGCTTTCACCCCGGCCGCCTCCGCGTGGGCACCCGCTTTCGCCCCGGCCACCTCCGCATGGGCACCCGCCTTCGCCCCGGTCGCCTCTTCTGTGCCGACGTCCTCTTTCATGCCGGCTCCTCCTTCGCGATCAACTCGCCCAGTTCCTCCAGGGCTTCGCTGCCGCACCCCAGGTACGCGTCCAGCTGCCGCCCCCACAGGAAGTGCCGGTGCGCGGGGTGGTCGAGGTCGGCGCCCGTGCCGCCGTGCAGGTGCTGGCCCGCGTGCACGACGCGCTTGCCCGCCTCCGACGCCCACCAGGCGGCGGTCAGCGCGTGCGTGCCGTACGGCAGACCGGCGTCACGGCGCCAGGCCGCCTCGTAGGCCGTGACTCTGATCGCCTCGGTGTCCATATGGGCGTCGGCGGCGCGCAGTTGGACGGCCTGCTTCGCGGCGAGGGGGCGGCCGAACTGCTCGCGCTCGTTCGTGTGGGTCACCGCGCGGGCCAGCGATCCCGCGCACACCCCGGCCTGCAGCCCGGCGAAGGCCGTCCGCGCGGCGGCCCGCACGTCCTCGTAGGCTCCGGGGCCGCCCAGCCGCTCCCCGGGCGCCCGGTCCAAGGCCAGCCGGCCCGCTGCCCAGGGCGCGGTCAGTTCGACCGGCTCCACACACGCGTCGGCGACCCGCACCAGCCACAGGGTCCGGTCGGCCGCCGCCACCAGGACCTGCGTCGCGTCCCGCAGCCACGGCACCCACCCCACCGTGCCGCTCAGCGTCCCGTCCGGGGCCGCCTCCACCCCGCTCCGGGCGGGAAACGCACCCGTGGCGACCGCGCTTCCCTGCCGGAGCGGCGGCAGCAGCCGGGACCGCTGCTCGGCCGTGCCGTGCGCGGCCACCGCGAGCAGGCCGTAGACACAGCTCGCCGCGAAGGGAACCTGTGCCGTCACCCGCCCCTGCTCCTCGAGGAGCAGCACCAGGCCGAGCAGCCCGATGTCCTCCACCGCACCCGGCAGCCCCGCCGCGCACAGGGCCTTCCACAGCTCGGGGTCCGAACCGGTGCCCGCCGCCGCGAGCCGCTCCGGTGTGGCCAGGTCGGCGAAGATCTCTCCGGCGAGGCCGCGCGCGGCCGCCTGCTCCTCCGTGGGCGTGAAGTCCATGTCAGCCACCTCCTCGCTCCGCGGCCGGCCGCGACGAGCCCCCGGCGGCCTCCGCGCCTTCCAGATGCCGGAACAGGGGGAGCTCCAACTCCGCGTCCACCCGCTCGAACACGAGGCGCACGGGCATCCCGATCCGCACCTTGTCGTGCGGCACCCCGGTGAGGTTGCTGATGACGCGCACGCCCTCCGCCAGCTCGACGAGCACCACGGCGTACGGAGGGTCGAAGGCGGGGAAGGGCGGGTGGTGCATCACGACGTACGAATAGACGGTGCCCTCGCCGCTCGCCTCGACCGTGTCCCACTCGGGCGAACCGCACGCGTTGCAGCCGGGCAGCCAGGGGAAGCGGAGCGTGCCGCAGCCGCCGCAGCGCTGGATGAGCAGGCGGTGCCCGGCGACGCCTTCCCAGAAGCCCGCGTTGTCGCGGTTGACGACCGGGCGGGGCCGCTCGCCTTCGGGTCTCCGTCGCGCCGGGGCGTACTTGAGGATGCGGAAGCGGTGTGTTCCCGCGAGTTCGCCGTCCGCGCGGACGTCCATCCGTGTCGTGACGAAGTGCCCCGTGCCCAGCTTGGTCGTCTTGCGCTCCGACACCGACTCGATCACCGCGTCGAAAGTGATCTCCTCGCCCGGCCGCAGCGCCCGCAGATACTCCTGCTCGCAGTCGGTGGCGACCACCGAGGTGTAACCGGCACCGTCGAGCAGGCCGAACAACTCGCCGTAGGCCTCCGAGCGGCCGCCGTGGCCGCCGTGGCCGCCGTGGCCGCCGTGGCCGCCGTGGCCGCCGTGGCCGGAGAGGCCGCCCATCGTCCAGACCTGCAACATCGTCGGGGGCGCCACCGGGTCCGCGCCCGTGTAGGCGGGATGAGTGTCACCCATCGCCTCGCACCAGTGCCTGATCATGGGTTCGTTGACCGGGTCCTTGCCGCGGCCCGCCTCGGCCGCCGCCCTGCCCTCGAACGCCTTCAACTCCTCGTACGCGATGTCCCGCACCGCCGTCCCTGCCGCCACTGCGTTCCCCTCCGCCACCGCCGCCACCGCGTTCCCCTCCGCCACCGGCGTCACCGCGTTCCCCTTCGCCACTGCCGTCACCGGCGTCACCGCCGCCCCCTCCGCATACCGAGCCGCATCGTCGCGACGATCTCGCGCTGCACCTCGCTCACCCCGCCCCCGAACGTGTTGATCTGCGCGGCCCTGTTCATCCGCTCCAGCTCACCGTCCCCGAGACCGCCCGGCGAACCGGCCCGCACGAGGCCCGCCTCGCCCGCGACCTCCTGGCACATGCGGTACACCTCCACCGCCGACTCGGTCCCGGTGAACTTCACGCCGCTCGCGTCGCCCGGCGCCAGTCGGCCGGCGCCCACATCGCCCACCAGACGCCAGTTGAGCAGGCGCGTCGCCGCGAGACGGGCATGCACCTCGGCCAGTCTCGACCGCACCCACGGCGCGTCGATCCGGCGCTCGCCCGTCAGTGGATCGGGCGTCCGCGCCCGGTCCAGCGCCGCCGCGTAGAAGTCCTCGGCCTGCATGCCGATCGCGGCGAGCGCCACCCGCTCGTGGTTGAGCTGGTTGGTGATGAGACCCCAGCCGCCGTTCTCCTCACCGACGAGGTTCGCGGCGGGCACCCGGACGCCGTCGTAGTACGTCGCCGTCGTCGTCAGCCCGCCCACCGTCTCGATCGGCGTCCAGGAGAAGCCGGGGTCGCCGGTCGGCACGAGGAGGATGGAGATGCCCTGGTGCTTCGGCGCGTCCGGGTCGGTGCGGCAGGCAAGCCAGATCCAGTCGGCGTCCTGCGCGTTCGACGTGAAGATCTTCTGCCCGTCGATCCGCCAGCTGTCACCGTCACGGTCGCGCACGGCCCGGGTCCGCAGCGACGCCAGGTCCGTGCCGGCGGACGGCTCGCTGTAGCCGATCGCGAAGACCAGGTCGCCGCTGAGGATGCCGGGCAGAAAGGTGGCCTTCTGCTCCTCGGTGCCGTACTTCATGAGGGTCGGGCCGACGGTGTTCAAGGTGACCATCGACACCGGGGCGCCCGCGCGGTATGCCTCGTCGAAGAAGACGAACTGCTCGTCGGCGCCCCGCCCTTGCCCGCCGTACTCGACGGGCCAGCCGAGCCCGAGCATGCCGTCGGCGCCGATCCGTCGCAGCAGTCGGCGCCGTCCCTGCGCGTCCGCGCCGTCGGGCGGCCCTTCGGGCATCACGTCCCGGAAGTAGGAGCGCAGTTCGGCACGGAGTCGGCGCTGGCGTTCGGTGGGGGCGAGGTGCACGGGGGCGGCCTCTCCTTCTCGTACCGACAAGGCTTTCTGACTGTCCGTCAGTTACCGTGCCGGTGTCAAGGGATCACCCGCCGCCGCTCCTCCGGAGGAGATACGTCCCCGGAAGAGACGCCCCCGGTCCCGGAAGAGACGCCCCGGGGGGAGGGAACACGCCTGTGCGGCGGTGTCGTAACACCGCCGCACAGACCGTCACACCCCACAGCTCGCGCCCCTTGGAGCCGTCCCGAGCGGGTCCAGGGGCCACCGGCTCACCAGAGCTGGGCGAAGTTGACCGCGAGGTTGTCGTTCGACTGGTCGATCGCCGTGAACCCCGGACCGTTCGCCTGGGCGGTGTTGTTCTGGTTGGAGGCCCCGTTGCCGACGGCCTGCTGCTGCGTCGTGGACGAGTTGCCGCCGTTGTCGTCGCCGACACCACTGCCGTTCACGGTCGCGACACCCGCGTTCGATCCGTTGTTCGCGAAGGCTCCGTTGTCGGCCGTCGCGACGCCCGAGAAGAGCGCGGCAGCCAGCGGTACGGCCGCGGCGGCCGCGATGATGCGGGCGGTACGGATGCTTGCCATGTCTTTTCCTCCAGAGCTGGAGATACGCGCCGGCCGAGGCCGGGCGCACCGGAAGTACGGCTTGATCCAAGGCAGTTGGCCGACCGCCCCGGAGTGCGCTGCACGACGTCGCGAGTCCAGAGTTGCCCACCGAATCCCCGGCGAACCACCCAGGAAGCCGCGATTCCCCCGCAAGCGTGATGACATATCGATAAACGCTCCTAGCGCCCCCGACGGCCTCTCACGACGTTCGCGCACCTCCGGCCGGACCGCAGCTCAGGCCATACGCCGCAAGGGACGAAGCGTTCCTGCACCACCCTCCGCGCAGACCGCGCGCAGGGGCGGCGCCCCCTCCCCGACCACCCCGTCCGGCCCATTCCCCGACCGCTCCCCCTTCCCTTCTTCGAACATGCGTACGAAAATGAAGTCATGGCCACCACCGACCGCCATGCCACCACCCTCGCGCTCGCCCACGCCCTGTCGGCCGCCGAACGCGGCCTCGCGGTGATCCCGCTGTCCCGCACCAAGCTCCCGGCCCTGCGCTCCCCCCACCACGAAGACCCCCGGCCCGCCCTCTGCCACGGCGAATGCGGACGTGTCGGACACGGTGTGTACGACGCGACGACCGACCCACGCCGCATCCGCGAACTCTTCGCCGCCGCCCCATGGGCCACCGGCTACGGCATCGCCTGCGGGCTGCCCCCACACCATCTGATCGGCATCGACCTGGACACCAAGTCCGGTACGGACGCCTCGGCGGCCCTGCGCGAACTGGCGCTGCGCCACCTCTTCACGATCCCCGACACCGTCGTAGTGATCACGCCCAGCGGCGGCCGCCACATCTGGCTGGCGGGGCCGCCCGACACAGTGATCCCCAACTCGGCCGGCCGGCTGGCCCCCGGCATCGACATCCGGGGCGCGGGCGGCTACCTCGTCGGCCCCGGCTCCCGCACCGAGCACGGCCTCTACAGCACAGCGCCCGGCACGGCACGCCTGCCACCAGCGCACTGTCCCCCGTCCCTGCTGCGCCTGCTCACGCCCCCGCCCCGCACCCCCCAGCACGCAACCCGACCGACCGGCCACCCCCCGGCCGAAAACTCGCCGGTCAGCCACTCACCGGCCGGACACCCCGCCCCAGAGCCCCAACGCGGCCACGGCTTGGTCCAATTCGTCCTCGCCGCACACGAGGGCCAGCGCAACACCCGCCTCTTCTGGGCAGCCTGCCGCGCCTACGAGAACGGCTTCGGCGAAACCCTGGCCCCCCACCTCACGGAAGCGGCACTCCGTGTAGGCCTCACCGAACGCGAGGCCCACTCGACCATCGCCTCGGCGGCCCGCCTCACGGGCCATGCGTGACCGCATACGCCCGTGATGTGACCTCACCTCCTGCTCAGCAGACAGCCCGCGCACTATCTGCTGTACGAAGGGCCCCGAGATGTCATAAAGTGGTCAGGCTTCTGCGCCGGAGGTTTCGGCAGCAGTGGCTGGAGTTCCTGTTCCTTCTGCGTCGATCTTGAGGTGACGTCCTATCAACCAGGCCAAGTAGTCGTCCGCGTTCCCCACGTGCTGTCTTGTCGCACGTGTCCGGGGGCGGACGTCGCGCTGGTCTGAGTTGCGTCACCCCCGCAGTTTTCTGTCTTTTCCCGGGTGCAGCTCTGCCGTCTGCCCCGGGTTTCGTGTTTTCCGGCCCCGGTGCGGCTTTCGGCAGGGCTCCCCGATTCCTTTGGATCAGGAGTTCCCGTCGTGTCTTCCTCCGCGCTCGACAACGAGCCGCAGCACACCACCCAGTCCCCAACCCGCCCAGTACCTGGCTTGTCGAAGATGGGCCTGGCTGCCTGGACCGCCCTCTTGGTGCTCCTGGGCGCCGAGCTGATGGACATGATCGACCAGTCGGTCGTCCTCACCGCCCTGCCCGCCATCCAGGAGTCCACTGGCGCCGGACCGGACACGGTGCAGTGGCTGACCACCGGCTATTCACTGCCCATCGCCGTCGGGCTGATCACCGGCGGACGCCTCGGCGACCTCTACGGCCGGCGCAGGGTCCTGCTCATCGGCACCGTCGTGTTCACCGCGGCCTCGCTGCTGTGCGGCCTCGCTGCCGGGCCGGGCGTGCTGATCGCCGCCCGCGCGCTCCAGGGCGTGGGAGTGGCCGTGATGATCCCGCAGATCCTGGCCACCCTTCATGTCACCTTCGAGGGACAGAACCGCAGCAAGGTGTTCGGCCTGTACGGAGCCGTCATGTCACTCGCCAATGTTCTGGGCCCGGTGATGGGCGGTCTGCTGACCGAGGCGGACCTGTTCGGGATGTCCTGGCGGCCGATCTTCCTGGTCAACGTGCCCGTCGGCCTCGCCGTGATCCTCCTGGGACGCAGGTTCATCCCCGAGTCGACCGTGAAGAAGGCCGACCGGCTCGACCTCACCGGCATGCTGCTGTCCGCGTTGGCCATGGTCCTGATCGTCTTCCCTCTCACCGAGGGGCACCTGCATCACTGGCCGCTGTGGTGCTTCACCCTGCTCGCCGCGGGCGTTCTCGTCCTCGGCGCCTTCCTCCGCCACCAGCAGCGCAAACAGGGCAACGCACCCCTCGTGGCCCTGTCCCTCTTCCGGAGTCGGCAGTTCTCCGGCGGCATGGCCGCGCAGCTGATGCACGGTCTGCTGTGCGGGCTGTTCTTCATGACCTGGACGCTCTACCTCCAACGTGGGCTGGGCATGAGCCCCTTCCACGCGGCCCTGGCCTTCGTGCTGCTCTCCCTCGGAGAGCTGACTGGTGCGACGGTCGTGGCGAAGAGCGGCGGGCGCTTCGCCCGCCGGCTGCCACAGGCCGGTGCCCTCATCACCCTGGCCTCGATGGCTGCCTACGGGCTCCAGATCGACGCGGGCCAGGCGGCCTTGACCCTGCCGGCGATGACCGCTCCGGTGGTACTGATCGGGTTCGGCCTCGGCATGGTCGGCGGCCCGCTCGCCGACATGTCGCTGGCGCGAGTGCCGCACGAGGACGCCGGATCGGCCTCGGGCCTGTTCAACACCGTCATGCACCTGGGCATCGCCCTCGGTACCGCGCTGACCGCCCTGGTGTTCTTCGCCACCACCGACGGCTCCCTCGACGCCGGGCTCAACCGCGACGCGTTCATCACCGTGCTGTGGTGGGTCGGCAGCCTCCTCGCCCTGATGTGGGTCCTGCTGTTCTGCCTGCCCAAGCGGGCGAACAACCCAGCCGATTGCTGATGACGAAAAAGGGGCCGTCACCCGCGCGGGTGTGGGCCTCCTAGAGCTGCTGTCCCGCCACGTCGACCACGCTACGCTGCCGCCCATGGCTGAGGCATTCGTCTCCGGTGACGGCCACCGCGCGTGCGGCATCTGTCCGTCGCGACTCTTCCCGCTCGGTGAGTTCGACGTGGTCGAGCGTCCGTCTCGTGAGTGCCCCTTCAACCCGGAGGACGGCCACAGGTACACCCTGCGTGGTGTGCCTGTCTGTGTTCATCCAGAGAAGGTGGGGCTACCGCCCGCGCCGTACAAGACGGACGGGGTGGCTCTGCTCGGGGACGTAGCGCTACCCGCTGACGTCGCCGACCTTGATGAGTACCTGCGTGAACTGGTGCACGGCGCAGCACCTGGTGCGCTGGAGCTGCTGATCGACCTGGCAGACCGTGAGATCCGGCGAGCCTTCCCGGAGGTCGACGCGACTCTGGCGCTACGCCGTGCCTTCAACTAGCGCTCCTGGCTCGCCATGGGGAAGCCGGGAGCGAAGCGGCGGCCACCGTCAAGGACGCCGATCGGGCCGTACTTCGCGGTGACGACCGCCTTGCGCCTGGCGGTCTCCTCCTTGCCGAACCAGTAGCGCTCGTTCATCGGTCCCCACGCCTCCCGGTAGACCTGGTGGGTGTAGTCGCCGTGATCCCACTCGCCGATGACCTCGCAGTCGGTGGCGTGCACGAACTTGATGTTCGTACGGTCCTGGATGCGGCAGAGCACGGTGAACTGAGCGGCGAGCGCGTGGATCATCTCGTCGACCGGCACCGCCACGGGAATCTCGGCGGCCTCCTCGTTCTGGTCCGCCATCTCGTAGATGGCCGACTTGATCGCCATGGCACGCATGGCCTCGGGGAACAGAGGCTCGGTGTCCTTCGCGACGTCGAACCCATCCACCAGGGCGTACCCCGTGAAGCTCTGCCAGTCCTCGTCGTACTTCGCGCACGCCGTGCGCAGGCGGTCGAACTCGCGGTCAGCCTCGACGATCGCGAGGATGTCGCGAGCTCGCCGCGCCACAATCTCCGGGGCGGGCCGTACTAGCGTTGCGGACACTGCTGCACTCTCCTTCGTTGGTTGGTGCATCGGTGGGCCCGTCCGGCTGCCAACCGCCGTCACGCCAAGGCAGTCGGACGGGGGGCTACCGCCGTATGTGGGCGGCAGTACTGCCCTCCCTGGCCGCCCGTGGGGGAGCCACATTCACGCGGCCAGGAAGGAGTTCATGGGGTGGCCGGGCCTGCGGCAGTCACGCCGAGTACGAATCCGATCGACGCCGAGATGGTGATGATCAGGAGGGGCCCGGCGTAGCTCGTCACGCGGGCGGCTAACCGGCTCACGGCTGTTCGCCCGCACTGCGTTCATTGGCCTCTCGAACCTTGGCTCGGAGCACACCGCTGGCGGTGTCCTGTGCCTGACGGGCTCGATGCTGGGGGCACTGGCACGGTAGGTACTTCATCGACCCCGGGGGCGGCTCGTGCCCGTCAGCAGCATCGAGCTTCAGCACTCCGTCTGTGCCCTGTTTCTCGGTCATCCGGGCAAGTACTGCCCGCGCTTCGCTTCTCATGACTCAGCCCTTCGGCGGAGATGTCTGTGGCGAGCGGTTCGCCGATCTTTCGTGTGCTCTACGCAACCGCGCGACCACGCACGGCGGTACCGTTGCAGCACCCTCGGGACTTGAAAGCCTTGAAAGCACGCAAGAGCGTGGGGAGTTGAGAGTCATGGCGAAGCGCGACCCGAACGGAGCGCTCGGCCACCTGCTCGCCGAGAGCCGTTGGACGTACCGCCAGTTCGCACGGGCCGTAAACCGCATAGGCACGGAGACCGGCACCCCCTTGCGCTACGACGAGTCAGCCGTGAGCCACTGGCTTGGCGGCACCGTTCCACGTGACGTTGTGCGGGGTTGCATCCTCGAAGTCTTCTCCCGTCGGCTCGGCCGTCCGGTCACGCATGCTGAAGCGGGCCTGCCCGTTCCCCCCGATCACTCCCCTGTGCCCGCGGATACCGTGGAAGGGCTGATCGATCTGGGGAGGCAAGATATGGACCCGTCCCGCCGCAGAGTCCTGGGCGCGGGCCTGTTCTCGGTCGCCTTGACGATCCCCGGGTGGCCCGACGTGATCGGACGTGCTGAGGCCGTGCAGTCCGGCCGCGCGTCACGCATCGGCATGAACGAAGTAGACATGGTCATAGCGATGACCGAGCGCGTCTCAGAGCTGGACGACCAATTCGGCGGACGTCACGCCCGCCCCATGGCGGCCTCTTTCATGGTCAACACGGTCGCCTCGTACCTGCGCGCCGATGCTCCCGCCGATGTCCGGCAAGCGATGCAATCCGCTGCCTCCGACCTGCTGTACCTGACTGGATACATGGCCGTGGATGAAGGTCTCCACGGGCTCGCTCAGCGCTACTACGTCAAGGCTTTGAAGCTGGCTGGAGCGGCTGAGGATCACCTCACGTACTGCACGACCTTGCGTGGCATGAGTGTGCAAGCGGTCGATCTGCACCACGGGTCCAAGGCTATGGAACTGGCGGACGCCGCTGCCGCAGCATCCCCGAAGGCCGGCCCTCGGATGCGGGCCTTCCTGGCCGGTCAGCAAGCGCACACGGCGGCGCAGACGGGTGACCGTGCGAGCGCCCTTCGGTACATCCGGGAGGCAGAGGCCGCCATGGACCGCGCGGAATCTCGCGGCAAAGCGTTCGGCTCGTACGATCCGTCGTCGCTCAACTACCACATCAGCCAGGTGCGTTACGAACTCGGTGACGTGCCCGGAGCCGTCGAAGCCATGCAGCAATCAGACAAGGTCCGCTTCAGCGTCTACCGGCGGGCACGGGTTCGGCACCGTGCCACGCTCGCGGAACGACAGTTGGAGGTAGGCCACTTGGAAGCGGCTTGTGCCACCTGGCACCAGGCGCTCGACGACTACCCCATGGTCCAATCCGGGCGGGCCGACGATCGCGTGAAGACGATGTTCAGCCTGATTCGGCCGCACCTGAAGAATGCTGCGGCCCGCGATCTCTACGACCGAGCGCGAACGATCGCACCCCCAGCTTTGGTCAGCTGATCTGTTCCGCCTCGACCCGATGAGCGGCGCGCTGACCCACGAGGCCGGCCGTGCCGGGACTCCAGGCCCGCGTTCCGCGGTCGGCTTCTCCCTCCGGCTTGGCTTCGCTGTCGTTGGCCAGGTACCAGGCAGGTGGGGTGTAGTCGATTTTGAACTCACCCGTGGTCTCACCGACATCGGCGACGAAGCTACCGCGCCGTGGATGGTGCGGATGAGCCCTTCGTCTCGCAGCACGTTCAAGGCGCTTCTCACCGAACCGCATGCCCCCGGCCGCCAGATGGTAGAAGAGCCTCTTACCGCGGCGTCCGACACGTCCGACGTCGCAGTGCATATCACCTCGCTACGCGGAGTGGATGCGGCCCACCTGGTGCTCGCCAACGTCGACCTGACGGGGTGCCTGTTCACCGGGACCGTGCACCTGGACCAACTGCGGCTGGAGGGCGCTTGCCTCTTCAGCACTGTCCCGCGCTCCGTGCACCGGCGGGGCTGGCACCTCGCACGGTTCACCCAGCGGCGCACCCTCGTCGAAGAACACCACTGGCGGGCGCGGCAGCTAGCTGCGGCCCCCGGCTGGCAAGCGGCCCCGTCCGGCGCTGACCACGTCGGTCCGCTGCAACTGGCACCGGTGTACCGGGCGCTGCGTAAAGCGTTCGAGGATGGCAAGCACGAGCCCGGGGCCGCCGACTTCTACTACGGGGAAATGGGTGCGGCCTGCAAGCCGCTCCGGAACCAGCGAAGGCAACCGAGAGGAAGGAGGCCTTCCCCGCCAAGTGACCGACATG
>NZ_JBFBEE010000033.1:0-89269 GCF_040683555.1 Streptomyces sp. NPDC093510
CCATCACACCGCCGATGCAGAAGAACGCGAACGACGTGACCAGATAGAGCGTGCCGATCGTCTTGTGGTCAGTGGTGGTCAGCCACTTGATGACGGCGTGTCCGGGGCGACGGGGCCGGGGCGCCGAACGCACGGGCACGGAATCGGGGTCTGAGGCGCGCGCGGGCGGCGGCACCACGGTGTTGCTGTCCATGCCCCGCCTGTGTCCGGCGGGGCCCGTTCTGTGACAGGTGAGCGAAGCGACATGGATCACACCCCGGGGGTGTGACGATCACGGCGGTGCCGGACACTTCGTAACCGTGAGCGACGACGAAACCTTCGCCGCTGCCTATCGCGAGCACTACTGGGCGGTCAGCCGCTACGTGGCACGGCGGCTCGGCGGCCCGACGAACGACACCGAGGAGGTGGTGGCCGACGTGTTCGCCGTCGCCTGGCGGCGCCGCGCCGACCTGCCACCGACCCCCCTGCCCTGGCTCTACGGGATAGCGCGGCGCTGCCTGGCCAACGCGGTCCGCGGCTACGGGCGTCGCCGCCGCCTGCTCGAACGGATCGGCCACGACGAGAGCCGCCACCGCAGGGACGTCGTGGCGGGACCCGACGCCGAGCGCCCGGGGGACTGGGTGCACGACGCGCTGAACCGGCTCTCCACCGCCGACCAGGAGGTGCTGCGCCTGACCGCCTGGGAGGAACTGGACACCGACGAGCTCGCGACCGCCCTCGGCTGCGGCACCAGGGCGGCGGCGATGAGGCTGCACCGCGCCCGCCGCCGGCTGAGAGCCGAGATCGACCGCATGCGGCCCGCACCGGCCGCACGGCCCGCCCCTGAAGCGACCCGCGCCACCGTTCCGGAGGACCACGGCCATGGCTCATGACGACGAACTCGCCCTGCTGCGCGGCGCCGACCCCGTCCCGGGCGACGACATCCGGTACCGCGACCGGCCCCTGCCCACCCACGCGGAACGGCAGCTGAACCTGCTCCTGCACAGCGCGCCCGCGGCACGCCGCCGGCCGGCACGCCAGGTGCGCCGCCTGGTCTGGGGCATCGAGATGGTCTCCCTGGCTGTGGCGGCCGCCCTGGCCCTCGTCCTCGCGGGGTCGAGCGGCGCACCCGCCGCCGCGGCCCCCCACCCCCTCACCCCGCGGGCCGGATCCACGCCGCTGTCGCTCGACCGGATCGCCGACCGGGCGACGGCGTCGGCGGCGGCCGACGGCGCGCCGCGGCTCCGCCAGGGGACGCACGTGCGGACATGGAGCCTTGCGCTGGGGTCGGGACCCGGCGCCGAAGCGCCGATCACCCTGCCCGAGGAGCGGATCACCCGCTGGCGGCCGGACGGCAGCCACACGGAACTGGTCGTGGCCACCGACCCCCGCCGCCCCGGCAGACCGGTCATCGCCGACAGCGACGAGGGGCCGCGCACCGTCCACGACGGCAAGGTCCTCAGCGACCGCACCTACCCCCCGAGCCGGGGCACGGCCCCTCCGCGGTCCCGGCCCCCGCACACGCCACGGGCCCTCCGCGACTACCTGGCCGAGCTCAGCCACCCGAGCGACCCCGCCCCGCTCACCGGCACCCGCGAACTCCTGGACGCCGTCGCGATGTTCCTCCGCCACTGGACACCGGGGGCCCGCGAGAACGCCGCGCTCGCCCGCATCCTCGCCGACGCCGACGGCCTGCGACCGGCGGGGACGGTCACCGACCGGCTCGGCCGCACCGGTCAGGCGTACGTCCACGAGAGCGGCGGTCTGCGACGGATGCTGATCCTGGACCCGGCCGGCGGCGCCGTCCTGGGCCTGGAGGACACGGTCACCAGGAACGACCGCACGTACGGAATCAAGGCGGGGGACGTCATGTCGTACAGCGCCTGGGTGCGCTGACCCCGGCTCTACTCGGGCGCCGCGAGCGGGGCGCCGAGCGGGCGCGCCAGACCCACGATGCCCTCGTCGAGACGTTGCAGATGCCGGAGCACGCGGAACGCCACCGAACCGGTCCGCAGCACCTCGTGGCGGCCGCTGTCCAGCATCGAGGCGATGCTGGACCCGGACTCGATGACGCCGTCGGTCTCCTCGTCACGCACCTTCGCCGCGATCAGGTCGATGTTGTGCGTGATCCGCCGCCCGGCGAGCGCGAGGCGCGCGTCGGCGGCGACGCTCTTGCTGGAGGGCACCAACTCGGCCGTCGCCGCCAGCGAACGCGCGTGGTAGGCGCACGTCTCCAGGAGCGCGACGATGTAGCGGGCCGTCTGCCGACGGGCCCGCAGCGGCGCGATCGGATGCGTCAACGGCTTCGTCGAGCTGCGCAGGTCGTCGAGCGCGGTGTCCAGGTCGCGCGCCAGGTCCACGAGGTCGACCGGTGGCCCACCGCTCAGCTGGGCCACCGCCGCCGACACGACGTCCCGCAGCCGTGCGAGAACGGTGCCGAGCTCCTCGTCGGTCCGGTGCGACGTCCGCACCGGAAGCACCAGGACCGCCGCGATGATCCCGCAGGCCGCGCCGAGCGCCGTCTCCTCGATCCGCAGCACGAGGACGTCGAGGCTGTAGGTGTTGAGCAGCGTGTACAGCAGGCCCAGCATCGCCGTGACGAAGAACGACATCATCGCGTAGGAGAGAGGTGCGGTGAAGAACATGCCGAACACGCACAGGACGACCAGGGCGAACGCCGCCCACGTGTGGTTGCCGACGGCTCCGGCCAGCGCCACTCCGGCCACCACACCGAGCACCGTGCCGACCAGACGGCGATAGCCCTTGACCATGATCTCGCCCGTGGACGCGGTGTTGAGGAACACCACCCAGCAGGTCAGCACCGCCCAGTACCACCGCTGCGTGGACAGGAACTCACCGCCCACGATGGCCAGCGCCGAGCCCACCGCCACCTGCACGGCCGCCCTGGTGGTGGGCCGCCGCAGCCCGGTCTGCTCCTCCGCGTCCGAGTCCGCGGCCTCACCGGAGATCGAGATCTCCTCCGCCTCGAACTCCTCACGCGAACGCAGGACCTCCGGGCTGTCGTACTCCTCGTCCGGCGCCCCGTCCGTCGCGAGGCGCAGACCCAGAATGGCGCGCGCCGCCTCACCGATCGCACGGAAGCAGTCCTGGATGGCGGGGGAACCCTGCGGAAGGCCCTGCTCCTCGCGGTAGCCGAGCAGCCTGTTGCGTACGTAGGGGAGCGCCGTGCCGTGGTCGTCGGGCACCAGGCGCACCACGAGCAGGTGCAGCGCCCGCAGGTCGCGGCGGAGCGCGGTGCCCGCGTCCGGCCCGATCCGGCCGCGCCGCGACAGAGGCACGTGGGCGCTCGGCAGGTGCAGGGTGAGGGTCTCCACGCGCTCCGCGCTGCGGGCGTTGAGGAGCAGGACGCCGAGGCGCTCCGCGGCGATCTCGGCGTCGGCCACCCTGCGTTGCAGGAGCGCCGCCGCCGCCGCGTCGCGGGTGCCCTCCTCCAGGCGGCCCTGGATCATCAGCGCGGCCTCGTGCAGCCGGGCGGTGCTGCGCCGCAGGTCGTCCAGGATCTTCTCCGGTCCTTCGGCGGAGCCGACGTCCGCTTCCAGGAGCTCGATCTGGTGGGCGATCAGCTGGGCGAGCCGGGCCCGGAACGCCTCACGCAGCCGCGCCAGGGTGCGCTCCGGCGTCTCCGGCACCACGGCGAACCGTACGACCGCACTGCACACGAAGGCGACCGTCAACGTCAGGTAGAGCGTGGGCAGCGCCGACGTGGACGCGCTGACGAAGAGCGAGACGAAGTAGACCTGAAAGCCGATCAGGCCGAGCGCGGTGCCCCGGTCGCCGAAGCGGCGGCAGTAGACGGCGCCGAAGATCAGGAGGACGAAGAACAGGTCCCCGGCCACCACACGGGAGTTGAGCAGCGCCCCCAGGGAGATCGCCGTCAGCGCCACCGGCAGCCCGAGTGCCAGCGTGACGGCCTGCCCCCGGACCTCCTTCTCCTGGATCGCGAACGTGGCGACCATCGCTGTCATCGCGCCCGCGACGAGATGGGTCACCGACGTGCCGAGCGGAGCGAGCACGGCGAGCGCGAGGAGGATCGCCCCGACCGTGCGCAGTCCCGCCATGAGCCGCAGGAGTCCCGGGTCGGATGCCGAGAAACGGTCCCAGACGCCCTTCGCTGTCCGTCGTGCCGATGCCATCGTGATGCCGTACTCCCCGTCTGTCTCTCGGTGCCTCCCGGCGTGCCCCAGCATTGCACGAGGACGTTTCAGGAGGTCAAGGGTGGTAGGGAGGGCAGCCGTCGGCGGCTCCCGCGCATCGAGTAGGGTTTCGCTCCCGCCGATCGAGGAGGCACCGTGTCGCCGATGGACCGAACGTCGTACAGGAGCCGGGCATGACGGCGCGTGTGGCGGTCGGTGACACCGTCGAGGACTTCACGCTGCCGGACGAGACCGGCACCCCGCGCCGGCTCTCGGAGCTCCTCGCGGACGGCCCGGTGGTGCTGTTCTTCTATCCGGCGGCCCTCACGTCCGGCTGCACGGCGGAGGCCTGCCACTTCCGCGACCTGGCCGCCGAGTTCGGCGCCGCGGGCGCGCGTCCCGTCGGGGTCAGCGGTGACGAGGTCGAGCGGCAGCGGGAGTTCACGGAGCGGCACACTCTCGGGTTCCCGCTGCTCTCGGACCCCGAGGGCGTGGTGCGCGGCCGGTTCGGTGTGACCCGCGGCTTCTCCCTGGCTCCCACGAAGCGCGTCACGTTCGTCATCGCCAGGGACCGCACCGTCGCCGAGGTGGTCCGCAGCGAGCTGCGCATGAGCGCACACGCCGACCGGGCGCTGGCGGCCGTACGCAGGCTCGGGGCCGCCTGAACCCCCGGACGGGTGAGGGAAGCCGGCATCAACTCGGACGGCACGGATGCCTTTCGTGCCTTTAGCGGTTACTGAGGTGAACTCGTGGAGTCGTAGGGGCTGATGAGCCGAAGCCTGATAGCTGTCACATAGGCAGGATTGCTGTCACCGCGAGGCCATAGGCGCGTACAGATGAGACTTTGGCAATGACGACTTCGTCGCACTCACGGCATGAACGACCGGCCTGCGGGCCTGAGGTGAGCCGGGGGTGTGCGGAACCGGGCGCTCGGGGCCGCACGTGTTCGCGTACATGCTGACTGCCCTGGGGGCACTCTTTGCCGTCGCGCCCGCCGTCGTCTGGATGACGATCGCCCGTACCCGCCCCGTCGGCTTCGCGATCGGCGGCACGCTGCTCGCCGGAGCCAGTGTGCTGATCAGTGTCCAGCAGGGCTGGATCGACGCCCCCGGGCCCGACGCCCATCTCGTGTTCACGGTTCTCGCGCCCCTGCTCATCGCCTGCGGCGCGGGACTGGAAGGACGGCACGAGAGCTTTCCTCCCCCGCAATGGGTCTCCCGCCGCAACGGAGCGATCGGCTTTCTGGGGATGCAGTTCGCCCTTACCCTCGCGGCCGGCCTCCTGCACGCGCTGATGATCAGCGACGGCTCGGACGCCCCGCCGTCCAAGGCCCTCCCATCATTGCCGCCAGGCATCACGATGACCGAGGAAGGCACCAGCTGCGGTTCCGGCGGCTGCTGGCGCGCCGCGACAGTCGTCAGCGAGGATGGCCTGTCCCGCCCGGAAATCATCCGCGAACTGGGCCTCCAGCGGGAGAAGTGCCACTCCAGCGGCTGGCTGCTCGACTGGCGAGACGTGTGCGTCGCAGCCAGGGAGAACGGCGAGAACGTCACCGTCTACGCCAGCTGGGAATACTGAGAGGCCGATGTGGCCATGGTGGGCGGCCGAGCGGTTCCGGCGTCACTGCCGAGGCTGAGCGAGAAGCAGTTCGCTCAGCTGGAGCCGTAGCTGGCGGGTTTGTAGCAGGTCAGCGCTGCGATGGAGACCCGTCTGCGGGAGCGGCCGCGGACCTGCGTCATGGAGAAACCGGCTTCGTCCTCGAAGACGAGCCACGCTCCACGGGCCGCCGCGAGCCTTCCGCGCAGGGCCACACCTCCCTGGCCCACCCGGCCACCGCCTCGTCGTCCCGCTCGATCGCGCGTCGGGCCGGGACCTGGCAGGACCACCCGTTACGCACCAGCAATTTGCGCACGCCCTGGATGGTGCAGCCACCGGTCGAGGCTGGTCTGCCGGCCCCGCTGGGACGACGGCAGCCGGGACGGGCACAAGAGTTTCTCCTGGCGCGACTACCGTGACCTGCTGACCTCAACCCCGTCTAAGGGATCTGGTCCCTCCTGCGACGCGGCCGGCTCTCCCACGTCGCCTTCCACCTGAGCAAGGACAGACCCCACGAGTTCAACCTCAGTAGGGCGTCTACTTCGCGAGCTTGACGATTACGCTGCCGATCTTCCACCCCACTACGCCGGTCGTTCCGGCCTTCTTTCCGAGGGATCGAACGCGCGCCCGGTCTTCTGTCGGTGCCGCGCGGTACGAATCCTGAGCTTTCACGCCCAGGAGCGCGCCGCCAGTAGCGCAAGCACCCAGAGCGAGGATGCCTACCGGGCCACTGATCAGCACTGCCGCAGCACCCCCGACGCCACCTGATACACCTGCTACGGCCGGGGCCGTGAGGTTCGCCACCGCGACGTCCGGTGCGGCTTCCACGATTGTTTCGACACAGTCAATGTATTGCTTGTCTGCGAATTGCTTGCGCAGCATGCGCCGACGCTCTTCCTGGTCTTCCTCGTAATTTCCCACGTTGGTTCCTCCGCCAGACCGATGAAGCCTTATGATCCCCGCGTCGCCATTCGAGATTGCCGCACGGTTGAAATTAAAACAAGGCGGAATTGATTAAATTTAACGTTCTGTAAAGGGGGAACGTTTCTCTAACGAGGCATCAATTCGGTAGCCGTGTGACCTGCGGGCGGGCCGCACAGCGCCCGCGTGCGCCTCAGGTGAGTCACGTCTCACCTGCCCGGTGCCGCTTGTCTATGCAACGAGTTGCATAGAAGGATTCGGGGCATGGCGCTTGAGCACGCGATTCTCGTCTCCCTGCTGGAGAAGCCCGGCTCCGGATATGAACTGGCCCGGCGGTTCGACCGCTCCATCGGCTACTTCTGGGCCGCCACGCACCAGCAGATCTACCGCGTCCTCAAGCGCATGGAGAGCGACGGCTGGATCGGCGCCCGCGAGGTGGCACAGCAGGACCGGCCGGACAAGAAGGAGTACTCCGTCGCGGCCCAGGGCCGCTCCGCGCTCTCCGAGTGGCTGCAGGAACCGATCCAGCCCGAGAGCGTCCGGCACGAGCTCGCCGTGAAGATCCGCGGCGCGGCCTTCGACGACCCCGCCGCGCTGATCCACGAGGTGGAACGGCACCGCCAGGCGCACGCCGACCGGCTCGCGCACTACCTCGCGGGGGAGCGGCGCGACTTCACAGGACCCGACGCCCCGGCCCCCGAAGGACCCACATCCCCCGACGCCGGACGGGAGCTCCAGCACGTCGTGCTGCGCGGCGGCATCGCGTACGAGCGGATGACGCTCGCCTGGCTGGAGGACGTGCTCGCCACCCTCCACCGGCTCGCTCCCGAGCACTGAACACCCGAAGACCACCCTCCTCCCTCACTCCCGAGCCGGAAAGGCGAACCGCCATGGCCGACCCGCTGCTGTTCAACCCGACCACCTACGACCCGACCCATTTCGACCCGGAGACCCGCAGGCTGCTGCGCGCCACCGTCGACTGGTTCGAGGCGCGCGGCAAGCGCAAGCTGATCGAGGACTACCGCTCCCGCGCCTGGCTCGCGGATTTCCTCGAGTTCTCCGCGAAGGAAGGGCTGTTCGCGACCTTCCTCACCCCGGCCTCCGCCGCCGGCGAGGGGCAGGACGACAAGCGCTGGGACACCGCACGGATCGCCGCGCTCAACGAGATCTTCGGCTTCTACGGCCTCGACTACTGGTACGCGTGGCAGGTCACCATCCTCGGCCTCGGCCCCGTCTGGCAGAGCGACAACGCCGCGGCCCGCACCCGCGCCGCCGAACTCCTCTCCCAGGGCGAGGTGTTCGCGTTCGGCCTGTCCGAGAAGAGCCACGGCGCCGACATCTACTCCACCGACATGCTCCTTGAGCCGGACGGCGAGGGTGGTTTCCGGGCCACCGGATCGAAGTACTACATCGGCAACGGCAACGCCGCGGGCCTCGTCTCCGTCTTCGGCCGCCGCACCGACATCGAAGGCCCCGACGGCTACGTCTTCTTCGCCGCCGACAGCCGCCACGAGGCGTACCACCTGGTCAAGAACGTCGTCGACTCGTCGAAGTACGTCAGCGAGTTCCGCCTGGAGAACTACCCGGTCGGCCCGGACGACGTCCTGCACACCGGCCGTGCCGCCTTCGACGCCGCCCTCAACACCGTCAACGTCGGCAAGTTCAACCTGTGCACCGCCTCCATCGGCATCTGCGAGCACGCGATGTACGAGGCCGTCACGCACGCCCACAACCGCGTCCTGTACGGCCGCCCCGTCACCGCCTTCCCGCACGTGCGCCGCGAGCTGACCGACGCGTACGTCCGGCTCGTCGGCATGAAGCTGTTCAGCGACCGCGCCGTCGACTACTTCCGCTCGGCCGGGCCCGACGACCGCCGCTACCTCCTCTTCAACCCCATGACGAAGATGAAGGTGACCACCGAGGGCGAGAAGGTCATCGACCTGATGTGGGACGTCATCGCCGCCAAGGGCTTCGAGAAGGACAACTACTTCGCGCAGGCGGCCATCGAGATCCGCGGCCTGCCCAAGCTGGAGGGCACGGTCCACGTCAACCTCGCCCTGATCCTGAAGTTCATGGGCAACCACCTGCTGAACCCGGCCGAGTACGAGCCCGTACCGACCCGCCTCGACGCGGCCGACGACGACTTCCTCTTCCGGCAGGGGCCGGCCCGGGGCCTCGGCGCCATCCGCTTCCACGACTGGCGCACCGCCTTCGACGCGTACGCCGAGGTGCCCAACGTCGCCCGCTTCCGCGAACAGGCCGACGCGCTCTGCGAGTTCGTCACCACCGCCGCCCCCGACGAGAAGCAGAGCCGCGACCTCGACCTGCTCCTCGCCGTCGGCCAGCTCTTCGCGCTGGTCGTGCACGGCCAGCTGATCCTGGAGCAGGCGCGCCTGACCGGCCTGGAGCAGGACGTGCTCGACGAGCTCTTCGCCGTTCTCGTACGGGACTTCTCCGCGCACGCCGTCGAGCTGCACGGCAAGGACTCCGCCACCGCCGACCAGCAGAGCTGGGCGCTGGGCGCGGTCCGCCGCCCGGTCGTCGACGACGCCCGCTCGGCCCGCGTCTGGGAGCGTGTGGAGGCGCTGGCGGGGACGTACGAGATGGCGCCCTGACCGATCCGGCGCCCCTCAGAAGCTGAAGAGCCCCTCAGAGGAAGCTGACGTTCTGGGCGAGGGAGAGCCGGCTGGAGTAGTTGACCGTGTTCGTGGCCGACCGCATGTAGGCGCGCCACGCGTCGGACCCCGACTCACGGCCTCCGCCGGTCTCCTTCTCGCCGCCGAACGCGCCGCCGATCTCCGCGCCGGACGTCCCGATGTTCACGTTGGCGATGCCGCAGTCGGAGCCCTCCGCCGACAGGAACCGCTCGGCCTCCTGCTGGTCGCGGGTGAAGATGCTCGACGAGAGGCCCTGGGGCACGTCGTTGTGCAGGGCGATCGCCTCGTCGAAGGTGTCGTACGTCATGACGTACAGGAGCGGCGCGAACGTCTCCTCGCGGACGGCGTCGGTCTGCCGGTCCACGCGTACGACAGCCGGTTCGACGTACGCGGCATGTGGCGCCGAGGGGGCCGGGCGGCGGGCACCGCCCGCGAGGAGCTCGCCGCCCTCACCGCGCACCCGCGCCAGCGCGCCGCGCATGTCGTCAAGTGCCCGTGCGGAGATGAGCGGCCCGACCAGCGTCGCCCGGTCGAAGGGATCGCCGATGGGCAGCTTCTGGTAGGCGGCGGTGAGACGGCCGACGAGGGTGTCCGCGACGCCGCGGTGCACGATGAGGCGCCGCAGCGTCGTGCAGCGCTGCCCGGCGGTGCCGACCGCGGCGAACACGATGCCCTGGAGGGCGAGGTCCAGATCGGCGGACGGCGCGACGACCGCCGCGTTGTTGCCGCCGAGTTCGAGCAGGCAGCGGCCGAAGCGGGCGGCGACGCGCGGCCCGACCTCGCGCCCCATGCGCGTCGATCCGGTGGCGCTGACCAGCGCGACCCGCGGATCGTCCACGAGCCGCTCCCCGACGGCCGCGTCGCCGAGCAGCAGCCGGTGCACGTCGCGGGGCGCCCCCACGTCGTCGGCCGCCCTGGCCAACAGCCGGTCGCAGGCCAGGGAGACGAGCGGGGTGAGCTCGGAGGGCTTCCACACCACGGTGTCGCCGCAGACCAGCGCGACAGCCGTGTTCCACGACCACACCGCGGCCGGGAAGTTGAACGCGGAGACGACGCCGACGACCCCCAGCGGATGCCAGGACTCCGCCAGGCGGTGCCCCGGCCGCTCCGAGGCGATGGTGCGGCCGTAGAGCTGCCGGGACAGGCCGACGGCGAAGTCACAGATGTCGATCATCTCCTGGACCTCGCCGAGCGCCTCGGAGCGAATCTTGCCCGCCTCGATGGTGACGAGGTCCGCGAGGTCCTCCTTGTGGCAGCGCAGCAACTCGCCCAGACGTCGCACCAGTTCGCCCCGGCGCGGCGCCGGTGTGGTGCGCCAGTCGAGGAAGGCCGCACGGGCCGCGGCGAGCGCCTCCTCGGTCCCTGCCGTGCCCGTCGCCGCCAGGGCGAAGAGGTCTTCGCCTGTGATGGGCGTGCGGGCCCGCAGCCCGTTGCCCTCGGGCAGCGTGACGCCGATATGGTCCAGTGCGGCCCGCGCGCGGGCGCGCAGCTCGTCGGTGGCGGGCAGGGTGATGCCGGTCATGACGCTCCCTGGGGACGTAGTGCGCGGGGAATCCGGGCGAGGGAGCGGTCCCGCTGCCGCTCGTAGAGCGTGAACGGGTCGAGGACGTCCCGGCCCATGACGCCGGAGAGCCGGTCGGCGTCGTACGAACTGCCCTCCTGGCCGCTGTCCCTCGAACCGGTGTCGGAGAGGTTGGACTGGAAGATGCCGGCGGCCGACCGGGGCAGGAAGTCCTCGTACACGATCGGCTCGGCGCGCAGCCAGCCCCGGTCCAGGAGGCCCGCGAGGTCCGAGGGCGGACGGCTGCCGTCCGCCGGCCGCCCGGCGACGGCGTGGTAGGTGAAGAACCCGAGCCCGCGCACGGCCAGTTCGCGTTCCGTCGGGGGCAGGTGCTCGCTCCACACGGCGCGGGCGACATCGCCGCGCTCGCCGGCCGGCCGCTGCGCCGCCCGCTCGTCGACGACGCCGAGCAGCCGGTCGTAGAGGGCGCGGCCCTCGCGGGTCAGGGCGATGCCGCGGGCCTCGACCTCACCGAACCGCACCCGCAGCGCGCCGAGGGTCACGCTGCCGTCCGCGGTGCGCAGCGCGCGCGGCTCGTCGAGCGCGCGGAAGGAGGTCTGGCGCAGCAGCACGTCGGGGCCCGCCCAGCGCGGCGGCCCCTGAATGGTGTCGATCATCTCGATGCCGCGCTCGGTCATGCGGCGGTAGAGCTCGTCGATGTCCAGGACGCGCGGCGTGAGGTGGTTGATGTGGGTGCTGCGTACGCCGCCGATGTCCGCGGCGACGGCGGAGACGCGCTCCAGAGCCGCGTACCACTCCCTGTCGATGGGTTCAGGGGACAACTCGAAGGCCCGTACGGCCAGGTCGAGGAACCGTTCGGCGTCCGCTGCGGGCAGTTCCCGTTCCGCCTCCGCCCGGTCGGCCAGCGCGAGCAGCTCCGGTGGGAACAGTTCGCGGTCCGCGAGGAACGCGGCGAGGCGCGAGCGCAGGTCCGTGCCGAAGAAGCGGGGGTCCGAGACGGTGAGCATCGATGTGAAGACCCGGAACGGGTTGCGGGCGAGCTCGTCCTCGTCCACCGGGCGGAACGCCGTCGACACGACGGGGAGCGCGCTGCCGGGCGTGTCGCGCAGGTCGTAGAAGCCGACCGGGCGCATGCCGAGGGCGCCGAAGACGCGGGCGACCTGCCGCAGCTCCTCAGGGGTGCCGACGCGGATCGCGCCGTGCCGTTCCGCGGTGACGCGCCCGATGGAGCCCAGGCGCTCGGCTTCGGCGCCCCGCGTGCGCAGGACGTCCTCGTTGACCTCGCGGGACACGTCCACCAACGTCGTGTACGCGGGAACCTCGCGCCCGTACATCCGCGAGAGCCGCGCGGCGAACGCGGCGCGCAGCCGCCACTGTCCGGTCATCGGCACGTCGTCCTTTCGGGATCACACCACATGGGCTTCCGGACGGCTCTTGGAGCCCGGGTGGAAGCGGTCCGCGCCGAGCGGCGTGACGTCGACGCACGGCCGCCGCCCCAGATGCAGGTCGCGGACGATCTCGCCCACCGCGGGGGCCTGGAGGAAGCCGTGCCCGGAGAACCCGGTGGCGTAGAGGAAGTTGGCCGGTGCGGCGCAGCGGCCGATCAGCGCGTTGTGGTCCGGCGTGACCTCGTACAGGCCCGCCCAGCCGCCGGACACCGCCATCTCCGCGAGGGCGGGCGCCCGTCGACGCGCCACCTCGCGGAACATGTCCAGCCATCCGGGCGTCCACGTGGTGTCGAAGCCCTCGGCCTGGCCGGGGTCGGCGAGGCCGAGGAGCAGTCCGTCGTCGCTGTTGTGGAAGTAGGCCGACGAGGAGAAGTCGATCGTGAAGGGGATGCGCGGCGGGGTGGGCACGAGCGGGACGGTGAAGGCCAGTTGGCGGCGGAGCGGCCGCACCGGCAGCTCCACGCCCGCCATGGAGCCGATCCGCGCCGACCAGGCTCCGGCGGCGCAGACGACCGCGGAGCACGACACGGGGCCGCGGTCGGTGTGTACGGCGGTGACGCGGTCGCCGGCCGTGTCCATGCCGGTCACCGCGGTGTGCGTCGCGAAGACGGCACCGGCGCGCGCCGCGGCACGCGCGTACCCGCGGACGACGAGGGCGGGCCGTGCGTGACCGTCGGCGGGGGAGTGGGCGGCGGCCACCAGGCCCTCGGTGCTGAGGTAGGGGCATAGTGCGCGGGCCTCGCGGGGGCCGATCATGCGGCTGGGCACGCCGAGGGCGTTCTGCGTCCGCACGCTCTCCTCGAATCCGGTCGCCTGAGCGGGGCCGGTCAGCAGGAAGAGATAGCCGACGGTGTCGAGCCCGATGTCCGCGCCCGGCCGGCGCCAGAAGTCCTGGAAGGCGCGCAGACTGCGGCGGCCCAGCTCGATGTTGAGCGGATCGGAGAACTGCGCCCGCACTCCGCCGATCGGTTTGCCCGAGCTGCCGCCGCCGAGCTCGCCGCGCTCGACGACGACGATGTCGCGTACACCCGCCTCGGCGAGGTGGAAGGCGATGCTCGCGCCCATCACCCCGCCACCGACGATCACGACATCCGCGGTGGCCGGGAGAACGCGGTACGCGGAGGTCAAGGGGCCGCTCCCTTCCAGGCGTCGGCCTGGGCTGTCATCGCGTGGCGTGTCATGGCATGGAGAGTCGTGGCATGCGTGGAACGCCGAACAGTTGTCTGCCCGCCATGGTGCAGTACGCCACCCGCCGCGGTCCATGAGCCGTCACCACATCGGTTCCGGCAGCCCGGCGCGCACCTGGCCCACCTCACTCATCGCGTGGCGGCCGCGCGATGACCAAGGGGTGCGGGCGCGGGCGCGGCCGAGCCACCGTGTCACGCCGCTTCGCCACCCGCCGCCACACCGCGAACCCGGCCATGGCGACCAGCAGATACACCGGTACGAGGAGTTCCACGTCCGGGGAGGACAGCGCCACGGACCAGCCGGCGCCCCGCTCGTCCCCCTCGAACACGACCCGGTTGACGGTCAGAAAGGCCAGATGCGCCCCGATGGCGGCGCACAGCGGGGCGCGCCGCACCGCGGTGCGGGCCGCGACGAGCATCAGGCCGAACACCGTCAGGAGGATCAGGTAGTCGACCGGCGCCTGTCCGCCCGGCGCGAGTCCGACGGGCCCGGCCTCCCCGCCGACCAGGGGCGCCACCCCGGCCTCCACCACCGTCGACAGACCGGGCACGACCAGGAACACGGCCGTCGTGCCGAGCGCCGACACCAGGGCGCCGAACCGGCCGCGCAGCGCGGTCCACGTGTGGCCGCGCAGCGTCGTCTCCTCGGGCAGTGCCTCCAGGAGCAGCGCGACCACTCCGTTCGTCACCAGGAACCCGGCGAGCTCGGGCAGATCGGGCCGTGACCAGCTCAGCAGCCCCGCGGCCGTCCCCGCGCCGAGCACGAGCGCCGCGGCGCCCACTGTCACCCCCGCCCCGACGAGCAGGGCCCGCAGGCTCTCGCCGGGACCGCCGAACCCGATGTCTCTGAGGGAGCCGCCCCGGCGGCGCAGCGCGAACACGACGAGCGGCACGGCCACCGCACTGACCAGCGCGGCCGGGATGAGCCGGACCACGAACCCGCTCACCCCGACGGCGTCGGCGAGCACGGGCCCCACCGCCGTGCCCGCACCGAGTGCCACGGCCATGACGAGACCGCCGCCGAGCGCCCGGCCCAGGGCTCCGGCCGGCGAGGGGGCGGGTGTTCGGGAGTGCGGGCCGGCCATGTGTCTCTCCTCGATATCGCTCGATACCGCCACGTCAGGGGCTCACTCACCATCCTCGGTGCCCGCGTGATCTTGAGAGTCGTAGCCGTGGATGAAATGCCCGTACATCTTTCGATGCAGAGGAGGCGGGCTCAGGCGGGCTCAAGCGGGCTCAAGCGGGCTCACATCGGGGGAGTGGCGGGTGCGGGCCCCAGCGTGGTCGTGCCGGGCGCGGCCCGGTGCCCGAGTCCCGTGCGGTACGCGTCCATCGCGGCCTCCACCCGCCCGGTGCGGCGCAGCAGATCGCCCAGGAGACGGCAGAGGTCAGCCAGATCGCCGACGGCGCTGGAGCGTTCGAGGAGGGACAGCGCGGCGCAGTAGTGCTCCTCGGCGCGCTCGGTGTCGCCCCGCTCCTCGGCGATCAGGCCGAGCAGCCGGTGCGCGCCACCCGCGTGCACCGCGCCGCGCCCGGCCCCGAGCGCCCCCGCGCCCTCGTCCTCGTCGTCCGCGGTGAGCAGTGGTCGCAGCAGCGCCTCCGCCTCCTCGGCCTTGCCGCGCCGCCGCAGCACGTCCGCCAGCTCGACCTCGACCTGTTCGGTGAAGAGCGCGGCCCTCTTGGAGGCGAGGATGTCGCGGGCCGTGCGCAGTTCGGTCTCGGCGTGTTCCAGGTCGCCGTCCTGGGCGTGCACGTAGCCGCGCATCCAGTGGCAGTGCGCGAGTTCGGTGCGGATGTGCAGCCGGCGGTAGAGCTCCTGGGCCTTGGCGAGCGACGCGTCGGCCTCGGCGATGCGGCCCTCGGCGATGAGCGTGCGGGCCACACCGCGGTGCATCCCCGCGACCAGCGCAGGATCGTCGACGCGCGGCGCGAGCGCGAGCGCCAGCTCGGCGGCGTGCGCGGCCCGCGCGTGCGCGCCCATGTCCATGTAGGGCGCGATGGACGCCGTGTAGAGGAGCAGCAGGGCGTCGGGATCGTGCAGGTCCGAGGCGTCGAGCTCGTCGAGGGTGCTCTCCAACAGGTAGCAGGCGTAGCGCAGTTCACCTGTCAGGAGGTGGGCGGTGGCGCGGCCGCGGATGGCCGGGACGCGGCGGGGGAGCGGCTCGTCGGCGAGGAGCCGCTCGGCGGCGGCGAACCGGTCGCGGGCGTCGGTGAGTTCACCGGACTCCAGGAGGCAGTCGCCGAGACCCAGGAGGGCCTCGGCCCGCTCGTCCACGAGCGCGTGCTCGACGGCTTCCTCGTGGAGTGCGTGGAAGAGTCCGGCCGCGTCCTCGGGGGCGCCGGTGGCCAGGGCGCGCCGGGCGTCGGTGAGGCGCAGGCGCAGGCCCGCGGCCAGGTGGGCGGGGCGGCCCGTCGCCAGCTCCTCATAGCTGACGTCGAGGCGCTGGGCGAGATGCCGCAGAGCGGTCTCCGAGGGGCGCACCTTTCCCGACTCCAGCGTGGAGACGTACGCGGGGGTATAGGCGGGCTCGGCCAACTGCCGCTGGGTGAGGCCGCGTTCGCCGCGCAGGCGCTGGACGCGCCGCCCGATCTCCGCCGGATCGTCGGGTCGCACGCCCTCGGAACTCTTCTGCGTCACCGCTGCCTCTCCGCCATCTCTCCGGACGTCTGTCTCCGCGCACGCCTGCCTCTTCGTACGTGGAGTCGGGTCCACGTACTCACGGCGGCGCGAACTCGTCGGCCCCACAGGCAACTTGCGGCACACCCATTGCCTGGCGTCCCGGAAACCCCTACGTTGAGCCGCGCCTTAACCATGCTTAACCCGCCATTTATATCGCGGACTTCGGAAGGACGCCCATGCCCCCCACGTACCGAATACCCGGTCGCACCGGACGAGCGCCCCTGCGCATCGCCCTCGCCACCGGCATCACCCTCACCGCGGCGGTCGTCGCCACCGGCCCCGCGGGCACGGCCGCCGCGGCGGACCCCGAGCCGGCCGCCGCCCGGACCGAGCACGTCGAGTACTTCACCGGACCCGACGGCCACCCCCGGCACACCGAGGTCCCGGCCTCCCCGAAGCTCTCCTCGAAGGAGCGCGCGGAGATCAAGGGCGACGGCGACGTCGTCCCGATCGTCGAGGCGGGCCCCACCGACAGCAAGCTCGACGTCGTCTTCCTCGGCGACGGCTACACCGCCTCGCAGCAGGAGGACTTCCACGCCGACGTGCGCGCCAAGTGGGCGAAGGTCTCCGCCGTCGAGCCGTACGCCTCGTACAAGGGTCTCTTCAACGTGTGGGCCGTCGACGCGGTCTCCCGGCAGTCCGGCGTCTCCGGCGACCCGACGAACGGCACCGTCAAGGACACCGCGCTCGGCTCGGCCTTCTACTGCGACGGCATCGAGCGCCTGCTGTGCGTCGACACCAACAAGGTCGAGTCGTACGCGAAGAAGGCCGCGGACCCCGACCTCGTCATCGTCCTCGCGAACTCCACCAAGTACGGCGGCGCGGGCTACAACGACATCACCTCGCCCTCCGGCTACGACGGCATCGCCACCGCCTCCTCGGACAACGCCCAGTCCGACCAGGTCGTCGTCCACGAGACCGGCCACTCGCTGGGCAAGCTCGCCGACGAGTACTGGTACGACGAGTACGGCACGTACCCGGGGGCCGAGCCCTGGGAGAGCAACATCAGCAAGCTGCGGGCCGACCAGCTGACCGCGCAGAAGAAGAAGTGGTACCGGTGGATCGGCCAGACCTCACCGGACGGCGGCACGGTCGGCGCCTACGAGGGCGGCGGCTACCACCCACGCGGCCTGTACCGCCCCACCACTAACTCGATCATGCGCACGCTCGGCCGCGAGTTCAATCTCCCCGGGCGCGAGGCGATGATCGCCGGCTTCCACCGGCACGCGTCCGTCGTCACCGCCGTCACGCCCACCGACCGTGCCGTCCGCCGCGACACCAAGGTCGGCGTGCGGGTGGCGGACGGCATCCGGCTGCGCTGGAGCGTCGACGGCCGCGAGGTCCGCCGGGCCAGGGACGAGCCCGTCGTGACGCCCCGCTCCCTCGGCGTCCCGTCCGACGGACGCCCCCACAAGCTCTCCGTCCACGCCACCGACCCGACGAACGCGGTCCGCGACCCGAACCTGCGCACCCTCCTGACGGACTCCCTCACGTGGCAGGTACGACGCTGACCACCTGAGGCCCCCGGGCACCGATTCGAGGCACCACCTGACCGACCCCACCCGGCGCTCCGCTGACTCGGGAGCCGGGCGACTTGCTCATGTGGTGGGTGAGGTGTCCGGGGGACGGCCGACGTACTGGCCCGCGTGGCTCCCAGTCGTGGGGCCGCGCTGCGCTAACTCGGTCCCGGGCGACTCGCTGGTGTGGTGGGTGCGGCGGTGACTGGCTGGGGTGTCCGGGGGACGGCCGACGTACTGGCCCGTCCGGCTCGCGGGGGTGGCGCCGGGCCGGGGTGTCTCGGCTCCGGGTGACTGGCTGGTGTGGTGGGTGCGGCGCTGACCGACTGGGGTGTCCGGGCGACGGCCGACGTACCGGCCGCGCGGCTCGCGGGGATGGCGCTGCGCCGGGGTGTCTCGGCTTCGGGCGACTGGCTCGTGTGGTGGGTGCGGCGGTGACCGACTGGGGTGTCCGGGCGACGGTCGACGTACCGGCCCGTCCGGCTCGCGGGCGTAGGGCCGGCGTCCCGCTGTCTCGGGTCGAGGCCGAGTCGCTCACGTGGTGGGCGCAACGTGGGCCCGACCGGGTGCTCGAGCGCCGGTCGGCGCACTGTCGGGCCGCGCCCCTCGGGCGTGTGGGTGGGGCCGGGCTGTCTCGGGCCTGGGGGACCCGCTCCCGTGTTGGGGCGGCGTCGACCGATTGAGGTGGCCGGGTGGCGGTCGGCGCACTGTCGGGCCGCGCCCCTCGGGCGCGCGGGTGGGGCCGGGCTGACTCGGGCCCCGGGCGAGCCGCTCCCGTGGTGGGTGGCCTCGGGCCCCGGGCGGCTCGGTCACTGGTTGGTGCGGGGTTTGTCGGCTGGGGTGTCCGGGCGAGGGGCAGTGCACCGGCCCGTCCCGCTCTCAGGCGTAGGGCCCCGTACCGCTGCCTCGGGGCGAGAGCCGCTCGCTCACGTCCCGCGCCCGGCCCTGACCGACTGAGGGGCCCGGGCGGCGGGCGGTGTGCCGATCCGCCCGGGGCCGGGCGCGGGAGCCGTGACGGCCGGGGCGCTCGACTCGCGTACGACGAGTTCGGGAGCGAGCCGTATCGCGCGGCGCGGGCCGTCCTCGCTGTCGGACAGGCGTCGGCCGAGGAGGCGCGCCGCCTCCGCGGCCAGCTCGGCCACCGGCTGGCGGACCGTGGTGACGCCCGGCGCGGAGAGCGCCGCCATGGGGATGTCGTCGAAGCCCGTGACGGCGACCTCGCCGGGTACGTCGGCGCCGAGCTGGTGCAGGCGCTGCAGCGCCCCGATGGCGATCAGGTCGTTGGCGCAGACCAGGGCGTCGGGGCGGGCGGCCCACACCTCGTCGACCGCGGCCCGCCCCCACTCCACGGAGAAGTCGCCGAGGGCGACACGGTCCGGCGCGCCGGGATCGAGCGCCCCGGCCCCGGCCGCGTACGCACCCCGCCGCTCGGCGGCCGCCGAGACCGTCCCCCGCGCGCCGAGGAAGCAGACGCGGCGACGGCCCGTGGCGGCCAGATGGTCGAGGACGAGGGCCATGCCCGCCGTGTTGTCGACGGCGACGGAGTCGGCGATGCCGGGACCGCAGCCGCGGTCCATCAGGACCAGCGGCACCCGCGCCGCCGCCGCTGCCACCGCCTCCCGGCTCCGGTCCTCGTCCGCCGGGATCACGAGGAGCGCGTCCACCTGCCGGCTCAGCAGGTCGGCGATGTACTCCGCCTCGGCCACCGGGTCGTCGTCGCAGTCGGCCAGCAGCACGGCCCGCCCGTCGGCGTGCAGGGCGTGCGTCAACTCGCGGACCAGCGCAGGGTAGAAGGGGTTCGTGATCTGCGGCAGGACGAGCCCGACCGTACCCGTGGTGCGGCTGCGCAGGGCGCGGGCCGCGTGGTTGGGGCGGTAGCCGAGCGCGTCGGCGGCCGCACGGACACGCCGGGCGGTCTCCGCTCCGACGGGCCGCGTACCGGCCAGCACCCGCGAGACCGTGGCGACGGAGCAGCCGGACACCCGGGCCACGTCCCTCAGCGTCACGTCCGCCACGCCGCGCCCACCCCTTCCCGCAAGCCGATCAAATTTCGGCAAACGTTATCAGCGGGCCTCCGTCACGACCAGACCCTTTACGCAGGGCAAATTCCGCTGGTTGCGTAGCAGTTGCCCGCCCTTGGCCCCGCTCCGTTCCCTGTCCGTTCCGGGCGCGTTTGCCGGGGTGTGGTTTCGGCCATTGACATAATTCGCACCTGTGCACAGAGTCTTCGGAGAACGTTTTCCCGAGCCGGCGCCGCGCAGCGCCGGCTCAGCCGAACAAAGAGGTTCCGCGATGCCCCGAAAGATCATCCTGGACTGCGACCCCGGACATGACGACGCGATCGCCATGCTCCTGGCGCACGGCAACCCGGATGTCGACCTGGTAGCCGTCACCACCGTGGTGGGCAACCAGACCCTGGAGAAGGTCACCCGCAACGCCCTCTCGGTGGCCCGCATCGCGAACATCACCGGCGTCCCCTTCGCCGCGGGCTGCCCCCGCCCCCTCGTGCGTGACGTCGAGAACGCCCCCGACATCCACGGCGAGAGCGGCATCGACGGCCCCGTCATGCCCGAGCCGACCCTGGCCCTGGACGAGCGCCACGCCGTCGACCTCATCATCGACACGGTGATGGCCCACGAGCCCGGCGAGATCACCATCGTCCCCACCGCGGGCCTGACCAACATCGCCCTGGCCGCCCGCAAGGAGCCCCGCATCGCCGAGCGCGTCCGCGAGGTCGTCCTCATGGGCGGCGGCTACCACACGGGCAACTGGAGCCCCGTCGCCGAGTTCAACATCAAGATCGACCCCGAGGCCGCGCACATCGTCTTCAACGAGAGCTGGCCCGTCACCATGGTCGGCCTCGACCTGACCCACCAGGCCCTCGCCACGCCCGAGGTCATCGAGCGCATCGGGAAGGTCGGCACCAAGCCCGCCCTCTTCGTCAACGAGCTCCTCGACTTCTTCGGCGCCATGTACCTGGAGGCGCAGGGCTTCGACGCGCCGCCGGTCCACGACCCGTGCGCCGTCGCGTACGTCATCGACCCGAGCGTCATGACCGTCCGCAAGGCCCCCGTCGACGTCGAGCTCACCGGAACCCTCACCCTCGGCATGACCGTGACGGACTTCCGCGCCCCCGCCCCGGACGACTGCACCACCCAGGTCGCCGTCGACCTGGACCACACGCGCTTCTGGGATCTGATCGTGGACGCCCTCGAGCGGATCGGCGACGTCAGCGCATGAACGCCCTCACCGAACCCGCCGCCGCCCCGGGCGGCGCCCGCGGCTCCCGCCCGGTGCGCATCGGCGTCCTGGTCACCGCGCTCCTCGCGGCCTGCTTCGCCTTCCAGCTCAACGCGAGCATGCTCAGCCCCGCCCTGAAGAACATCGAGGACTCCCTCGGCGCGACCTCCGCCGAGATCGGCCTCACCCAGACCGCGTTCTTCACCTCGGCCGCGCTCTTCTCGCTCTTCCTGCCGCGCCTCGGCGACCTCGTCGGCCGGCGCAGGGTGCTCACCGGCATGCTGGCGCTCATGGTCGTCGGCTGCGTCGTCGCCGCGCTCGCCGAGAGCGTGCCCATGCTCTTCGTGGGCCGCGTCATCCAGGGTGTCTCCGGGCCCACCGTGCCGCTCTGCCTGATCATGCTCCGCAACGAGGTCCACGAGCCGAAGAAGTACGGCACGCTCCTCGGCGTCATCACCGCCGTCAACGGCGGCATCGCGGGCGTCGACTCCCTGGCCGGCGGCTACCTCGCCGACCACCACGGCTTCCAGTCGGTGTTCTGGGTCATGGCCGGCGTCGCCGCGATCGCCACGCTCCTCGTCGCCACCCTCACCCCGGAGTCGAAGGCCGCCCCGTCCGCTGACAACGCTGACAACGCCGACAACGCCGACAGCGCGGACACCCGCATGGACTGGCCCGGAGTCACCCTCCTGGTCATCTCCGTCGGCGCGGCCCTCATCGCCCTGAACGAGGCGGGCAAGCTCGGCAACGCGAACTGGCCGCTCGTCATCGGCCTGTTCGTCGTCGCCGCCCTCGCCTTCGCCCTGTTCTGGCGCGTCGAGGACCGCAGCAGCCACCCCCTGGTC
The DNA here is from genome assembly GCF_040683555.1 of Streptomyces sp. NPDC093510. NCBI lineage: Bacteria > Bacillati > Actinomycetota > Actinomycetes > Kitasatosporales > Streptomycetaceae > Streptomyces > Streptomyces sp. NPDC093510. Next base: position 21,747 of record NZ_JBFBEE010000033.1, read on the forward strand.
GCCACCCGCCATCTGCGTCAGCGCTCCACCTGGGCCCTGCTGCTCACCACCGTCCTCACCATGACCGGCGTGTTCGCGGTGATGAACGGCATGATCCCGGCCTTCGCGCAGGACGCGCGGGCAGGGTTCGGGATGAGCGCCGAACAGTCGGCCTGGTGGACCCTGACGCCGTACGCCCTCGCCGGACTCGCCATGGGCCCGCTCGCCGGACGCCTGGCCGCCACGTACGGCTACGGCCGCATCCTGCGCCTCGGCCTCGTCGGCTCGGCCGTGACGGTCGCCCTGATGCTGTTCACCCTGCACGCCGACTCGCGGCTGCTGCTCCTCGCCGCGTCGATCCTCATCGGCGTCACCTACGCGGGCGTGGGCAACATCGTCCTCAACGGCCTCGGCATCGTGCTCTCCCCGAAGGAGAACCCGGGCTTCCTGCCGGGACTGAACGCGGGCGCCTTCAACCTCGGCGCGGGCCTCAGCTTCGCCGTCCTCTACGCCGTGCAGACCGCCGCTGAACCCGCAGACAAGACGTCGCCCGCGGGCTACACGGCAGGCATGATCGCCGGAGTCGCCCTCATCGCGGCGGCCTTCGCGGCGTCCTTCCTCATCCCCAAGCCGGTGGAGGCGGAAGCCACGGAGTGAGCGGAGCGGGCGCACCGGCGGATGGAGTCCCGTCGCCCGTCACCCGTCGGCCGGGGCGTCGGCCGACGGGGCTCCATTGGTATGGACATGCCCAACGCGTCGGACTAGTCTCGAACTTGGTCTAGACCGCGTCGGACGTGTGCCCTCCGGTTGTTCCCGCGCTGCCGCCCCGCTCCTCACGGTTCGATCGGCAGGCTCCAGAGGTGTGCGTTCGGCCCCACCGCATCCTCGGACCACGGGAGCACCTCATGCGCAAGAAGCTCACTCCATTACTCCTGGGCCTCGGCCTCGCCGGCTCGGCCATGCTGGCCACCAGCGGCAGCGCCCAGGCCCACGGCTACACCGACTCGCCCGTCAGCCGCCAGCAATTGTGCGGCAACGGCACCGTCCGGAACTGCGGGCAGATCCAGTGGGAGCCGCCGAGCGTGGAAGGGCCCAAGGGATTTCCCGCGCGTGGGCCCGGCGACGGCCACATCTGCTCGGGCGGCATCGGACGCTTCTCCGAACTGGACGATCCGCGAGGCGGAAAGTGGCCGACGAGCAAGCTGACCGCGGGCCAGAACCACACCTTCGTCTGGCGCATCACCGCTCGCCACGCGACGACCGACTTCCGGTACTACATCACCAAGGACGGCTGGGACCCGACCAAGCCGCTGACCAGGGCCGACCTTGAGCCGCAGCCGTTCCTCGCGGTGCCCTTCGGCGGCCGTCAGCCCGGCTCCACGGTCACCCATGACGGTGTCCTGCCGCGGAAGACCGGCCAGCACATCATCCTCGGCGTATGGACCATCGCGGACACCGGCAACGCCTTCTACGCCTGCTCCGACGTCCGCTTCTGACACGCCGCGTCCCCGGGGGCGCGCCGCCGGGCCAGGGCTCAGCGCAGCACGCGCGGCAGCCCGGTGACGGCCATGACCAGTGAGTAGAGCGAACTGGTGGCCGTGATGAAGAGCCGGTTGTTCTTCGGGCCACCGAAGGCGATGTTGGACACCGGCTCCGGCACCCGCAACCGCCCGATGAGGGTGCCGTCGGGGTCGTAGCAGTGCACCCCTCCCTCGATGGCGGCGGCCCACAGACGGCCGCCGTCGTCGAAGCGGAGGTTGTCGAACCGGCTGAGGTCGTCCTTCGCCTCGGCGAACACCCTGCCTTCGGAGAGCGTGCCGTCCTCGCGCACGTCGAAGACCCGGATGCATCCGCCCCTCGTGTCGGAGACGTACAACTGCCGCTCGTCGGGCGAGAAGACGAGCCCGTTCGGCGCCCCGAATCCGTCCGCGGCCAGGCGCACCTCACCGGTCGACGGGTCGATCCGGTACACGTTGCGGCCGTCGAGCTCCGGTTCGGCGCGGAAACCCTCGTAGTCGCTGGTGATCCCGAAGTCCGGGTCCGAGAACCACACCGAGCCGTCCGAGCGGACCACCGCGTCGTTGGGGCTGTTCAGCCGCTTGCCCTCGAACCGGTCGGCGAGCACGGTGATCCGGCCGTCCGGCTCGGTGCGGGTGACCCGGCGGTTGCCCTGCTCGCAGCTGATCAGCCGCCCCTCGCGGTCCAGGGTGTTGCCGTTGACGTGCCCGGCGGACGAGCGGAAGACGGAGACCGCGCCGCTCTCCTCGTCCCAGCGCAGCAGCCGGTCGTTCGGGATGTCGCTCCAGACGAGCTGACGCCAGGCGGGCAGATAGAGCGGACCCTCGGCCCACCGGCAGCCCCCGTACAGCTTCTCCAGCCGGTCGTCCCCGTTCGCGCACCGGCCGGTACGGAACCGCTCGTCCAGGATCTCGTACAGAGAGGTGCTGTCGTCGCCGGACATGAATACCCCTTAGCGGTCAGAAACCGAATGTCATTCGGACGATCATGACTATGCCAGAACGCTGTATGGTTGCGCCATGGTGACTGTGGATGACATGGACCGTCGGCTCATCGCCCTCCTCCAGGAGGACGCGACGATCTCGTACGCCGCCCTCGGCAAGGGGGCCGGTCTCTCCGCGGGCGCCGCTCACGAGCGGGTCCGCAAGCTGCGCGAGCGCGGCGTCATCCGCCGCACGACCGTCGAGGTGGACCCCGCCGCGCTCGACCGCGGGGTGCTCGCCTTCGTGATGGTCGACTCGACGGTGTGGATGGGGGAGTCCGCGGACGCGTTCGCGGCGATCCCCGAGATACAGGAAGCGCACGTCATCGCGGGCAGTGCCTCGGTCCTGGTGAAGGTCCGGACGGCCACGACCGAGCAACTGCAGGACGTGCTGCGCCGGCTGTACGCGATCGAAGGGGTCAGCGGCACGCAGGCCACGGTCTCCCTGGAAACGTTCTTCGAACGCCCCGTGTCGCCCCTTCCCGGCTCCGGCCCGGTCGTCTCACCGTAGGGGCGTCGTCCCGCGGCGGTGCACGACGGCGACCGAGCCGAAGGCCACGCCGACGGCGAGGACGATCAGGCCGCGCACCCACACCTCGGCCTCGACCTGCGTGGCGAGCAGCACGCAGGAGGCCGCGCCGAGGACGGGCAGGACGGTGTACGCCCGGAAGTGCGGCCGCTCCACACGGTCGCGGCGCAGTACGAGCACGGCGGTGTTGACGAGGAAGAACACGACGAGGAGCAGCAGGACGAGGGTGGAGGCGAGCGTCTCCACGTCTCCCGTGAGGGCCAGCAGGAAGGACAGGACGGTCGTGACCGCGATGGTCGCCCACGGAGTGCGCCGTCCGGGCAGCACCCGGGTCAGGAAGCGCGGCAGCAGGCCGTCCCGCGCCATGCCGTAGGCCAGCCGCGAGCTCATGATGCCGGTGAGCAGCGCACCGTTGGCGACGGCGACCAGGGCGATGGCGCTGAACAGTTTCACAGGCACGCCGCCGGCCTCCTTCACCACTTCGAGAAGCGGGCCGCTGGAGTCAGCCAGCGTCTCGGTGGGAACGGCCACCGATGCGACGATCCCGACGAGGGCGTAGACGGCCCCGGCCGTCACCAGCGCGCCGAAGAGCGCACGGGGGTAGGAACGGCGCGGGTCGCGCGTCTCCTCGGCGACGTTCACGGAGGTCTCGAAACCGACGAAGGAGTAGTACGCGAGCACGGTCCCGCTCAGGACTCCGGCCGCGGCCCCCTTGTCGGAGGTGCCGAGCTGGACGAGCCGCCCGGCGTCGCCGTCGCCGCGCAGGAACAGCCACACACCGAGGCCGATGACGATCAGGAGACCGCCCACCTCGATGACCGTCGCGGCCACGTTGGCCCGGGTGGACTCACTGATGCCGCGGGCGTTGAGCAGGGCCAGGGCGCACAGGAAGAGGGCCGCCACCAGGACGACGGGCAGGCTGACGAAGGCAGTCAGGTACTCGCCGGCGAAGCCCCGGGCCAGCGCGGCCACGGAGACGATGCCCGCCGCGAGCATGCAGAAGCCCGCCAGGAACCCGGCGAAGGGTCCGTAGGCGAGCGTCGTGTAGTGGGAGGCGCCGCCTGCTTTTGGATACTTCGTGGCGAGCTCGGCGTACGAGGCGGCCGTCAGCAGCGAGAGCAGCAGGGCGAGGACCAGGGGCACCCATACGGCGCCACCCGATTCCGCGGCGACCTGCCCGACGAGGACGTAGACCCCCGCCCCCAGTACGTCGCCGAGGATGAAGAAGTAGAGCAGCGGGGTCGTCAGGGCTTTCTTCAGCCCGACGGACTGCTCGCCGGACTGATCGGTGAGTTGCTCGGCCACTCGTTTTCCGCTCCTCGGTGTGGAATCCCTCGTTCAGTCTGTCGAACGCCGCCGCGTGACGCATGCGGGGCGGCGTTCGACACGAGGGTTCCCCTCAGACGCTGCCTCCACCGTCGACGGTCAGCACGGTGCCCGTGACGAAGCCGGCGTCGGGACCCGCGAGGAAGGCGACGGCCGCGGCCATGTCCTCGGGCGTGCCGATCCTGCCCAGCGGCCGGTCCGCGGCTTCGGCGAGGAACTCGGCGTCGGACTGGCCGAGTTGGCGCGCCTCGCGGGCGAGCATGGGCGTGCGGGTGTCGCCCGGGGCGACACAGTTGACCCTGATGCCGGCGGGACTGTGGTCCAGCGCCATGGCCTGGGTGAGCATCACCACACCGGCCTTCGCCGCGCAGTACGCGGCCGCCTTCGCCCCGGCGCGCAGGCCCCAGCCGGAGGCGACGGTGACGATGCTCCCGCGCCCGGCCCGCTCCATGAGCGGGATGACCTCCCGGCACACGAGGAAGACCGAGTCGACGTTGTCGGCGAACGTGGCGTGCCAGTCGCCCAGGGACAGCTCCCGCACCGTCCCGCGCCGGATGCTCCCCGCGACACAGCACACGTCGGTGATGTCGCCGAGCCTGCCGACGACCTCCTTCACCAGGGCCGCCACCTCGGCCTCGTCGGAGACGTCGCACACGAAAGGCTCGGCGTGCCCGCCGCCGGCGCGGATGTCGCGGGCCACGGCCCGCGCTTCGTCGTCCCGGTCGACGACCGCGACGGCCGCGCCCTCGTCGGCGAGGCGCCGCGCGACGGCACGGCCGATGCCGCCGCCGCCCCCGGTGACCAGCGCGACCCGCGCCGCGGACCGTGCCGCCGTCATCGCGGGGCCCCCGCTCCCGAGAGCGTTCCGTCGAACAACTGGGTGAGCAGGGCCTTCTGGGTGTGCAGACGGTTCTCGGCCTGCTGGAAGATCTTCGACCGGGGGCCGTCCTTCACCTCGGCGTCGACCTCCTCGCCGCGGTTGGTGGGCATGCAGTCGAGGAAGACCGCCTCGTCGTCGGCCAGCCGCATCAGCGGTGCGGTGATCCGCCACCGGTCCGCGAGCCGGGTCCGTGCCTGGATCTCCTCCTGGCCGACGAGCGTGGGCGACTTCCAGCTCAGGGTGTACACCGCCGCGCAGCCCCGGACGGCCTCCTCCAGGTCGTGGGTGAGGTCGATGCTCGCGCCGGTGCGGGCGGCGACGGCCCGGGCGGCGCTCGTCACCCGCTCCTCGGGGGCGAAGCCCGGCGGGTGCGCGACGGTGACGCGGTGGCCGAGCAGGGCCGCGGCCATCATGGAGGAGTGCAGCACGCCGGGGGTCTTCTGCCGCGGCGAGTAGGACCAGGCGTACACGATCCGTTTGGCCGGGACCCGCGCCCCGTACAGCTCTCGCAGCGTCATGAGGTCGGCGAGGACCTGGCAGGGGTGTTCTTCATCGTCGAGCGCGTTGATGACGGGGATCGTCGCCCGGTCGGCCATCGCGCGCAGGCGGCGGTGCCCCGCGCCGTAGTCGTTCATGTCGTACCAGCGGACCACGAGCGCGTCGAGGTAGCGGTTGAGTACGCCGATGGTGTCCTCGATCGACTCGCGGTTGGCGAGCCGCAGTTCCTCCACCCCGTACGGGTAGCTGTCGGCGCCCAGCTGGGAGGCGGCCACCTGGAAGGAGACTCGGGTTCTGGTGGAGGGCACGTTGAAGAGCAGGCCGATGCAGCGGCCCGCCAGGTGGGCGCGCGTGTCGTCGCCGCGTTTCATCGCTTCGGCGAGGTCGAGCAGGGAGCACATTTCCTTGGCTGTGAGGTCCTGTATTCGCAGGATGTGTCGCGCGGTCACGTGAGTACTCCTGTGTCGGTGGGCGGGGAGACGCGCTTGCGCAACCACCGTTCGGCGATGACGGCGACGAGGAGCATGGCCAGCGCGATGAGGACGCTGACGCCGAAGAACGGCAGCATGGCGAGGGTGGCCGCGGTGACCGCAAGGTTGAGGCGGGCGGTGCGGCCGCGGGGGAGGAGCCGGGCGGCGGAGAGAAAGGCCATGAGGAAGATGAGCAGGTAGGTGGCCGACGACGCCTTGATCAGTGTGGTCTCGCTGGAGTCGGCGGCCAGGAGGATGACGACGGGCACGGCGTAGCCGGGCAGGAGCGCCAGAACGGCCCGGGCCGGGACCTTGCCCGGGGTGAGCCTGCTGAGCCCGGTCGGCAGGAGGCCGTCGCGGGCGAGCGCGAAGACGACCCGCGAAGTGCCCAGGCACCAGGCGTTGGTGGTGAGCAGCAGCAGAATTCCGGCGACGAGGTATCCGGAGCTCCGCAGCCCGGAACCGGTGGCCACCTCCAGGAGCCGTACGAACGCCGTCAGATCGGACTGGCCCGCGGAAGTCGGGGGCAGCGCCACCGAAACGGTGAAGGCCATGGCGAAGTACAGCAGTCCCACACAACTGACGGCGTAGAGAATTCCTTTGGGGAAGGTGCGCCCCGGGTCCCGCACCTCCTCGGCCACCGGCGCCGCGTTCTCCCAGCCGATGAATCCGAAGAAGCAGATGAGCAGCGTACTTCCGAGGGAACTCCAGCCGTGCGGCGCGAACGGCGTGAGGCGCGCGTAGTCCCCTTTCGGCAGAGCCAGACAGATGACGGCGGCCAGCAACAGCACCACGGCACCGAGAACCGCCATCTGAGCCCGTGTACTCACCTTGATTCCCCAGAGGTTGAGTGCCACACAGAACACGATGACGGCGGCGCCCGCGAGGAGCGCGGCCCGGTTCGAGGCCGTGGGGTCGACCGCCGCGAGCAGATAGCGGCCGGCCGCGAGACCCAGGACCGGATTGCCGGCGAGCAGCGTGATGAGGAGGAAGACGGCGGCGATCCGGCCCGCGCGGGGGCCGAACGCCGCTTCCACGAACTGTGCGACGCCCTTGCTCGTGGGATGCCGTACGGACAGCGTCGCGAAAACCAGCGCGAAGGGGTAGCTGTAGAGGATCAGCATGCCCCACGCGACCAGCGACAACGGTCCGGCCTCGGCCCAGGCGAGCGCGGGGATCAGGAGCACGCCCGCACCCATCACGGAGGTGACGTAGTGGGCCACGAGACCCGAGGTGCCCAACTGGCGCGGCAGCTGAGGGGGCCCGGGCGCTCGGCCGCGGGCCTCCTCGGCTGGGGTCATACGGTGTGCCCCGGCTGTCCCGGCTGCTCCGCCTGCTCGTCGCGCGAGCCGTTCCAGAGCCCGTCCATGGTTTCGTGGCTGATCTGTTTGTGCAGGTCGGCGCGGGACGCGTAGCCCATGTTGATGATGAGACGGCGACCGCTGCTGAGCGGATAGACCCGGTGCAGGGTGGTGTCCGTGCGCATCAAGTAGAGATCTCCCGGCCGCAGTTCGAAGGAGTGGATGGGCTGCGCGATGAACTGACGGTGCAGCTGCGGGTCCTGCTTGTTCCAGTGCGTACGGGGCACGCACTGGACGAAACCGCCGTGTTCGGCGGGCGGACAGTCGACGACCCACACGAGCGCGAAGCTGTAGTCGTCCCAGTGCCACCCGTGGGTGTCACCGGACTGCTCCAGCTCGGTGATCACATACCGCTCGGGTTCGTAGGGGCACATGAGCACCGGCTCGTCCGCGACCTTCCCCAGCGCGCCGAGGAGCGCCGTGGAGGCGTACACCTTCGGGATGACGGATCCGTGCTCGGTGATTTCCTTGTGGCGGACATTGCGCATCAGCCGAGGCGTGCCGCCGGTTTCCCTGAAGCTCATACTGCGGCGGACACCGTGTTCGGTGACGAGGCTCTCGATTTCGTCTGCCACCGATGATTTGACATGGTCGGGGACCAGGAAGGGCAATTTGGCGAACCCGAGCTGAAGGAAGTCGCGTCGCGCACTCTCCAGCAGGTGTTCCTCGACATTTTGTACGAGGTGTTCCGAGAGGGACTGAACGAGGCCCCCGATCCGAACGTCCGGTCGCATGGCCGGCTCCCCACGTGGTCGGCAGGAGGTTTACCGCTTCGGTCTTTTCGAAGACGGAAGCCTACCGGGTCGACCTGTGGGCACCAAGGAAAGCGATACGTTCAAGCCAGTGCGGTGAACGGGGCTTTACAGAGCGCGAAGCTCCGTTTTACATGATTCACGTGAAACGGCGCGGCGCTGTTTTGACGCGACGAATACTTTTGTCACATAGCCGAGTCCCTGCCCGTGTTCCTGTCCGTATCCGAATCCGTGTCGGCGACCCGCACCGACAATCCGTAGTCGAGCTCGGCACCGTCGACGAGCAGCGCCTCGACCGACCGGGTCGCGGGGTCGATGTCGGCCTCCATGCCGTCCCCCACGTAGCGCGGATAACCGGACGCGCCGGTCTCCCCGGTGGCCACCACCACCGCGGAACGCAGCGCATTGTCACCACCGATCGTCCCTGTCCCGCCCTCGGTGAACTCGGGCACCAGCAGAAGCTCGTAACTCCGCGGATCAGTGTTCATGCCAGTGACGCTAGACAGATCTCGCGCACACCGCACGTCGTGCCCACCGCCGGTCACTGATCCAGGGCCCGGGCGGCCGCGGCCACCACCGCGTCCGCCATCGCGGCGAGCGCGGGGGAGTCGAGCTTCCACTGCTGCCAGAAGAGCGGTACGTCCATGACCCGGTCGGCGTCGAGCAGGGTCAGCGTCCCGGCGCGCAGCAGGGGTTCGGCCTGCGCCTGCGGTACGACGCCCCAGCCGAGACCCGCCTCGATCGCCTCGACGAACCCGCGCGACGACGGGACGTAGTGCCGCAGCGGGCTCGCCCCGCGACCGCCCGTCACCTTGCGCGCGAAGTCGTCCTGCAGACAGTCGCGGCGGTCGAAGAACACCACGGGCGCGTCCGCGAGAACCTCCGCGAGCGGCACCCGCGGCCAGTCGCCGAGCCGCCGCGCCGCGAACTCGGGCGAGGCCACCGGCAGATACCGCATCCGCCCCAGCCGCCGCACCGTGCAGCCCGACACCGCGTCCGGCGACGACGTCACCGCGGCCATCACCGAGCCCTCGCGCAGCAGCGACGTCGTGTGGTCCTCGTCCTCGCGCCGCAGCTCGAAACAGATCCGCAGCTCGTCGGGGATACGGGCCAGCGCGGACAGGAACCACGTCGCGAGGGAGTCGGCGTTCACCGCGACCGGCAGGACGGCGGGCTCCCCCGTGTCGCTGATGCCGAGCTCGGCGCGCGCGTCCCGTTCGAGGCGGGCGAGCTGCCGGGCGAACCGCACGACGACCTGCCCCGACTCGGTGGGCCGCACCGGTTTCGTACGCATCAGCAGGACGCGGCCGGTACGGCGCTCCAGCGCCTTCACGCGCTGGCTGACCGCGGGCGGCGTGACGTGCAGGGCGGCCGCCGCGGCGTCGAAGGTGCCCTCGTCGACGACGGCGAGGAGCGTCCGCACGTGCTCGAGCGGCAGCTCCGACAGCGTCCCGGACGCAAGACTCGACTCCCGACCCGTCTGTCGGCTCGTCTCGCGGTCCGTCCCTCGGCCTGTGTCTCCGGTGCGTGACATCACGATTGCTTAAGCTACATGAGAATCTTTACCTGTACTTAGCGCATCAATGATCCTTAACGTCGACGTCATGGGAACAGCACTGACCGCCGCAGCTGCCGGATTCGGCACCGGCCTCTCGCTCATCGTCGCCATCGGCTCGCAGAACGCCTTCGTGCTGCGCCAGGGAATCCGACGCCAGGCGGTGCTCAGTGTCGTGGCCATCTGCGCCGTGTCCGACATGGTGCTCATCGCGGCGGGCGTCGCCGGAGTCGGCACCGTGGTGACGGCCTGGCCCCCGGCCATGACCCTCGTCGGCCTGATAGGCGGAGGGTTCCTCCTCTCGTACGCCGTACTCGCCGCACGCCGCGCCCTGCGCCCCACCGCGATGACGGCGACCGGCGAGACCGCCGGGTCACGGCGTGGCGCGCTGCTCGCGTGCCTGGCCATGACCTGGCTCAACCCGCACGTCTACCTCGACACGGTCCTCCTCCTCGGCTCGGTCGCCGCCGGCCACGACGGACTCCGCTGGGCCTTCGGTATCGGCGCGATGCTCGGCAGCGTGTGCTGGTTCGTGGCGCTCGGCTACGGGGCGCGTCTGCTCAGCGGCTTCTTCGCGCGCCCCGCTTCCTGGCGGGCACTGGACTTCCTGATCGCCGCGACGATGACGGTCATGGGCGTGACGCTGGTCGTCGGCGCGCTCTGAGCCGTGCCGTCCGCCGCGCTCAGGCGGCCCACAGCTCGGCCCGGTGCGCCCCGACGAGGGCACCGATGCGGGCCAGGGTTTCCGCGGCGGGCAGCGCGTCGAGGCGGCGCCCGTCACGCAGCCGCAGGGCGACCAGGTCGTCGGCGTCCTCCTTCGCTCCGATGACGGCCTGATACGGCACGAGACGGGCGGCCCGGATGCGGGCACCCAGGCTCCCGTGCTCGGGCCCGGTGAGCTCAGCCCGCAGCCCGAGCTCCGCGCACCGCCGCAGGAGCCGCTCGGCGCCGGGCATGTGTGCTTCCGAGACCGGCAGGACCACCAGCTGGGTCGGTGCGAGCCAGGCGGGGAACGCCCCGCCGTGCTGTTCGATGAGGTGGGCGACGGCTCGCTCCACACTGCCGATGATGCTGCGGTGGACCATGACCGGGCGGTGCCTGGCGCCGTCCGCCCCGACGTAGCGCAGATCGAACCGCTCCGGCTGGTGGAAGTCGACCTGGACGGTCGAGAGGGTCGACTCGCGGCCCGCTCCGTCGACGACCTGGACGTCGATCTTCGGTCCGTAGAACGCGGCCTCGCCCTCGACCGCCTCGTAGGGCAGCCCGGACCGGTCGAGCACCTCGGTCAGCAGCGCGGTGGACCGCCGCCACTTCTCGGGGTCGGCGACGTACTTGCCGCCGGGGCCGGGAAGCGACAGCCGGAAGCGGGCCGGTCGGATGCCGAGTGCGTCGTACGCGCGGCGGATCATCGCCAGAGCGGCGCCCGCCTCGTCGGCGACCTGGTCCAGGGTGCAGAAGATGTGCGCGTCGTTGAGGTGGATGGCCCGTACCCGGCTCAACCCGCCGAGCACGCCGGAGAGTTCGGCGCGGTACATGCCGCCGAGCTCGGCCATGCGCAGGGGCAGCTCACGGTAACTGCGGGCGCGGGAACGGTAGATGAGCGCATGGTGCGGGCACAGGCTCGGCCGCAGCACCACCTGTTCGCCGCCCAGGTCCATCGGCGGGAACATGTCGTCGCTGTAGTGCGACCAGTGCCCGGAGACCTCGTACAGTTCCCGCTTCCCGAGCACGGGCGAGTACACGTGCCGGTAGCCGGCGCGCCGTTCGGCGTCGCGGATGTACTCCTCCAGGGCGTGCCGCACGGCCGCCCCGTCCGGCAGCCAGTACGGCAGTCCGGCGCCGATCAACGGATCGGTGCCGAACAGGCCGAGTTCGCGGCCCAGTCTGCGGTGGTCGTGTGAGGCGTCGTGCGGGTCATGGTCGGCAGCGTCGTCCGGACGGGTCACGTCGTCCGGACGGGTCATGTCGTTCATTGCGGTCTCCTCGCGGACTTCGCGCATCGGCGTCGGGCGAGTGGGCTACCGCAAGCCGAAGCCCCCGGGGCACTCGCCCCGGGGCTTCGAACTGAGCACATCGATCAGCGCGCCGGGACACTCTCCGGCGTCGTCGTCATCGCGGCGCGCTTGTTCATGCGGCCGACGGTAACAGGACGCGTCCCGTCACGGCATCGGATTTAGTGTCTGTTTTCCGTGCCTGTTGAGCGCGGCGCGGGACGCTGCGGAAGCCGGACGCGCTACTCAACCCCGTCGGCCATCGGCCCAGGGCCGCCGATCAGAGAGCCCGAGGAAAGCGGCCCGGCTAGGTCGGCTCGTGGCTGATCAGGTCCCCCGGCTGGCACTGGAGGACATCGCAGATTCTGGACAGGGTCGAGAAGCGGATGGCCTTGGCCCGCCCGTTCTTGAGCACGGAGAGGTTGACGACGGTGATGCCCACCTGAGCGGCCAGTTCGGTGAGCGTCATGCCACGCTCGGCGAGGAGCCGGTCGAGGTGGATCCGGATCGCGTGAAGTTCCTCTTCGGGCATCAGATGGTCCCTTCGAGGTCCTCCCGCATACGCACACCCTCGCGCATGATCTTACCCATGGTCACTGCGGCGAGACCGGCGAGGACGAGTACCTGCGACCCGGAGATCTCGGGCCCCGAACCCACGATGGGCGCCATGCTCCCGACGAGCCAGGAGTGCGACCAGCCGACGACGAGGCCGGCCAGCGGTGTGCCGATGGTGACGGACCAGCCGAGAACGGTGAGGCGCTGCGACACCGCGTCGGTGAACGGGCCCTGCAGCACGACGGCCTTGAACAGCCGGGAGAGGAGCAGCAGCGCGAGGGCGGCGAACAGGAGCCAGGGCAGGGTGCCCCCGAGGTCGGCGGCACGCTGGCCCATGGAGGGGTTGGTCCTGACAGAGGCGTGTGGCGGTGCTGGACGCCTTCACGCCCTCGCTGATCGGCAGGTCGTGTGCCAGTGAGGCATTGGCCCAGAAGCCCGTCTGCACGCAGACGGCCCCGTCGTCGAGCATGTGCGTGAACGCCGTGCCGGCGAAGGCGAGTCCACTGAGCACGGCCAGTACAGAGGTCACCGAGGCCAGGGCCCTCGTGAGTCGCGTGTTCACCGCAGTCCTTCCTATCGATTTTCGATATGCTCGAAGTTAGCGGGCATATCGATATTCGACAAGTTCATGGATGTCGGTGACGCCGCGCAACAGCCCCCTCCGTCGTGCGCCCCGGACGGCCCGTGTGCGTGACGAGCTCGTTTCGTCAGCGACGCTTCGTCGTACGCCGCCAGCCGAACGGGCCCGGCAGATCCATCGACGTCGTGCGCCGGCCGGTGCTGCTGTGGGTGCGCCGGGGGCCGTGACGGCCGCCCGTGGTGAGAGACCACGAGCGCTTGTTGATGTTCAGCCGCAGCCCGGGAAGTATCCGGAAACTCTTGCGGAACGTGAGTGGCATGGGCTCCTCCTTGCGTCCGTTCGCGCGTCCGTCCGCGAGTACCCGCATCGGGGCGCCCCTCACGGGCCGGCGTCCCTTAGGTGTCCGGTCGGGGTAAACCCTTATGCGATTGGACCAGTTGGGAGGATGCGGTGGCTCCGGTGCGGCGGCGAAGATCCTCCGTATGACGAAGATCAAGCGGAACGCCGCCCTGCTCGCCGCCTCCACCGCGGTCCTCACCCTCACCGCGCCACTCGCCGCGTCCGCCTCCGCGTCGGCAAACTCAACTGACGCCTCCACCGCAGCCCCCGCCACGACCGCGGCGCTCGACTGGTCGAAGTGTGAGGGCCAGGGCCCGGACTCGCGTCAGGAGTGCGCGACGCTCGACGTGCCGATGGACTACGCCCACCCCGAGGGCAAGAAGATCGAGATCGCGGTCTCCCGCATCCCCAGCGAGAAGCCCGCGGCCCGCCGCGGCGCCCTCCTGCTGATCGCCGGCGGGCCCGGCGGGTCCAGCATCAACGACCCGTCAGGCAAGGGCCAGAAGCTGCCGCAGAGCGTGCGGGACGCCTACGACCTGATCGGCTTCGACCCCCGCGGCCTCGGCCGCTCCACCCCGGTCGACTGCGGCTTCGAACACGCCGACCTCGCGCCGTCCCGGCTGCGCCCCTGGACCGCCCCGGACGGCTCCGTCACCGAGAACATGGTCACGGCGAAACGCCTGTCCGACGCCTGTGCGCGCAACGGCGGCGAACTCATCCGCCACATCAGCACGGCCGACAACGCCCGCGACATCGACCGCATCCGTGCCGCACTCGGCGAAGAGAGAGTCTCGGCATGGGCGGTTTCCTACGGCACGTACGTCGGCGCCGTCTACAGCCGCCTCTTCCCGCACCGCACCGACCGCATCGTGCTCGACAGCAACGACGACCCCGATCCCACCCGGGTCGGCCGCGGCTGGCTCGCGGCACACGAGCGGGGCGTCGAGGACACCTTCCCGGAGTTCGCCGCGTGGGCCTCCGCACCCGGCAACGAGTACCGCCTCGCGGACACGGCAGCCGAGATACGCCCGCTCTTCCTCCGCCTCGCCGCCCGCCTGGACCGCGAGCCGATTCCCTGGCCCGGCGCCCACCCGGCGGAACTGAACGGCAACGTACTCCGCCAGACCATGCTCAACGCGATGGCCGACACCGACGACTTCCCCGGCCTCGCGCGGCTGATCCTCGGCGCCAGGACCGGGGACCTGCCGCCCGCGCCCCCGGCACCGCCCGAGAAGATCCTCCAGAACTCCGTCGCCGTCGGCTCCGCGACCCTCTGCAACGACGTCGCGTGGCCCACATCACCCGCCTTCTATCAGAAGGGCGTCATCGAAAGCCGCGCAAAGTACCCGCTGACCGCGGGCATGCCCAGGAACGCGATGCTCTGCGCCGCCTGGCCCTTCAAGCCGAAGGAGGCTCCCGTGCGCATCGACGACCGCGGCCCGTCCAACATCCTCCTCGTCCAGAACGAGCGCGACCCCAACACTCCGCTCAGCGGCGCCCTGAAGCTGCGCGAGGCACTCGGCCGCCGCGCCACGATGGTGACCGTCGACGCCACCGGCCACGACGCCTACCTCGCCAACGGAAACGCGTGCGGCGACCGCACGGTCTCCCGCTTCCTGGCCACGGGCAAGAGGCCGGGTCACGACACCCACTGCCCCTGAGAGGCCCGCCGCGTGTGAAGGTGGTCACAAGCGGCCGTCTCATGATCGGGGTCGGGTGCCATCGGACCACCGAGTTCGCGTAAGGTCGCGGGTCGGCCGCACACGGCCGACCCGAGTACCGCAGTCACCGAACAAGGAGCCGCAGGTCATGCCGGCCAATGACGCCACCCAGGCGCCGATCTATCACACCCTCGTCCAGGAGCACGGCGACGTCGTCGCCACGGCCCGCAAGGCCGCGGAGGAGACGCAGCAGACGGCCGAGGACCTGTTGGACTTCAGCACGCCCACCCGGGCGGGCACGCCCGCCGGGCCCGCGTCCTAGGGACGTGGGCGCGGTGCCGGCGGACGGGGCGGGCCGCCACTCGCGTCGGCCGCGGTCGATCCGCCAGGATGGCGCGATGGATTACGAGTTCTGGAAAGAGATCCACGACCGCGGCGGCATCCCCGCGGTCAAGAGCGCGCTGGAGGACCTCCCGGGCGACCTGGCACCGCAGGACGCGGACGCCACGACCGCCCTGGCCCTGAAGGTCATCGAGGACGACATCGCCCGCATCAACGCCCGGGCGGACCGGGCCGAGGCGCGGGCCCGTGAGCTGGCCGAGCAGACCCGCGAGGTGAACCAGCAGCTCACCGAGCACGCCGCGCTCGCGACGGACGCAGCGGACGCGACGGACGACGCCGGCACACCGGACGCTCGTACACCGGACGCTCGTACACCGGACGCCCGCACGCCCGACGACGCCCCGCCGGGCACGTGACACCCGCCGGGCACGTGACGCCCGCCGGGCACGTGACGCCCGCCGGGCACGTGACGCCCGCCGGGCACGTGACGCCCGCCGGGCACGTGACGCCCGCCGGGCACGTGACGCAGCGCCGGGCACGTGACGCCCCGCCGGGCACCTGACGCCCGCCGGGTACCTGACGCTCCGCCGGGCACCTGACGCAGCGCCGAGCACGTGACGCCCGCCGGGTACCTGACGCCCCGCCGGGCACCGGACGCGGCACCGCCCCCGCAGCTTCCTCACGTGCGGGCCATCAGCCGCACCATCGCCGTGTCGTACCGCGCCTGCAGCCCCGCGTCCGCGGACACCCGCAGCAGCGCCCCGAGCGCGCGGACGGCGCCGTCGTCGTAACCGAACGCCTCCGCCTCGCGGGCCGCGCTCTCCAGGCGGCGGATGCCCTCGGCCTCGTCGCCCATGCCGAGCAGTGCCTCCCCGATGACGGTGCGCAGCAGCACCCGGGCGGCCGCGGACGCCTCCGACGGGCTGTCGAGGTCGAGCGCGGCGACCGCCGTCTCGAACGAGGCCTGCCACTCCCTGGCGTCGAGGCGGTGCCGGGCGAGGTGGTAGAGCGCGAGACGTTCGGTGTTCCGGTCGCCGACGCTGTGCGCGAGCTCGGCCGCGAGCGCGCACCCCTCGGCGGCCTCCTCGGGGCTGCCGAGTTCGGCCTGCGCGAGCGACAGGTTGATGAGCGCGGTCGCCTCGCCGCGCGCGTCGCCGGCCCGAGCGGCGAGCAGAGGCGCGGCCTCCAGATGGACCAGCGCCTCTGTGGTGCGGCCCTCCTCCGTCAGGACCCACCCGAGCAGGGCACGGACCCGCGACTCGGCGCGCGCGTCACCGTCGGCCCGCGCCGCCTCAAGTGCCGTCCGCAGCAAGGGAGTCCAGTCGTCCCGCACCCGCCACACGATCTGCGGCCACAGCGCGAGGACGATCCGCCACGTCCTGGCGTGCAGCCCGGCGGCGTGCGCGGCGGCCGCCGCCAGCGTCAGGTCGTCCCGCTCGGCCGCGTACCACTCCATGGCCTGCTCGCGGTCGGCGAACTCCCTTGTCGCGCGCGGCGAGTGGAAGTCCGTCGGCAGCGTGAAGCACGACTCGTCACCGGGCTCGGCGGCGTCGGCGGCGGCCAGCGCCGTGGCCACGCTGTGGTCGAGCCCGCGCACCAGGGCGTCGGGCCCGGCGTCCAGACCGCGCGCGAACAGCCGTACGAGGTCGTGCAGGGTCCAGCGGTCCGGCGCGGTCCGGATCACGAGGTGCGCCGCGGTGAGCTTGTCCAGCGCCGCCTCGGCCGCGCCCGGGTCCGTACCGGCGAGAGCCGCGGCCGTGTACCGGTCGACATGCGTACCCGGGTGCTGTCCGAGATGGGCGAAGTGGTGCGCGGCGTCGTCGGGCAGCCTGCGCACCGTCATCCTCAGCGCCGCACGAACCCCCGTGTCCTCCACGTCCAGCAGGCTCAACCGGCGTGACTCGTCCGACAGTTCGTCACACATCGCACTCAGGGACCAGGCCGGCTGGTCCGCCAGCCGTGCGGCGGCCACCCGCAGCGCCAGCGGAAGCCCGCCGCACAGCTCCGCGAGCCGCCGCGCCGCCACCTCTTCCGCGAGGACCCGTTCCTTGCCGAGCACCGCGGCGAGCAGGGCGGTGCTGTCCTCCGGTTCGAGTACGTCCAGGGGGACCGGCCGGGCGGCGTCGGAGGCGATGAGCCCGCGCAGCCGGTAGCGGCTCGTGACCACGGTGACGCACTCGGCGCCGCCCGGCAGGAGCTCCCTGACCTGCTCGGACGCCCGCGCGTTGTCGAGTACGACGAGGAGTCGGCGGTCGGCGCACAGGGACCGGAACAGCGCGGACGCGCCGCCGGCCGACTCCGGGACGCGACGTGGCGCGACACCGAGCGCCAACAGGAACTCCCGCAGCACTTCGAGAAGCGCCGGATCGCCCGTGTCGCTGAATCCGCGCAGGTCGGCATAGAGGAGGCCGCCGGGGAACAGCTCACGGTTGCGGTGCGCCCAGTGCGACACGAAAGCCGTCTTCCCCACGCCGGCGGGCCCGGTGACCAGGCAGACGGGCGCTTCCCCTGCGGCGGCCCGGGACAGCGCGGTGAGCTCCCCGGCACGCCCGTGGAAGCCGCGCGGCATACGCGGCAGGAGATCGACCGTGGCGGGAGAGGGCGACGGCGAGAGGCCGTGGACCGGCGGAGGAGCGACGGGGGCCGGGGCCACGGTCGGGGCCTGTGCGGGGACCGACGCGCGCGCCGCGTCGTCACCCTCGCTCTCCCCGCGCAGCACGTCCGTGTAGGCGTCCGCCAGTTCCCGGCCGGGGTCGACCCCCAGTTCGTCGGCGAGCAGCCGCCGGGTGCGGTGGAAGCAGTCGAGCGCCTCCGAGCGGCGCCCCGCACGCTGCAGCTCCCTCACCAGCGCGGCGGCCAGCGACTCGCGCAGCGGGTGGACGGCGGCCTCCGCGCGCAGCACGGCCGCGGCCCGGGCGTGCTCGCCCATCCGCGAGTAGGCCGTGGCCAGCGACTCCACAGAGGCGAGGCGGAGTTCCTCCAGCGCCTGGGCGGCCGCCTGCAAGGGCTGGCTCGGGTACGCGCCGGTCAGTGCGGGCCCCTGCCACAGCGACAGCGCCTCCTGGTACATCGCCACGGCGTCGGCGGGCTCACGCTGACTGCGGGCCAGCGTCACCAGCTCCTCGAACCGGTGGGCGTCCAGGAGCGACTCCGGCATCCGCAGGACGTACGCCGTGCCCTGGGTGAGCAGCTCGACACCGAACATGTCGGCGTCCGCGCCGGCGAGCAGGACCCGCAGCCGCGACACATGCCCCTGTATGACCCCGCGGGCCCGCGGCGGCGGCTCGTGGTCCCACAGTGCGTCCGTCAACTGGTCGACGGGCACGGGGTGGTTCGGCCGGAGCAGCAGAGCGGCGAGCAGGCTGCGCCGCTTGGCGGGACCGAGCGGCAGCACGCCGACCTCAGTGGCGACGGAAACCGCGCCGAGCAGCCGGAACTCCACTGATGCAACTCCTCTGGCGGGAAAAGATCCAGATTACCGCCAGGGGCCGAGTATCTTCCGTGCAGGAGCGGGTCGACGGTACGAGAGATGGCGAGCGGACATGGCGGCGGGCTGGGAATGGGACGAGACGCTGTTCGCGGGAGCCGCCGCCCACTACGCGCGCGGACGGCTTCCCTACGCGCCCGGCCTGGCGGACGAGCTGGCCGGGGTGCTGCGCCTCGACGGACGGGGACGCCTCATCGACGTGGGTTGCGGACCGGGAACCGTCGCGTTGAGCCTGGCACCGCTGTTCGGCGAGGTCGTCGGCGTGGACCCGGACGGCGAGATGGTCGCCGAGGCCGGCCGTGACGCCGCCGGGAGAGGGCTGGCCGAGCGGACACGATGGGTGCGGGCCCGGGCGGAGGACCTGCCGGCGGACCTCGGCACGTTCGACGTCGCGACGTTCGCCCAGTCCTTCCACTGGATGGACCGCGACCTGGTGGCGGCGACCGTCAAGAGCATGCTTCACCCAGGCGGGGCCCTGGTGCACATCTCGGACCTGAAAACGGAACCGAAGACGGAACCGAAGACGGGATCGAGGACGCAGCCGAGGACGGAACCCGGCCCCCTCGAAGGCCTCCCCCACCCGGCACCACCCCACGAGGCCGTGGCGGACCTGATCAGGCGGTACTTGGGGCCGGTCCGCCGGGCGGGACGCGGAGTGCTGCCGCAGGGCACGCCGGGCGGCGAGGCGGAGGTGTTCGCCCGGGCCGGCTTCTCCGGCCCGCAGCGCCATATCGTCCCCGGCGGACCGCCTCTGGAACGCTCGGCCGACGACCTCGTCGCCGAAGTGTTCTCGATGTCGAGCTCGACCCCGCACCTGTTCGGAAGCGCCCGCGACCGCTTCGAGGCGGACCTGCGCCGCGTGCTGCGGGAAGCGTCCCCTACGGGCCGGTTCTCCGAACCCGCCCCGAGCACCGAGGTCTTCGTCTGGTGGAACGGGACGCCGCACTGAACACCGCCTGAAGGCGGCCGCCTCGACTCCGCTCAACCTCGCACGCCCCCGCGTGGTCTTGCTGCGCGAGGGGCGGCTGGGTCTCTCGCGTACGACTGGACGACTGCGAGGAGTGCGGCATGACGTTACGGAAGAGCTCGAAGGCGGGCGTGGTGGGTCTGGTGGCGGCCGCGATGGCCGCCACCGCCTTTGTCGCCCCCGCCCAGGCGGCACCGGACACCAGGCCCACGGCACCGGACACAGCGGTGTCGGGCAGGGCTTCCACGGCGGTGAAGGACGCGGATTCCGCGGCGCGGGGCCACCGGGCCACCCAGCGGGCGATGGACGCGGCCGTCCGGGCGGGCACCCCCGGCGTCACGGCGCAGGCACGCGACCGGCACGGGGTGTGGGCGTCGACATCAGGCGTGGGGGACCGCACGACGGGCGCGCCGCGCGGCAAGAACGACCGGTTCCGTGTCGGCAGCATCACCAAGACGTTCGTCGCGACCGTGCTCCTCCAGATGGAGGCGGAGGGCGGACTCGACCTCGACGACAAGGTGGAGCGTCACCTCCCCGGTCTGATCCGAGGCAACGGCAACGACGGACGCAAAATCACCGTACGGCAGCTCCTGAACCACACCAGCGGCCTGTTCGACTACCTCACCGACAAGAAGTACTCCGAGACGTACCTGCGGGGCGACGGCTACCTCAAGCACCGCTACGACACCCTGCCGCCCGAGAAGCACGTGCGCGTGGCCCTCGCGCACCAGCCGTTGTTCGAGCCCGGCGCCAGACACTCGTACTCGAACACCAACTACGTCCTGGCCGGGCTGATCATCGAGAAGACCGGCGGCAGAACGTACGAGGCCGAGGTGCGCGACCGTATCATCAAGCCACTGGGGCTCAAGGACACCACCAACCCCGGCAACAGCATCCACCTGCCGCGCCCCAGCAGCCGCGGCTACTCCAAACTCTTCGCGTCGGATCCCGCCCGGATCGACGACATCACCGAGATGAACGGCTCGCAGGGGTGGGCCGACGGCGACATCATCTCCACCACCGGCGACCTGAACCGCTTCTACAGCGCCCTGCTGCGCGGCAGACTCCTGCCGCCGAAGCAGCTCAAGGCGATGCAGACGACCGTCTCGTCCCCCGACTCCCCGGACACGGCCTACGGCCTCGGCCTCACCCGGCTCAGAACGAGCTGCGGAACCACGCTCTGGGGGCACGGCGGAGGCATGGTGGGCTGGCTGTCCCTGGCCGTCAGCACGGCGGACGCCCGGCACCAACTCGCCTTCAGCTTCAACGGCGACTGGGACGGCGAGTCCGTGCGGAAGGTCGCGGAGGCCGAGTACTGCGAGTAACTCGCCCCCGTCCTGGCCGGGTTGGCGTGCCTCATGGTCGGCGCCCTTGACACATGAGTACGGTTTCGCGACCTTTGAGCCTCGCGGGCCAGGGGTCGGGGAGCGGGGGAGCGGTCAGCCATGAGAGCCGTCAGATCAGCAGAGCCGGATTCCGGTGCGGATCCATCGGAGGACGGCCGGCCCGAGATGGACATCACGATCCACGGACTCGACGGACTGAGCGCTTCGCTGCGGGCGGCCTGGCACGGGGCGATGGACGAGTCGCCCCGGTTCGCCAACCCCTTCCTGGCACCGGAGTTCGCGATGGGCGTCGCCAGACACCACGGCGGTACGCGGCTGGCGGTCCTGCGCGAGAAGGGGCAGCCCGTCGGCTTCTTCCCGTACGAGCGCAACTCCTTCGGAGTGGGCCGGGCCATCGGTCTCGGCCTCTCCGACTGCCAGGCCCTCGTGCACCGCCCCGGCGTCACCTGGGACACCCACGAACTGCTCCGGGCCTGCCGTCTCTCCGTCTTCGAGTTCGACCATCTCATCGAGGACCAGCAACCCTTCGGCGCGTACGTCACGGGCACGTTCGCCTCGCCCGTGCTCGACCTGAAGGCAGGCGAGGAGGAGAGCTACGCGCAATGGCTGCGCGGCGCCTACCCGGGCCTGGCCAAGACGACGCTGAAGAAGGAACGCCGCCTGGGCCGCGACCTCGGCGAGATACGGTTCGTCCACGACGAGCGCGACCCCAGGATGCTGCGCACGCTCATGCGCTGGAAGTCCGCCCAGTACCGCAGGACCGGCCGCATGGACCGGTTCGCGCGGCCCTGGATCGTCGCCCTCGTGGACGACCTGTTCCAGGTCCGCGAGGAGCACTTCACCGGTGTGCTGTCCGTGGTGTACGCGGGCGACCGGCCGGTGGCCGCCCACTTCGGGCCGAGGTCGGCAACGGTGTTCGCCGCCTGGTTCACCGCGTACGACCCCGAGCTCAGCTACTACTCGCCCGGGCTGATGATGCATCTGCGGATGGCCGATGCCGCTGGTCGCGACGGCGTGCGGATCATGGACATGGGGCGGGGCGACAAGGAGTACAAGGACTGGCTCAAGACCCGGGAACTGCGTGTGGGAGAAGGGTTCGCGACCCGCCCCCACCCGGTGGCGACGGCCCACCGGCTGTGGCGCAGACCGGTGCGCGGCCTGCGCAACACGGTCCTGGCCCACCCCCGCCTGAGGGAGCCGGCCGACCGCCTCCTGAAGACCGTCGGCACGCTGCGCACATCGCGGCGCGGGGACGGCCGGGACGCGGGGAGCGCCCGCTGATGCCGTACGGATCAGGTCTTGCCACGGGAATGGCGCGCCGACTGGGACGCGAGTGCGTCTACACGCCCTCGGCGCGCCTCGCGCTGTACCTGGCGCTGCGGCACTGGTGCAGGCCCGGCGCGCGCGTACTGATGTCGCCGGTGAACGACGACGTGATCCTCTTCGTGGTCCTCGCGGCCGGACTGCGCCCCGTGCAGGCCCCGGTGTCCGCCCGCGACGGCAACATCGACCCCGCCGCCGTACCGGAGGAGACCTGGCGGAACGTGGACGCCGTCCTGACCACGAGCCTGTACGGCCTGCCCGACCGGGTCGTCGAACTGCGCCGCCGCTGCGATCAGTTGGGCATACCGCTCTTCGAGGACGCCGCCCACGCGATCGGCACCCACGTCGACGGACAGCCGATCGGTACCTTCGGGAAGGCCGCGGCGTTCAGCCTCTCCAAACACGTGGCGGGGCAGGCCGGCGGCTTCCTCGCCGTCGAGGACGAGCGCACCCGCCGCAGACTCGAACTGCTGCGGGACGAGCTCCTCGTGCCCCGCAGTCTCCGCGCCGACCTGTCCACCACGCTGCGCCCGCTGGCGCGTTCGGTCGTACGCGGCCTCCACCTCGTGCGCCCCGTGTGGCGCACCATGCAGCGCCTCGGGATGCTGGAACGCGACAGCTTCCGCATGGACCTCCACGCGCCCCGACTCGCCCGCTGCGCCTCGCAGGCGCCGAGCCTGGACGCGTACGAACCGTGGATACGCGTCGACCTGCACGGCTTCCGCTCCCGCCACGGCGCCCTGGTCCGCGGCCAGTTGACGGCGCGGATGGCCCGCCTCGACGACGACCTCGCCCGGCGCAGGGTCGGCACGTCACTGCTGGCGGGCACCGGCTGGGCGTCCCCGGCACTCCGCGACCGGCCGATGGACAGCGGCGCCCTTCCGCTCTTCCGCGTGCCGCTCCTCGTCCACGACCGGGACGTCCTGGTGAACCGCCTGGTGCGCCACGGGGTGGTCGCCGGGTACATCTACGACCCGCCGCTCGACGACTACGCGGGCGAGGAGTTCGTGGAGCCGTCCCCCGACCCGACGGCGGCCCGTTGGTTCGCCGCGCACGTGCTGCCCGCGGACCCGCTGCTCGCCCGCAAGATCGCCAACGCGCTGACGAGGGAGGGGGCGAGACCGGCGCGACCGCCGCTCGGCTCTCGCGACGGACAGGCGCTTCCCGCCGGACCTACTGACGGGTAAGGTCGGGGGCCGTCCAGGAACGGAGCATTCCTCATGGCCCGCACGTTCACCGTGTCCCGCAGCATCGTGGTCCAGGCGCCGCCGTCGGCGGTGTACGAGCAGCTCAGCCGGCCCGCGCGGATGGGCCGCTGGAGCCCGGAGAACCTCGGCGCCACCGTGCCCGGCGCGGACGAACCGGCCACGGTCGGCCTGGTCTTCGAGGGGCACAACAAGCGCGGCGCCTTCCGCTGGACCACCCGCTGCACGGTGACCGCGGCGGACCCCGGACGCCGCTTCGCCTTCCGGGTCCACGCGATCGGGCTGAAGCGCCCGCGCCTGCGGGCCCCCATCGCCACCTGGGAGTACCGCTTCGCGGAGGTGAAGGCGGACGCCCGCACGGCGGGGGTGGCGACGCGGGTGACCGAGACCTGGACGGACGACCGGCGCTCCTGGCCGGATGTCGTCGCCGGCGCCTTCGACCGGATCGCCACGGGAGGACATACCTTCGCGGCGTTCCAGGTGAGGAACATCGACAAGACCCTGCGCAACCTCAAGAGGGAACTGGAGGCCGTGGGCAGTCACTGAGCCCGCATCCCCGGGCCCGCGTTCGCACCGGTGCCTCAGCCGCCGCTGAGGGTGCGGCCGAGCAGGGGCAGCAGGCGGTCCCAGTGGCGTTGCAGCGCGGCCGGGCTGAAGGCGTCGGTGTCCGACATGGTGAAGCCGTGGGCGGAGTCGGGGTAGATCTCGGTGGTGTAGCCGACCCCGGCGGCGTCCAGCGCCTTGTTCAGCTCGCTGATCGCCTCGGGCGTGAGGTCGCCTTCGGCGAGGCCGAGGTGGACTTCGGCGGCGAGCTCGGGAATGAGCCGGTGCGGGCTGTCGGGCGCGTCGGTGACCAGGAATCCGGGGTGGAATCCCGCGACGGCGGTGACCCGGTCCGGGTGGGCCGTGGCGGTGCGCATCGCCAGGGCGGCGCCCAGGCAGTAGCCGATCACGCCGACCGGCCCGTCGGCGACCTCCGGCTGGGCGGTGAGGAACGTGAGGTAGGCGTCGGCGTCGCTCAGGACGCGTTCGGTGGTGTGCGTCTCGACCAACGGCATCACCTGGGCGAAGACCGCGGGCCGCGCCTCGTCGCTGATGTGCGCGGGCAGGTCGATCACCGGTGCGGGGCCGTGCCGGTAGTAGAGGTTGGGTACGAGCACGTAGTAGCCGTGCCCGGCCAGCTCGCGGGCCTTCTTCTCCAACTCGGGCCGCACGCCGAAGGCGTCCGGGTACAGCAGCACGCCCGGGTGCCGCTCACCACGGTCGGGGAACGCGGCAAGAGCGTCGGCGTGGCCGTCCGCGGTGGGAATCCGCACTGCCTTGAGCACTGTCTCGATGGGCACGTTCTTCCTTCTTCCAAAGATCAATCCGTTCCGTACGTCACGGTATGCGCTGCGCTGCCACGAGGTCGCCACCGGGGTCTCCGGTCGCCGAGCAGGTTGCCCCGCGCCGGAGATGACGGGCGCCGCTAACCTGCACGGGTGACCACCGACCTGACCCTGCTGCCGCGTGTCGCCTACCGGGGGCAGGAGGTCACCGCGCCCCGACTCCGCGCGCTGCTCGCGCTGCTCGCGGGTGATCTGCGCACAGGCTGCGGCGTGGCACGGCTCGTGGCGGGCCTCTGGCCGGACGCGCTGCCGGAGCGGCCGGGAAAGGCGGTGCAGGTCCTCGTGTCCAGGGCGCGGACGCACCTGGGCGCCGACGTCATAGTGAGCACACCGACCGGATACCGGCTCGGCCTCGCGGAGGACCAGGTCGACAGCTCCGCGCTCCTGCTGCACGCAGCCGCGAGTGCCGAACGGGCCAGGGCCGGTGACCACGCGGCGTCGCTGGCCGCCGCCGAGGCCGGGCTCGCCCTCTGGGAGGGCACACCGGACGGCATCGGCGACACCGGCGACCCCCTGGCCGCGCTCCGCGCCGAACGCGCACCCGTCCACACCGCGCTCGTCCGCGCACAGGCCCTCGCCCTCGCCCGCCTCGGACGGCACGCGGAGGCCGCCGAGCCGCTGGCCGCGGCCGCCTCGGCGCACCCGCGCGACGAGGAGGTGCTCGCCGAACTCCTGCGCGGCGAGGCCGCCACAGCGGGCCCGGCCGCGGCACTCACACGGTACGAGACCTACCGCCGCGAACTGCGCGACGAACTCGGCACGGACCCGGGCGCCGCACTCAGGGCCGCACAGCGCGAACTGCTGAACGGCGAGGCACCGGTGAGCAGGCACGGCCTGCCGCACGAGCCGAACCAACTCCTCGGCAGGGACGAGGACATCGCGGCCGTGCGAAGACTGCTCCGCGACTCCCGCGCCGTCACCGTCATCGGCCCCGGCGGCCTCGGAAAGACCCGCCTCGCCCATGCCGTCGGCCGCACGGCCGAACAGAGAGTGGTGCACTTCGTGCCGCTCGCCGGCGTCACCGAGGACGAGGACGTGGCCGCGGAGGTGGCCTCCGCGCTCGGCGCGGGAGGCAAGGGAGGCGCGGGGGAGAGCCGGTACGGCACGATCGGCGCCCACGCCAAAGCCGACCCGGTGTCCGGCATCCGCGCCGCACTCGGAACCGGGCCCGCACTGCTGATCCTCGACAACTGCGAGCAGGTCGTCCGGGGCGCCGCCGACCTCGTACAGGCCCTGATCGGCTCCTGCGAGAACCTGCGGGTGCTCGCCACCGGCCGGGCACCACTGGACCTCACATCGGAGGCGCTCTACGCCCTGCCGGAGCTCGGACCCGACACATCCGCCGAGCTGTTCACGCAGCGCGCCCGGGCCGCCCGGCCGGGTGTGGAGCTGCCACCGGACGCGGTGGCCGAACTCTGCCGCCACCTCGACGGGCTGCCGCTCGCCGTCGAGCTGGCGGCCGCGCGCGTGCGGGTCCTTTCCGTGCCGCAGATCGCCCACCGCCTCGGCGACCGGTTCGCGCTCCTCCGCGGCGGCGCCCGGGACGCACCGGAACGCCACCGCACGCTGCACGCGGTCGTGGAGTGGAGCTGGAACCTCCTCACGGACGAGGCGCGGGCGGCGATGCGCACACTGTCCGTCTTCCCCGGCGGATTCTCCGGCGAAGCGGCGGAACACGTCCTCGGCCCGGAGGCGCTGTCCCTCCTCGAGCAGCTGACCGATCAGTCGCTGCTCACCGTCACCGACACCCCGACCGGCGTGCGCTTCCGCATGCTGGAGACCGTACGGGACTTCAGTGCGGCCCGGCGCTCAGAGGCCGACGAGGAGGACACGGCCGTCAGGCAACTCCTTTCCTGGGCGCGAGAGTTCGGAGTCGCGCACCACGACGCGCTCCTCGGCCCCGAGCCCCTGCCGGCCAGGGAACTGATCAAGGCCGAACAGGACAACCTCGTCGCGGCGCTGCGACACGCCCTGTCCCGTACGGACGGCCCCACCACCGCCGCCGCGACCGCCGTCCTCGCCGCCCTGTGGTCGACCGACTCCGACTTCTCCCGCCTCACCGCACTGGCCGCCGAGACCGGGCCGCCGCTGTCGCACTACCACCCCGAGCCGGAATACGTCGAAGTCGCCCGCGCCGCCGCCGTGTTGTGCACCCCCAGCCTGTTCACGGGTTACGGCGCACAGGTCGTACGCCAGCTCGTCACCCTGCGGCGGCTGCCCCCGGCCCCGCCGGACACACTGCTGCGCGCCACCGCCGCGGTGCTGAGAGCGGTTCCCGACATGCTCCCTCCCGACTACGACGTGCTGCGGAAGCTCTGCGACAGCGGGCAGCCGCTCGTCGCCGCTGTCGCCGAATGCGTCGGCACGTACGTCTGGGAGTACGAGCACGACATCGACCGCGCCCTCTCGTCGGCCCGGCGGATGGACGCGGTACTGGCGCCGGTCGACAACCCGTCCCTGCGGCTCCTGGCCCACTCCCGGCTGAGCGAGCTGTACTTGAAGACGGGGCAGGGCGAGGCCGCGTACGGACATCTCAAGGCCGCGCTCGCGATGCTGCCGCGCCTCGGGGACGAGAACGACTACATCGGCATCCGCTCCGGCCTCGTCCTCGCCTGCCTGCAGCGTGGCGACCCGGACGAGGCCGAGTACTGGCTGACGCAGGCGGAGGGCGGCAACACCCCGGCGCAGGACGCCTTCTACAGCCCCGACCTCGGCGGACGCGCCGAGATCGCGCTCGCCCGCGGGCTGACGGAGGCCGGGCTCGGCCTGTGGCGGCGCGCCGTGGAGCGGCTGCCGGAGGCGTGCCCGAGGCCGGGTGACGATCCCTGGATCGATCCGTGGGCCCTGGGGATCCAGTCGGCGTCGGTGACGGCGCACGCGCACGCCGGCCGTCCCGGGCCGGTCGAGGACCAGGCCGACCGGCTCCGCCGACGGCTGCGGACGCTGCTCGGCGGTCCGCCCCGCTCGCCCATGGAGCTGACCTTGCACGGAACGGTGCTGCACGCGCTCGGCATGAACGGGCTCGCATCCGGGGACACCTCCGCCGTACGGATGATCGCGCTGGCCGAACGGCTGCGTGTGCTGCGCGAGTTCCAGCCGACGATGTCGGCGGCCCGCGCCCGGCAGGCGGCCGAGGACGCCGACGGGGCGGCGTACGCCGACGCGGTGTCGGAGTACGCCGCCCTGGACCGCGACGAGCTGCGGGAGGCGGCCCGCGCGCTCGTGCCCGCTACTTGGGGTCGCGGTTGAACAGCGACGTCGACCAGCGGTAGCCGAGTCCGGTCAGGCCCAGACACCAGGCGACGGTGGCCCACCCGTTGGCGCCGATCTCCGTGCCGAGCAGCAGGCCGCGGAGGGTCTCGATGGCGGGGGTGAAGGGCTGGTACTCGGCGACCGGCCGGAACCAGCCCGGCATCGCTTCGACCGGCACGAAGGCGCTGGAGACGAGCGGGAGGAGCATCAGGGGCAGCGCGTTGTTGCTGGCCGCCTCGACGCTGGGCGAGGCCATGCCCATCCCGACCGCGATCCAGGTGAACGCGAGGGCGACCAGAGTCATCAGGCCGAACGCCGCCAGCCACTCCAGCACAGTGGCGTCGGTGGACCGGAAACCGATGGCCACGGCGACGGCACCGACGACGACCACGCTCGCGATCGCCTGCAGCACGCTGCCCACGACGTGCCCGATGAGCACGGAGCCACGGTGGATGGCCATCGTGCGGAAGCGGTCGATGATGCCTTCGGTCATGTCCATGGAGACAGCCACCGCGGTCCCGGCAGGTGTGGCACCGAGGGTCATCAAAAGGGTGCCCGGGACCAGATAGGCGATGTAGTCGGAGCGGTCGGCGCCGCCGCCGCCGATGCCGACGCTCATCACGTCGCCGAAGACGTAGACGAAGAGCAACAGCAGGACGATCGGTGTCAGCAGGATGTTCAGGGTGAGGGACGGGTAGCGCCTGGCGTGCAGGAGGTTGCGGCGCAGCATGGTGGACGAGTCGCGCACGGCAAGGGAGAGAGCGCTCATCGGACGGCCTTCCGGGGGCTGGGCGGGACGTCGGTGCCGCCGGTCAGGGCGAAGAACACGTCGTCGAGGTCGGGGGTGTGCACGGTCAGCTGGTCGGCCTCCACACCGGCCGAGTCCAGCCGGTCGAGAAGGGAACGCAGCTCGCGCTGGCTGCCGTCGCAGGGAAGTTGCAGCGCCAGAGCCTCGTCGTCCGCGGTGACCTCACGCAGAGCTGCGGTGGCGGACCGATAGGCGGCCGGGTCGGTGAAGCGCAGCCGTACGTGCCCGCCCCGCACGATCCGCTTCAGCTCGTCGGCGGTGCCTTCCGCGACGAGCTCGCCGCCGTGCAACACGGCGATGCGGTCGGCGAGTTGGTCGGCCTCCTCGAGGTACTGAGTGGTGAGGAAGACTGTGACGCCACCGGAGACCAGCTCCCGGACGACGCCCCACATGGTGTGGCGGCTGCGCGGGTCGAGGCCGGTCGTCGGCTCGTCGAGGAAAATGATCCGCGGGGCGCCGACCAGCGTCATGGCGATGTCGAGGCGGCGCTTCATGCCGCCGGAGTAGCCGGCCGCGGGCTTCTTGGCGGCCTCGACCAGGTCGAACCGCTCCAGCAGCTCGGCGGCGACCCGCCGCCCCTCGCGCTTGCCCAGGTGGTGCAGGTCGGCCATGAGGAGCATGTTCTCCTCGCCGGTGATGAGTCCGTCGACGGCGGAGAACTGGCCGGTGACGCCGATGGCGGCGCGTACGGCCTGCGGGTCGGTAGCGATGTCGTGACCCGCGATGTGGGCCTGTCCCGCGTCGGCGGAGATGAGGGTGGAGAGGATCTTCACGGCGGTGGTCTTGCCGGCGCCGTTCGGACCCAGCAGCGAGAAGACGGTGCCGGCCGGCACGGTCAGGTCGATGCCGTCGAGGACGCTCTTGTCCCCGTAGGACTTGCGCAGCCCGTACGCCGCGATGGCGAGAGAGTGCGGAGCGGCTGATGCGGTGGTGGGTGTTGTTGCCGTTCTCGTCATGCGGCAGAGGCTGTGGCACACCGCGTTCAGCCCGGTTTCACGACGGTTTCAGGATGCTGGAACCGTGACGGGCTCGCGGCGCGCGCTCTGAGTCGGGAACGCCCATCCGACGGGTGGGGGCGGCTCACCTGGAGGGAGGGGCGCGCCAGGGAGCTCACGGCCCCCACCCGTCGGGCGGGCCCCGGTGGTGGGCAGGTGGCCGGGTTCTCCCGCTTCGGCTGTCCTGCCGGTTGGTGCGTACACCGGGACCTGTGATGGTGGTTGGGGCGGAGGAACACTGACCGGCAGCGGCAGAAAGACCGGTCTGTCTTGTGGGCCTCTTCCCTAGACGATGGCAGCGGGCGGCGGCTCTGTCCAGGGCTATTCTGGACGGTGATGGACAACAGCTCGCCGACTGAGACGGACCAACTGTCGCCTCGTGAACGGATACTGAGGACCGCGTACGAGCTCTTCTCGCGACGCGGTATTCGCGATGTCGGCGTGGAGGAGGTCATCGCGCGTTCCGGAGTGGCGAAGGCGACGCTCTACCGGCACTTTCCCTCGAAGGACGAACTCGTGCTCGCGTTCCTCGCCCGCCGCGAGCGGCAGTGGACGCTGGGGATGGTCGCGGCGGGAGCCCGCAGCCGGGGCGGCACCCCGGAGGAACAACTGCTGGCCATATTCGACGTGTTCGACGACTGGTTCCGCAGCGACGAGTTCGATGCCTGCACGTTCATCAACGTCCTGCTGGAGATGGGCTGGGAGCACCCGCTGGGGCTGGCCTGCATCAAGTACCTGGGAAACATCCGCTCTTTCGTGCGCGACATGGCGGAGGAGGCGGAGCTCCGGGACGCCGACTCGTTCGCCAGGTCCTGGCACATCCTGATGAAGGGGGCGATCATCTCGGCGGCCGAAGGGGACAGCGACGCGGCGCTGCGGGCGCAGTCGATGGCGCGCATGCTGATCGCTCACCACCGCGGACCACGGCCGGGAGCCGCGACCGTGGTCGCATAGGTTGCCGTCATGACGAGTGACTGGCGTACGGACCGCATCACAAGCGCCCTGCGAGGCGAGAACCCCACCGTGATGCGGCGGTTGAGGGCAGGGTTCGCGGCGATCGGGGACGTCCAATTCCTTCCGGGCTACTCGGTACTCCTCGCCGACGATCCGCGAGTGGAGCGGCTCTCCGATCTCCCGAGGACGAGACGGCTGGAGTTCCTGTCCGACATGGACGCGCTCGGAGAAGCGGTCGAGCGGGCCTGCCGCCGCCTCGATCCGGACTTCCGGAGAGTGAACCTGGAGATCCTCGGCAACACCGACGGATTCCTCCACGCGCACGTGTGGCCGCGCTTCGAGTGGGAACCGGCCGACCTGATGCGGCTGCCGGTCTGGCTCTACCCCCGCGAGAACTGGCAGGACGGACAGCACGCGCTGGCTTCCCGGCACGACACACTGAGGGCGGAAATCACCGGCGAACTCGACCGGCTTCACTCGCCTTGACGCATGCCCATATCGGCATATGATGTTGCCCATGGCACGAGCAGCGACGACATCGGACGTCTTCAACGCGATCGCCGAGCCGCAGCGCCGGGAGATCCTCCTGCTGCTGCGGACGGGTGAGCGGCCGGTGACCGAGCTGGCCCGGGAGCTGGGGATGACCCAGCCGCGCGCGTCCAAACACCTGCGGGTGCTCCGGGAGGTCGGGCTGGTGCGGGGCCGCACCGCAGGCAAGCAGCGCCTGTACGGCCTTGACGCCCGCGGGCTGCGACCGGTCCACGAGTGGACCGGCGGGTTCGAGCGCTTCTGGAACGAGAGTTTCGACCGGCTGGACGCGCACGTACAGGAACTGAAGCAGGCAAGGCAGGAGGAGTAGCTGATGAGAGCGACGGGACGAGGAGCGCCGGTGGAGTCCGCGACGGACGACCGCGAGATCGTCATTTCCCGGGTCATCGACGCCCCACGGGAGCTGGTGTTCGAGGCGTTCACCGAGGTCCGGCACCTCTCGCGGTGGTGGGGGCCGGACGGGTTCACCACGACCACGCGGGCGTTCGAGTTCCGCGTCGGCGGGGCGTGGGACTTCGTGATGCGCGGACCGGACGGGACGGACTATCAGGAGTGGATCTCCTGGACCGAGATCGATCCGCCGGAGCGGATCGCGCTGCTCCACGGTGAGTCCCGCGACGACCCGAACGCCTTCGAGTCGACCCTCACCTTCGCGCCGGTCGGCGCGGCGACCCGAATCGAGATGCGCACGGTCTTCCCCACCAAGGAACTGCGCGACGAGGCGGTCGAGAAGTACCACGCTGTCGAGGGCGGCCGGCAGACCCTGGGCAACCTGGCTGCCTACGTCACCGAGATCGTGCGGAAGGGAGCTGAGGGCTGATGGCCGGGAAGGTGTTCTTCCATGTGTCGATGTCGCTGGACGGGTTCATCGCGCCCGAGTCCCTCGGGGACTTGATGGGGCGGCAGTGGATGGAACTGCAGCACTGGATCTTCCCGCAGCGGTTCTTCCGGGAGAACCTAGGGCTCGGCGAGGGCGGCGAGGAAGGGCGCGACAACGACATCGTGCGGGAGACGTTCGAGCGCACCGGCGCGAGCGTGATGGGCAAGCGCATGTTCGACGCCGGCGAGCAGATGTGGCCGGAAAAGGCGCCGTTCCACACGCCGGTCTTCGTCGTGACCCACGAGAAGCGTGACCCCTGGAAGCGGCCGGGCGGGACCACCTTCCACTTCGTCAACGACGGCATCGCGACCGCGCTCGACCTGGCCCGCGAGGCCGCCGGCGGCCGCGACGTCCGCATCGCCGGCGGCGGCGCGACGATCCTGGAGTACGTGAACGCGGGCCTGATCGACGAGTTCTCGATCGCGCTGTCGCCCGTGCTGTTCGGTTCCGGGATCCGCCTGTTCGAGGGCGTGGACGCGTCCAGGGTCGCGCTGGAGCCGATCCGTTCGGAGCCGTCGCCGCGGGTGACGCACCTGACCTACGCCGTGCGCCCACGGCGTTAGCCCGCACCACCACTCCCCCCGGCTTTCAGGCGGCTCGGCTGACGTCCAGCCGTTCGGGCGACGCCTCGTATCCAGCTGCCCTGTAGGCGGCGACGGCGGCAGCGTTCGAGGTCGGGGTGCTGACGACTGCGCTTGACGCACCCAGTTCACGCAGCGCCTCCGCAGCGGCGACACTGATAGCCGTCCCGTAGCCGCGACCGCGATGGTCGGCGTGCACGCCCACAGGCTCCAGCAGGCCGGGCTTGCCGGGCCCGGCCGACCAGACCGTCGCCGCGGCCACCGCGTTGTCCTGGTCGTCGTAGCCGATCAGGCAGCGGGCGTCGGCGTAGACCGGCCCGGCCGCGAGGACGTGCCAGATCTCCTCGGTGAAACTCGGGCTGGCGAACGCCGAGCGGTGCACTGCGGTCCGCACCCCCGCCGTCTCCGGACCGGCTACCTCGATCCGCAGGCCGGAGTCCTTCACCGGCTCGGCGAGGTCGCGGCGCAGCGGCGTCCACGGCTCGTCCAGATTCCAGCCCGACTCCAGGAGGACCTCGCGGAGCAGGGCGCCGTTGGGGATTTCGAGACCGACCTTCCCGGGCGGCAGGACCCCGCGCTCCGGATCGTTGAGGTCCGCCAGCAGTCGGCGCGCCAGATCGCCGTCCTGTCGCAGGTCCGGCGCGGTCGTCAGGCGCAGCACGTCAGGGGCGTCCAGGTATCCGACGGCAATGATCCGTCCGTCCACGCTCCAGGTACGGACGGCCGCCGCCAGCCTCTCCGCGCCCAGCGCCCAGGCCCAGCCGAGGTCTCCCGGATGAAGTTGCAGCGGCGTGCGGTCGTCCTGCCACACGCGGAGGGCATCCACGGCCCCGGTCAGCCCGTCGACGCCGGGCTCGTTCAGAACGATCGTCATGTCCCGCATCCCACACCACCGTTGCGACCGGCCGCACCCGGTTTTACTGGAGGAGAAGCGTCTGCCGGGCGGTCGCCGCGACGTTCAGTCGCGGGGCCAGGGGCGGCCGTCGAGGCGTTCGACGTCGCGGTTGAGCCGGCCGAGGCAGTCCGCGAGCTGGGCGGCTTCCTCGGGTGTCCAGTCGACAAGAAGCTTGCCCAGACCGGTGAGGTTCTCGTCCCGGTCACTCCGCAGACGGCGCCGGCCCTCGGCGGTGACGGCGAACTTGCGGGCGATGCCGCCGTCGGCCTGGGGGCCGGTCTGATCTGTCTGCTGCTCGGCGTCTCCAAGGGCGCCGACTGGGGCTGGGGGAGCGCCCCCACACTGGCTCTGTTCGCCGCAGCCGTCGTCACACTGCCACCTGGACCTGGTGGGAACTGCGCCTGAGTGACCCGCTGGTCGACCTGCGGGTGACCGCCCGCCCCCAGGTCCTAGTCGGCTTCGCCTACGGGGCGATGCCCGCCCTCGTCATGGGCGCCGTTCCTCCCTCGGAGACCGCGTCGGCCAACAGCTTCAACACCCTGATGCGTTCGATCGGCAGCTCGGTCTCGGCCGCCGTCATCGGCGTCGTTCCGGCCCAGCTGACCACGGACTTCGGAGGCTACGCCCTGCCCTCCGAGGGCGCCTTCCGCGCTGCCGTGGCGATCGGCTGCGGCGTGGCCCTGACGGCGGCGGCCGTCGCCTCGCTCATCCCCGTACGGGTGACGGCGGAGAGGTCCGGGATCGCCGCGGCCCCTTCGCCCGCCTCCGCCACCGAAGTGCCGGAGACCAAGGCGTGACCGACGCGGTCCGGGCCCCGCGCCTACGATGAGGCCATGCCGGAGCGCACCGAATCCTCACCTGCACACCATGGGCACCAACGGAGTCCGGGCAAGGAGCAGTTGGAGACCGCCACGACGGTGTTCGCGCTGCTCGCCGACCCGACCCGGCTGCACCTGCTCTGGCTGCTGGCCGGGGGAGAGGCGGACGTGACCGAACTGGCCGCCGTGAGCGAGGCGGCCCGGCCCGCCGTCAGTCAGCACCTGGCGAAGCTGCGGCTCGCCGGCCTCGTCCAGGCCCGCAAGGACGGGCGCCGCATGGTGTATTCGCTGCGCGACGGCCATCTGCGCCGACTGGTCACCGAGGCGCTGAGCCACGCGGACCACCAGGTCACCGGAGCGCCTTGGCACCCCTGAGCGGGAGCGCCTTGGCTCCCCTGAGCGGCGGCGGCGGATTTTCTTGGTGATGACGTGTGCGCATCTGC
The DNA here is from genome assembly GCF_040683555.1 of Streptomyces sp. NPDC093510. NCBI lineage: Bacteria > Bacillati > Actinomycetota > Actinomycetes > Kitasatosporales > Streptomycetaceae > Streptomyces > Streptomyces sp. NPDC093510. Next base: position 56,956 of record NZ_JBFBEE010000033.1, read on the forward strand.
GCACACGTCATCTACTGTGGGAGGGTCCGGGCCACCGACCCCGGGGGGTGTCCCCATGCGCTCAGTGCTCCAGAACCGCACCTACCGCCGCCTGTTCACCGCCCAGGTCACGGCCCTGGTGGGTACGGGCCTGGCAACCGTGGCCCTGAGCCTGCTGGCGTACGACCTCGCGGGCGCGGACGCCTCCGCGGTCCTCGGCACCGCGCTGGCGATCAAGATGGTCGCCTATGTGGCGCTCGCTCCGGTGATCGGCGCCCTCGCCGAACGCGTGCCCCGCCGCGCCCTGTTGATGACGGCGGACTGCGCCCGGGCCGCGATCGCGCTCGCCCTGCCGTTCGTGTCCCACGTATGGCAGGTGTACGTCCTGATCTTCCTGCTGCAGGCCGCTTCGGCCGCCTTCACCCCCACCTTCCAGGCCACCGTCCCTGAGATCCTGCCCGCCGAACGCGACTACCTCCGCGCCCTCTCCCTCTCCCGGCTCGCCTACGAACTGGAGAGCCTGCTCAGCCCGGTGCTCGCGGCCGGACTGCTCGCGCTGATCACCTACAACTGGCTGTTCGCGGGCACCGCACTCGGCTTCCTCGCCTCCGCCGCACTGGTCATGTCGGTCGCTCTGCCCACCCCTCTCCCGGTCGAGCGTGACGGCGGCGTCTACGCCAAGGCGACGTTCGGCACCCGCCTGTACCGGTCCACACCCCGGCTCCGCGCCCTGCTCGCGCTCGACCTCGCCGCGGCCGCCGGCGGCTCCATGGTCATCATCAACACCGTGGTGCTCGTCCGTGACCACCTGCACCGCGGGACGGGCGACGTGTCGCTGGCCCTGGGCGCGTTCGGAGCCGGTTCCATGGTGGCCGCCCTGGCCGTGCCGCGTGCCGTGGAGCGCTTCGGTGACCGCTCGGCGATGCTGCCCGGCGGCTTCGTGCTCGCCGCCGTCCTCGCGGCGCTCACCGTGGGCCTCGCGCACGACACGTGGTCCTGGTACGGGCTGCTGGCCGCCTGGGGCCTGCTCGGCGCGGGCACGGCCATGGTCCTGACCCCCGCCGGCCGGCTGATCCGCCGCTCGGCCGCGCCCGCCGACCTGCCGGCCGCGTTCGCCGCCCAGTTCGCCCTCACCCACAGCTGCTGGCTGCTCACCTACCCGTTGGCGGGATGGCTGGCCGCCACCGCCGGAATGACCACGGCCGCCGCGGCCCTCACCGCGGTGGCGCTCGCCGCCGCGACCCTGGCCGCGCTGCTCTGGCCGACCCGCGATCCGGCCCGCCTCACCCACCTCCACACCACCCTGCCCGCCGACGACCCGCACCTCGCCGACGCCCACGCCGGACCGCGCGGCTGGCGGCACGCACACCACTACGTCATCGACGCCCGTCACCCGCGCTGGCCGACCCCGAGCCGCGCCGCGGACCAGCTTCGGCGCCCACCTCGCCCAGCCTCTCGCCGTCCGCCAGACGTGCCCGTACCGTCACCCGGACGTCCCCGGGCGCACGCACGGCCAGGGAGCGGCCGTTCCGCTCGGCGTCGACCTCACCGGTGACAGTGATCCGGGCGACGTCGCGGCTGCCCGCGGCGAGGAGGTACCGGTGGCCCGAACCCGCCGTCCAGCGGGCGCTCGCCACCACATGCTGGCCGAACCGGCTGCAGGCGGCGGTCGACCGGGCCCGGCCGACGACCTTCGCGGGCGCCTTCGCGGACTCCGCCGACGTGCGGAACTGCAGCAGTACGCTGCCGGGGCCGCGCCAGGTCGAGGCGCGCGTGCAGGACCACACGGCCCGGCCCCCGTCCTCGGGCAGTTCCTGTTCGGCGAAGTCCCACAGGTTGATGGCCCGTACGCCGGTACCCCGCAGTTCGGTCAGGTGGCACGCGCTCCGGGCCCAGCCCAGCAGCGCCGTACCGCCGGTGGCCTCGCGCGGCCGGCGGGCCGGCGCGCCGGTGCCGGGCAGCGGTGTGTGGCTGAGGTGTGCCGGAGTGAGGTCGCCCAGGTCGGCGACGAGGAAGGCGTTCTTCTCCACGATCCGCGCAGACGACCGCAGTTGGAGTACGGGCAGGCTGTCGCACGCACCGGCGGCCGACGGCGCGGCGACCGCCGCGGTGAGTCCGTCGCCGGACACGTCGAGCGGGCGGCCAGGTCCGTTCGGCCGCAGCAGGTCGCGCGTCCGGGCCTCCGCGATCCATGGAGCGGTGAGGTAGCGGACCCTGCCGCTCGCACGGCTGACCGCGAGGGCGGCCGCCGTGGTCACGTCGGCGTCGTCCGCGCGTGAGAAGTCCAGGGACGGTGGCTCCGACCCGGAGCGCGGCTCGCCGTAGCGGACCACGCGGCGCCCGTCGTGGAACAGCACGACCGCCTCCGCGCCCACCACATCTGCGTAGAGCAACTGCGTGGTCCTGGAGGGTGGTTCGGCCGTCGTGGCCTGGGCGGCGCCGACGCGGGTGCCGCGCGGCGGATCGGTCCAGGTGGCGAGCGCGCGGGTGAGCAGGGCACGGTCGTCGACGCGGGAACCGCGGGCCGGCCACGCGGTGAAGTCCACCCGCGAGGTGTCGGCCCACGCGTCGCGCGGGCTGCGGAGCAAGGCGTCGGCACTGATGGCGGGGCGCCCGACCGGAGGCGGCGACGGGTCGGCTCCGGGCACGGAGTCGAGCGTCGTCAGGACCACGCAGCTGATCGCGGCGATCCCCGCGGCGCACCAGGCGAGCCGGAACCGGCGTCTGCGGCGCAGCAGATCAGTGGGCCGGGTCTGGACGGAACAGGCGTCGAACTCCTGCGACCGCAGGAGCGCGCCCGCCGCGTTCCCCACGCTCTCCTCGACGCGGCAGGCGGCGTGCAGCGCTTCCTCCGGGTCGCGCACGCCGGCGGCCGCCAGCAGTTCCACGACCTCGGAGCGGGCCAGGCCGTCCAGACTGCGCAGCACGAAAGCGGCGCGGGCGGGCGCGGAGACCCTGGAGAGGATCTGCGCCAGCGCGATCTCCTCGGTGCCACCGGCGCGGGGGAACAGCCGCAGCCCCCAGACGACCGGCAGCGCGGGACACAGCGCACGGGGCGGCGGCAGACGCTTCGGCCACCCGCGCGGCCGGCGCTCGTGCGTCAGCGCCGCCGCCAGAACGCGCGCCGTCATCCATGCCGTCTCCGTCCTGCCGGGCCCCGTCGCCCGTGGCGCCTCCTGAGCGCCGTCATCCGTCCTCGGCCGGGGGACCCGCGACGGCGCCCGTCGCGTCCGGAAGCCGGGCAGGGCGCGCTGCACGAGAGCGTGGGCGGCAAGGACGCGCCGGTGCCGGGTGAGGCTGCTGGGCAGGGTGAGATAGGCGAGGCGTACGAGCCGGGTGTACTGGTCGACGATGACGGCCTCGGCGCGCTCGAGGGCCACCGGCTCGGATCCCTTCGCCCGGCGCCGTTGCGATGTACTCATCGATCGAGGGCCTTCCGAAGGCTGACGACGTTGCGTCCTGACCTCCGTCAAACGAGTGAATCCTGCGATGGTCACAGCCCGCGTGCCGAGCGCGGACACGGAGGCGCGCCAGGGGGCGGGTCGGTAGCGTGACGCCGTGACCAGCTCGGAACGGCGCCCCCTCCTCTTCCTGGACGTCGACGGCCCGCTCATACCTTTCGGAGCGACAGCGAGGGAACTGCCCGACGGGTATCCGACGTACCCGGCAGAACGCGCGGGGGCCGCAGCTCGGGAGACCTCGGCGAATCCACTGCTGGCCAGGGCCGAGCGGCGCGACGCGGCGCACCATCCGGGCCGGGCCCTGCTGCGCCGGGTCGACGCGCGGTACGGCCTCGGCAACGCGGATTTCCACGCTCTGGAGGAGTGGCTGCGCGCGCGGTGACGGCCGTGGGGCTGCCCGCTGTTGCCGTTCGGTGACATGGGGGACAGAGCTGTGACGTAGGGGAGGGCAACGACCGTGTGGGGTCGCTGGTCGTACGTGGCGTGGGACCGAAAGGGCGGCTCCGGGCGCCCGAACCAGCAGGCTGACCAAGCCAGAGCTGACCAAGCCAGATGGGGGAAAACCGTGGAAACGAAGACCAACAGGCGCGGCTACAAGGGGATGTTCGTCATGGGGGCCGTGCTGGCAGCGGCAGGCGTCGCGGCCGGGACGGTGCCGGCCGCCGCGGCCGACACCCCCCGCTTCCTGTCGCCGTCCGAACTGCCGCCGCACTCCTCGTCGTCCTGGACCGCCGGTCCGGTGACGGCGGGGCAGCCCGACCCGCTGCCGATGTGCGTCGGCGAGGCACTCCCGTCGATCTCCGTGCACCGCGCCTACCGCACCGACCTCGACACCGGCGCACTGCAGGTGACCGTGGTCGAGCGCAGCGAACAGCGGGCCAAGGACTTCGCGGGCCTCCTGCGCAAGAACCTCGAAGGCTGCGCGGAGAAGGTGATGCAGCAGTACCCCGACATCACCGCGAAGCAGAAGTACTACGGAAAGGTGAACGCAGAGGAGGGCGCCCACGTCTATGGCGTCCACACCACCGCCACGTGGGGAGCGTCCGACATCAACATGTTCTCCGTCGGCCGCGACGGCAACACGGTGACGCTCGTGCAGTGGGGCCAGATGGGCAACTTCGCGAACGCCCAGGTCGCCGACTTCAAGACCACGACCGCCACAGCCGTCAACAAGCTCTACTGATTCCTCGGCCACCCGCCCCCGGCCGAATCCTTTCGCATGACCCTCCGCGCGCGGCGCCCGACGAGACCGACCTCGGCAATCACGGATCGGGGTGGGAGAATCGGCCGACAGGACGTCGCCCGTGCTCCCACGCCGGTGCGAGGGTCCCGTCGCGCGAAGGTTCGGCCGGGGAGAGGCCGGGGATCCGGTGTCGCACCCGGTGCCCGGTGGTGGGGAGGAAGCGACGGTGGTGGAGTGGCGGTACATCGCCAAGGGTGCCAGGGCCGTCCCTGAACCCATGGCCACACCGGTCGTGTGGACGACGGCCTGCTCGGGCTCCCTGGTGCTGGTGATCGCGTTCGACCTGCTCGGCGCGCTCGACCGGACCGGACTCGCCCTCGCGGCGCTGTCCGTGCTGGCGGCGCTCGTCGGGACGCTCGGCCGGTTCGTCGCGGCGCCGGGCACGGCCCTGCTGTGCTGGGCCCTCCTGAACGTCTTCGCCGCTCACCCCACCGGGGAGCTGTCCTGGGCCGGGCACCGGGACCCCGGCTGGGTGGCGTGCCTGCTGGCCGCCGCCCTCATCGGCACGGCGACGGCCCGGGTGTGGTACGCCCGGGCCGCCTACCGCCGCGTCACTCCGTTCGACGGGGCGGCCTGAGTCCGCGTACGCGGGTAGCTGTCCATGGAGTCACCGCCGCGGCGGTGCCACATGTCATTCGTACGGTTCCTGGATCTCATGCGCCGTCTTTGCATGACCATGCGCGATGATGCATACTCTTCCCATGTCTAAGGTCCTCACCTCCCTCCCCGCCGGCGAGCGCGTCGGCATCGCCTTCTCGGGCGGTCTCGACACCTCCGTCGCAGTCGCGTGGATGCGCGACAAGGGCGCCGTCCCGTGCACCTACACGGCCGACATCGGGCAGTACGACGAGCCCGACATCGCCTCGGTGCCCGGCCGCGCCAAGACCTACGGCGCGGAGATCGCGCGCCTGGTCGACTGCCGCGCGGCACTGGTGGAAGAGGGTCTTGCCGCACTGACCTGCGGGGCGTTCCACATCCGCTCCGGCGGGCGCGCGTACTTCAACACCACGCCGCTCGGCCGCGCCGTCACGGGCACCCTCCTGGTCCGGGCGATGCTCGAGGACGACGTGCAGATCTGGGGCGACGGCTCCACCTTCAAGGGCAACGACATCGAGCGGTTCTACCGGTACGGCCTGCTGGCCAACCCGCAGCTGCGGATCTACAAGCCCTGGCTGGACGCGGACTTCGTGACCGAGCTCGGCGGCCGCAAGGAGATGTCGGAGTGGCTGCTCGCCCACGAGCTGCCCTACCGCGACAGCACGGAGAAGGCGTACTCCACCGACGCCAACATCTGGGGCGCCACCCACGAGGCGAAGACCCTGGAGCACCTGGACACCGGCGTGGAGACCGTGGAGCCCATCATGGGCGTGCGGTTCTGGGATCCCAAGGTCGAGATCGCCGCCGAGGACGTGACGATCGGCTTCGACCAGGGCCGGCCGGTGACGATCAACGGCAAGGAGTTCGCCTCCGCCGTCGACCTGGTGATGGAGGCCAACGCCATCGGCGGCCGCCACGGCATGGGCATGTCCGACCAGATCGAGAACCGCATCATCGAGGCCAAGAGCCGCGGCATCTACGAGGCGCCGGGCATGGCCCTGCTGCACGCCGCGTACGAGCGTCTCGTCAACGCGATCCACAACGAGGACACCCTCGCCCAGTACCACAACGAGGGACGGCGCCTCGGCCGGCTGATGTACGAGGGCCGCTGGCTGGACCCGCAGGCACTGATGGTGCGCGAGTCGCTGCAGCGCTGGGTGGGCGCGGCCGTCACCGGAGAGGTGACGCTGCGACTGCGGCGCGGCGAGGACTACTCGATCCTCGACACCACGGGCCCGGCGTTCAGCTACCACCCGGACAAGCTGTCCATGGAGCGCACCGAGGACTCGGCGTTCGGCCCGGTCGACCGGATCGGCCAGCTCACCATGCGCAACCTCGACATCGCCGACTCGCGCGCCAAGCTGGAGCAGTACGCGGGACTCGGCCTGATCGGCACCGCCAACCCGTCCATCGGCGCCGCGCAGGCGGCCGCGACCGGCCTGATCGGCACCATGCCGGAGATGCCGCAGGGCGGCGCCGAGGCCATCGCCTCCCGCGGCCAGGTCTCCGCGGACGACGAGATGCTGGACCGCGCCGCGATGGAGTTCGGCACGGACTGACCGTTCGCACGCGGCCGTACAGGGCCGACCCGACACCGTGGGTGTCGGGTCGGCCCTGTTCTTTTGGGTACCCGTGACGCCTGCCCCGCGTGGGCAAGCCGATGACCAGTGGGTTTTACGCGACTGTAGAAGTATCGCTAAGGTGCCCGAGATGTTCTGCGATGGCGCGACACACGCGTTTTATGCATGCGTGCTTTGGGCGTGCAGCGGTCTCGCAGGCCCCGGTTCACTGTGGAGGGCGTCTTGTGAGTGAGACCTCACGGCAGGCAGGCCGTCACGCGTTGCCGCTGCCTCTCGCGCGGCCCTTCCAGCACCCGCCTCCACGGCCCGCCGGCGCGGCTCCCGCCCGGAGCGAGACCCGCGGGCAGCCGGAGCCCGCCAAGCAGCGTGACGCGTTCTTCGACAACGCCAAGTACCTGGCGATCGTCCTCGTCGCCATGGGGCACGCGTGGGAACCGCTGCGCGGCGACAGCAGGGCCGCCGCCGCGCTGTACATCACCGTCTACACCTTTCACATGCCGGCGTTCATCGTCATCTCCGGTTACTTCTCCCGGAGTTTCGACGCGAGCCCGAACCGGATCAAACGGCTGGTCACCGGGATCGCCGTGCCCTACGTGATCTTCGAGGTCGCGTACACGTTCTTCAAGAGGTGGGCCGGCGGCGACCCGGACCACCCCATCAGCCTCCTCGACCCCTGGTATTTGACGTGGTTCCTGGCCGCGCTCTTCATCTGGCGGCTCACGACCCCGCTCTGGAAGGTCGTGCGCCGGCCGCTGCCGCTCGCGCTCGCCATCGCCGTACTCGCCTCCGTCTCCCCGGACATCGGCGACGATCTCGACCTCCAACGCGTCCTGCAGTTCCTGCCCTTCTTCGTCCTCGGCCTCGTCCTCAAGCCGGAGCACTTCCAGATGGTGCGCCGTCGCGAGGCGCGCATCCTCGCCGTACCGGTCTTCGCCATGGCGCTGGCCGTCGCCTACTGGGCCGCTCCACGGATGAACGCGGCATGGTTCTACCGCCGCGACAGCGCCCAGGAACTCGCGGCGCCCGGCTGGTCCGGCGCCGTCATGACCCTCGCGCTCTTCGGCTGCTCGCTGGTGCTCGTCGCCTGCTTCTTCGCCTGGGTGCCGGGCCGCAGGCTGTGGTTCACGGTCCTGGGCGCCGGAACGCTCTACGGCTACCTCCTGCACGGCTTCCTCGCCAAGGGCTCCCGCTTCTGGGACTGGTACGAGGCCGACTGGGTCCACCGGCCACTCGGTGAGATCACCGTGACTCTCGTCGCCGGAACCGTGATCACGCTCCTGTGCACGCCACCGGTGCAGCGGATGTTCCGCTTCGCCATGGAGCCGGAGATGACGTGGGCCTTCAAACAGGACGTGACCGCCCTCGCCAAGGGCTCCGGAGAGGCCCGCATAAAGAAGCCGGGGCGAGAGGGCAGAGCCGAGTGAGCCGTCCGGCCCGGCCTCCCGCCGTCCACTTCGAGCGCGTCGTCGAGACGCTGCCGGCGGGTCGCCAGGCCGTCACCATGCTGGACCGGGACGATCGGCACGTCGGCGGCCTCGAATACCAGATCTGCCACCCGTGCCGACTCGGGTACATCGGCAACATCGCCGTCGCCGCGCACTGGCAGGGGCAGGGACTCGGTCGGCACGCCGTGCACATCGCGCTGGCGGGAGGCGTGGGGTACTCCTGGTCCACGTCACGGCAGTCGACCGAGGGGCGGCGCTTCTTCGCCGCGATGGAGGAGGAAACGGGGACCGCTTTCCCGCCGGGCGGGGAGCGGTGCCCGCACATGGACCCCCGCGTGAACCCTCTCGGAACCGAGGCCGGGCGCCGCGTCGGGTGGCACGCGGCGCTCCGGTGGCGCAAAGCGGGTCCTCCGCCGACCGATGCGTAGGACGGCCGTATACGTGAGAACCCGCCTTTGACGGCGACTTGTGCGCTCAGGAGGTCATTCCAGGAAACCGTCGATGGGTGCCGCGTAGTATTCCGCCGCGCCTGCCGTGGTGATGCCGCTGGGCGAGCCGGGCAGCCGCAGAGCGTCGACGGCACTCACACACAGGTCGGCCGCTCCGTCACCGTCTCTCTCGCGCAGCCGTACCAGGCCACCGAACTGGTCGCCGGCCCTCAGCGGACCCGGCACGCCAGGGGTGTTGCGGGCGAACCACTGTGAACCGGCACCGGACAGGCCGCTCGCCCGCCCCTTGAAGACGTGCACGCCGCCCGCGTGGTCCCGGCCGTCGATCTCCTCGTCCCGCCCGCCGACCGCGAGATCCGCGTAGCCGTCGCCGCTGACGTCGCCCGCCGAGACGGATGAGCCGAACTCGTCGTAGTCCTCCGGGGATTCGGCGACGCCACTCGTCGACTGGGTGAGGCGGGCGGCCCGGGAAGGGCCACCGTCCGCGGCGGCCCGAACGCTCCGTACCGGCCGGTCGGGCCTGATCGGCCTGACCACGACCACGGATCCCGGTGAAACCGTCGACTCCGCGTATGCCGCGGAGATGACCACAGCCGGCGACTACGACCCCGCCGCGTGCGCGCTGCCCGGCATGTTCCTCGGCCAGGTGCCGCTGCCGGGGCCGGCCCGCGGTGAGGCCGCCCGCCTGTGGGAGCTCGGCGCACGCCGGGTACGGCTGCCCGCCCCCGTCGACCTCACCGCCACCGCCGACCCGTCCGCCGCCCTGCACGGCCTCGGGCTCGTCCGGGACCTGACCGCGCGGGCCGTCATGGTGGAGTGGGACCTGCGGCTCGACCCGGACGCCGGTGAGAGCTGGCGCATGCTCAGCCACCTCCAGCCACCCGCCGCGCTGGCAGGCCCGGCCGACGCCGAGGAGTCGCTGAATACCTGGCGGCGCGGCCACTACCTGTGCAAGTGCCTGTGGCGCAAAGGCCCCGGCTTCATCCAGATCCGTGACCGCCGGTGGGGAGAACTGCACCGCTTCACCGCCGACGAACCCGAGTACGAGAGGGTCATCGGCCGCCTCGACCACGGCGCCCTCGCCCGCACCGTGCCGAAGGCCGTCCTCGACGACTTCCGCGCCGAACAACTCGTCCTGGACGTAGGCCCGTACGCCTGGTGGCTCCCGTACCGCGTCAGCCGCTGGCTCCAGCAGTCGATCGCGATCTGAGCAAACCACCGAAAGTGCCGTACGGCGCAGCTGCCCCACGAAGTGTCCCAACGAAGTGTCCCAACGAAGTGTCCGTACGAAGTGTCCGTACGAAGTGTCCGTACGAAGTGTCCGTACGAAGTGTCCGTACGAAGTGTCCGTACGAAGTAGAGGACGGAACCTGACCGCAATTCCTGCCACGGTGGTCCTCGACCGAGGGGCCCCGCACGTCCCTCCCGCGACCCGCGACCCGCCACCGCGTCGAGCCGAGAGACCCCAGGAGCAGTCCCCATGCCCGCGAACGCCACGACCGTGCTCGACGCCCGGACCCTGGGCCGCGCCACACTCGCTCGGCAACTGCTGCTCGACCGCGCCGACATGCCGGTCCCCGACGCGGTCGCGCACCTCTGCGGACTGCAGGCGCAGGAGCCGCAGGAACCGTTCGTCGGACTCTGGTCGAGACTGCGCGACTTCGACCCGCAGGAGCTCTCCGACCTGCTCGTCGAACGGCGCGTGGTGCGTACGCACCTCATGCGCCGTACGGTCCACCTCATGGCCGCCGACGACGTCCTGGCCTGGCGGTCCCGGCACGACGCGATGCTCCGCCAGCGGGTGCTCGGGGTCTACCGCCGGGACCTCGACGGCGTGGACCTCGACGAACTCGCCGCGGCGGGCCGGGAGGTGATGGCCGACGGGGAGCCGCGCTCCATGGCCGAGCTCACACGGGCGGTCGCCCACCGCTGGCCGGCGACCGCGCCGCGCGCACTGGGGGAGATGCTGATCGCCGGCCTCGTGCCCATGGTCCAGACGCCGCCACGCGGCCTGTGGCGCACCAAGGCCGGCGTCCGCAACCTCACGCTCGCCTCCTGGCTGGGCCGTGACATCGACCCGCCCTCCCCGGACGGCTCCGATCCGGTCGGCCGGGCCCTGGTGCGCCGCTACCTGGCCGCGTACGGCCCCGCCGCCACGGCCGACCTGCGCGCCTGGAGCGGCCTCGCCGGACTCCCGGCCGCGGTCGCCGCTGTCCGCCCGGAACTGGTCTCCTTCCGCGACGAGCGGGGCCGCGAACTGCTCGACCTTCCCGACGCGCCGCGCCCGGACCCCGACACACCCGCGCCCGTGCGCTTCCTGCCCGCGTTCGACAACGCGATCCTCGGCTACGACGACCGCACCCGCATCATCGACGACGCCCACCGCGGCCTGTCCGTCGCCGGGGAACGCGCCGTGCTGGTCGACGGCCGGGTCGCGGCGACGTGGGCCGTGGAGGGCGAGGCCGTGGTGGTGACCCCACTGCGGCGCTTCTCCCGCGCGGAGCGCGCCGATGCCGCGGAGGAGGGGCGGACGGTGGCGGCGTTCCTGTCGGACGGGGCGAGCGAACGCGTGCGGGTCGACGCGTTCTGAACGGCGTACGAGCCACGCGCTCCGACCGGCCGGGCGCACCGCTCGTACGCCGCCATCACGCCTTTCCGCGCAGTGCGCCGCACGTGCGTGCAGCGGCCCGACACCCGACGTCCCATGCCTCGTCAGCCGTGACGTACCTGATCCTCAAGTGCCCTGCGCACGGAACGGGTTGACGCCACGTACGACGGAGGTGCCTTGCTGTCCGGCGGGCGTCCACCGCAGGCTCTCGCGTCATGAGAGCGCTCTCGGCAGGAGAGTGCCCGCAACGGGAGTGGGGTGTCACTTCATGAGACTCAGACGGTGGACCGGTGTCGTGGCCGCCGCGGTGGTCGGTGTCGCGTTCGGCACCGGCACGGCCCACGCCGACATACCCATCGGCCAGCCGATGTCAGGAAAGGCCACGTACTACAACGACAAGGGCTACGGCGCCTGCGGAACGCCCATCGACGCGTCGACCCAGGACCTGGTCGCCGTTTCCGCCGCCTGGTGGACCAGCGCGAACCCGAACAACGACCCGCTGTGCCGAGGCATCGCGGTGCAGGTGACGTACCAGGGCAGGACGATCACTGTGCCGGTGCGGGACAAGTGCCCGTCCTGCGCCTCGACGCACATCGACCTCAGCCAGACCGCGTTCGGCCGCCTGGCGCCCCTGGACGTCGGCGTGATCAACGGGATCACCTGGAAGTTCGTACGGACCGGCTAGGTTCTGCTGTCGAAGGCGGGCGGATGTCCACCGAGTCGGCCTCGCCGCATGCGGTGGCCGACTCGGTCGGACGGCTGCGGATGACCGCACGGATGCCCCGGCGTCATGTCCCCCAGGTGCCGTCAACGGCCCGTCCGATCAACCCGTCAAGAGACACCCGCCGGGCCCGCGTAAGCGGTCACGTCCTCCACCGATGCGTTGCCGCCGCAAATCACCAGGCCGAGCCGCGTCTCGTCACCGGTCTTGGCGAGGACGCGGCGGGCGGCCGGAAGGAGGCAGCCGGCCGCGGGCTCCGCCCACACCTTGGCATGCTCGGCCAGCTCCCGCACACCGGCAAAGGCCTCGGCCTCGGGCACGACCAGTACCTCGTCGACCAAGTCACGCACCATGGTGTAGGTCAGCGGCGACACCGTGGGCGCACCGAGCGTGGTGATCCGTGAGTCCACGTCCACCTGTACCGGCCCGCCGTGGGCCAGTGCCTGCGACATCGCGTCGGCGCCGGTGGTCTCCACACCCCACACCCGCACACCGGGACGCCGCGCCCGCAGTGCCGCCGCCACACCGGCGATCAGTCCGCCACCGCCGATGGAGACCAGCACATCCGTCAGCTCACCGGCGTCCGCCGCGAGTTCGAGCCCCACGGTGCCTTGCCCCGCGATGACGACAGGGTCGGCGAAGGGATGCAGGAGCGTGAGCCCATCGGCCTCCAGTCGTTCCATGAGAGCGAATGCCTCGGCCATGGTGGGTGTCAACCGGACGTCGGCGCCCGCCGCACGGGCGCTCGCCACCGAGCGGGCGGGTGCGGCCTGGGGCATGACCACCGTGGCTCGCACGCCCAGGGCGGCCGACATCTCCGCCACGGCGGCACCGTGATTGCCGCCGGACACCGCCACCACGCCGGCCGCGCGCTGTTCGTCGGTCAGCGTGAGCAGCTTCGAGACGGCACCCCGTGCCTTGAACGAGCCACTGCGCTGCAGCAGTTCGAGCTTGACCGTGACCGGCACGCCGAGCAGCGCGGCCAGCCCAGGACTGGGCAGTGTGGGAGTACGCACCACGTGGCCGGCGATCCTGACCGCTGCGGCCTCCAGCTCCTCGACACCGATCATGGCGCTCCCTCTGACTGTGTTGTGTCGTACGCCGTCTTCGCCTGCACGATACGTGGGCAGTCTCCGGAGCTGCTGCGCAGATCAACCTTTTGGTCAACCAGGCGATCCCTCCCCCCGCGCCGGGTTCTCTCGCCACTCCCTGCCGATCGATCGAAGCAGGGCCGGGTACACCCCCAGGTACCGGAAAGGTTTGATGCCGATCATGTACAGGGAGCCGAGGCGGCCGTTGGGTTTCACCAGGACGGCCATCTGGCCCCGGTAGCCGCCGTGCCCGTCGGGGACCCAGCCGATGTGCATCACCCCGTGCATGGTCTTGTTGGCGTACTCGGCGGCCCACTCGTTGTGCGTCCGGAAGACCGAGGTGAAGGGCGCCGCGCTGACGTCGGGCCCCCGCGGCCCCGCGCGCAGGTCGTCCGGCAACCGGTCCCGCAGGGTCGCCACCCGGCCGCCGACGCCCGAGTCCGCCTTGTCCCAGCCGAGCAGCGCGCCGAGCCTCCACCGCACCGCGAAAAGGAAGCGGCCCACGGGGTTGCCGCCGTCCGGGCCGTCCTTGCCGTCCGCCATCTGCCGGACCAAGTGGCGCAGGTCGTCCGGGCCGCCCGGCGTCGGCAGCGCCCACACGTCCTCGAGTCGGAAGTCGCCGGCGATCTCGTGGATCCGCCAGGGGCGGGATGTGTGCTCGGTCGACGGAAGGCGCAGATTGCTCATGGCGAACCCTTCTCTATACGGTGACGTATACACCGAGCATAGGGCCATCTATACGGTTGCGTATATTCGGCCGGGAAATGTTGAGGGGAGACGCGGCATGGGTGCGATCCGTACACCGCGGGACAAGTGGATCGAGGAAGGGCTGCGGGCGCTCGCCGCCGGTGGCCCCGAGGCCGTCAGGGTCGAGGTCCTCGCTCAGGCGCTCGGCGTCAGCAAGGGCGGTTTCTACGGTTACTTCCGCAACCGCGCCGCGTTGTTGGAGGAGATGCTCGAAACCTGGGAGCGCGGGGTCACCGAGGACGTCATCCAGCGGATCGAGCGCGAGGGGGGCGACGCCCGCGAACGGCTCGGGCGTCTCTTCGACTTCGTGGGATCGCGTGAGAGGCACGTGACCGGCGCCGGGGTCGAGCTCGCGATCCGGGACTGGGCCCGGCGCGACGAGGCGGTGGCGCGCTGCCTCCGCCGGGCCGACAACCGGCGCATGGACTACTTGCGTGAGCTCTACCGGGCCTTCTGTCCCGACGAGGACGATGTCGAGGCCCGCTGCCTGATCACCTTCTCGCTGCGCATCGGGGACCACCTCATCGCCGCGGACAACGGCCCGCGCGACCGTGCGGAAGTCCTCGCCGCGGTCAGGAACCGGCTGTTGGCCTAGCCGGCCGCTCGTGCTGGGGGCTGAGCAGGTCGCGGGTCTGTACGGCCTCACCGGTGGCGGTGCACCGGGACGTGTGGCGCGGGCGTTGCGCTTCGGCTCGCGCCGCGGTGAGCCGTGCGTACTGACGCGTGATCCGTATCGTCGCGTGGTCCGTATCGTCGCGTGAACCGTACTGTCGAGCGATGTGATCACTCGATGGTGAGTTGTTCCGCTCTTCGGCCGAGCATGGCGGGATGCTCGCAAGGCGGCGCGTGACCGGCGCCGTCCGGATGTCCACTGGGGCGGGGGGCTTGGCATGACACAGCCAGGGGAACAGCGCGGAGGCCTGGAGGGCCAGGCGGTACTGCTGGTGGCCGGACTGGCCGATCTGGCGGTGAGCACGCTGGGTTCGGCGTTGGGGACGGTTCGGGGAATGCTGCGACGCTCCGACGCCACCGAGCTGGCGACGGAGGCCGAGCGGGAACTTCTGGCCCGCGGCCGCCTGGTGCTCGACCGGTACGCGACCCTGCCGCCGGCTCACCTGGAGGTGCTGGCCCGGCAGGCGCTGGCTCGACAGGCCGCCGATGACGTCTGAGGCGTGGGAGCCGGACGCGTTCAAGGCCCGCGTCGACGAGACACTGCGCCGGTTCGTCGCAGAGGAGGCGGACCAATTCGTGGCCATCGATCCGCTCCTCGGCCCCGTGGCCGGGCAACTGGAGGCGGCGGTCGCGGACGGCAAACGGCTGCGGGCGGCATTCTGCTACTGGGGCTGGCGCGCGGTGGGGCAGCCGGACAACGACGCCTTGGTGCGGGCCGCGGCCTCCATGGAGCTCGTGCACGCCGCGGCCGTCGTGCACGACGACCTCATCGACGACAGCCCGCTGCGGCACGGGCGGCCCACCGCGCACCTCGCCCTGCGCGGCGCCGTGCGCCGTCGCCCGCGCACCGACGCCGCGGCGAGGTCGTTGGCGATGTTGGTGGGAGACCTGCTGATGTCGCTGGCCGGACACCTCTTCACCACCAGCGGGCTGCCCGCCGCGTATCTGGCCCGGGCCCGCCCGGTGTGGTCGGTGATGGCCCGCGAGCTGATCGCGGGGGAGTGCCTGGAGATCCTGCGCACCGGATCCGGTCCGGACATCACGGCGTCGCTCAAAGTGATCCGCTACAAGACCGCCAAGTACACCGTCGAGCAACCCCTGCTCATCGGCGGGGCCCTGGCGGGCGCCGGGCCCCGATTGCGCGAGGGATTCGGAGCGTATGGGCTGCCGCTGGGCGAGGCGTTCCAGCTCAGGGACGACCTGCTCGGTCTCTTCGGCAACCCGGACCTGACCGGCAAGGCCAACGCCGACGACGTGCGCGGTCACCGGCCGACAGCCCTGCTGGCGGAGACCTGGCGCCTGGCCGGCGACGACGAGCGGGAGCGGCTGCGTGCCCTCCTCGGCAAGCGCGACCTGGGCACGGAGGGCCTGCAAGAGGTGGGCGAATTGATGGACAGGCTCGGGGCGCCCGCCCGCATCGAAGCCATGATCGGCGCGCGGGTCGAGGAAGCGCTCGACGCCCTGCACGCCCTGGACGTGCCGACGCACGCCGGAACCGCCCTGACCGTGTTGGCGCGTTCGGCGGCCCTCCGCCTGTCCTGACCCGCGCACAGGGGCGGCGTAACCCGTGCTTTCCTCGCCCGTCGGCACCGGCCGACCCCGCAGCAGACGCAGCAGACACATTGAGACGCAGCGGACGCAGCAGACAAGGACCCCGCCATGACCTACACCGAGGCATCGATGGACTCCCTGCGCCAGGCGGGGGACGAACTCGCCGACGCCACCGTCGCCGAACTCTTCGAACGCGGGCAGGTCGGCACGTTCAACACCCTGATGCGTTACGTCTCCACCGCCGGCTCGCCCCTGCCGGACGGGCTTCCGGAGGTCGCTCGCGAGTACCTCGAAGCCACCCGTACCCCACCGGCCTGGGTGGACTGGGCAGAGATGGAGAAGGCGCGGCTGTTCTTCATCGACAACAACGTGCACATCTCCACCGCGCTGTCCTTCGCCTCCATGCCCGCCTGCTACGTCGTCCCGCACGTGGCGAAGCTGCTGTCGACCACCCACGGGCTGAAGTACCCGTCCAAACGGATGGCGGAGACCGGGCAGTTCACCGTCTACCTGATGCAGCCCGACGCCTTCGAGAGCGGCAGCCGCTTCATTCCCGCCGCCCAGAAGGTCCGACTGCTGCACGCCTCCATCCGCCACCACCTCGAACGCGAGAACCGGTGGGACACCGGCGTGCTCGGGACGCCGATCTGTCAGGAGGACATGATCGGCGGGCAGATGTTCTTCTCGATGCTCGTGCTGGACAGCCTGCACCGCTTGGGCATCCACATGTCGACGGAAGGCGCGGAAGCGTACTACTACGCCTGGCGCGTCGTCGGTGCCATGCTCGGCGTCGACCAGGACGCCGTCCCCAAGACCCTCGACGACGCCCGCCGCTTCCTCGACCTGTACATGCTCCGGCACATGGGGCCCTCCGAGGAGGGTGCGCATCTGACCCGGCAACTCATCGACCTCTACGAGGAAGTGGTGCCCGGGACCGTGCTCGACCCGATCGTCTCCGCTCTCATCCGCTTCCTCGTCGGAGACACCTGCGCCTACTGGCTGGCGGTTCCCCGTACCCCGTGGGACACCGTCGTCAAGACCGTGCCCCACCTCCTGGGCGTACTGGAGACGATCGAGGACCGCTCCCCGCTCGGTGCCTGGGCGCTGGACCGCCTGGGCCATCTGACCAGCGTTCTCGAACTGTCCTCCCTCACCCGCGGACGCGTCATGCACTACGCCATCCCCGAGCAGCTCAAAAAGGATTTCGGCGTCTCCACCACGGTCCCCCGCACGCGCCGATGGACCCCACCGGCCGCCACGGTCCGCTGACCGCCGCTCTCTCGCTGACGCGGGGACGCATCCACACGCTCAACATGCGCTTTGCGGAATACCCGCTGCGGAAGCAGAGTTGGGGATCATTACCACCGCGAGACCACCACGAGCACGAGCAGCCGTCGAAGGAGATTCTCATGCCCCTCAGCGTCGAAGAGCGCGAACAGTTCCTGGCCGAGCCGCACATCGGAGCGCTGGCCGTGGAGGCGGGCGAGGGACGGGCGCCGCTCACGCTGCCGATCTGGTACCAGTACGCCCCGGGCGGCGAGCTCTGGGTGATGACGGGCCGGAACTCGAAGAAGGGCCGGCTGATCGCCGCCGCGGGGCGTTTCTCACTGATGGTCGACCGCTTGGAGCCGACCATCCGGTACGTCTCCGTGGAGGGCCCGGTGGTCCGCTCCGAGGATGCGACCATCGAGCAGCTGCGGGAGATGTCGGCGCGCTATCTCCCGGCCGACAAGGTCGAGCCGTACATGGAGACCGCCTTGAAGGAGCACGGCGAACAGGCCGTCTACTACCTGCGGCCCGAGCACTGGTACTCGTCGGACCTCGGCTCCGTCTGACTTCCGGTACGGCTCAGCCGGGCGGCCCCCAGTACTCAGCCGGGCGGCCCCCGGTACGGCTCAGCGGGACGTCACGGCTTGCGGGCGAGACCGCCGTGCTCGCCGATGGGCTCCTGGGCGGGAGAGCCGTGTTCCGGGCGCCAGAAGGGGACCGACACGACTCCGGGGTCCAGGAGTTCCAGGCCGTCGAAGAACGCCTCGATCTTGTCGACGGGACGCAGGAAGTACGGCACCGCACCTGAGGCGTTGTAGGCGTCCTGGGCCTCTTCGTAGGCCGCGTCGACGCCTCGTGAGCCGTCGTTGACCGAGAGGTAGCTGCCGGAGGGCAGGCCGTCCATCAGCCGGGCGACGATGGCGCGTGCTTCGTCGTAGTCGGCGATGTGCCCCAGGATGTTGCTCAGGATGAGGGCGGTGGGGCGGGTGAGGTCCAGCGTCTTGGCGGCGGCCGCCAGGATGCGGTCCGGCTCTGACAGCTCCGCGTCGATGTAGGCGGTCGCCCCTTCGGGGGTGGAGGTGAGCAGGGCGCGGGCGTGGGTGAGGACCATGGGGTCGTGGTCCACATAGACGATCTTGGACTCCGGGGCGAGGCGCTGGGCGACCTCGTGCGTGTTGTCCACCGTCGGCAGGCCGGTCCCGATGTCCAGGAACTGCCGGATGCCCGCTTCCGTGACCAGGTGCGTGATGTTGCGGCGCAGGAAGGCGCGGCTGCTGCGGGCGACGGTCACGATGCCGGGGAAAACGGCGCTGTACGCGTCGCCCGCCGCCTCGTCGACAGGGTAGTTGTCCTTCCCTCCCAGCCAGTAGTTCCAGATCCGGGCCGAGTGCGGCACCGACGTGTCGATCTTCTGGTGCGCCGCCGGACCGGGCGTCGTGGCGTGGTCGGTCATGGGTACCGTCCGTCTTCAACCGTGGCGTGGACTGTTCGACGGACAACCTACGTGGCAACAGCCGTGTCGCGCACATCAGTTCACGCGGCGCTCGTCAACGGGTCATGTAGGCACCCCCGTTGACGTGCACCACCTGACCGGTGATGTGACGGGCTCCGGGGGAGGCGAGGAAGGCGACCGTTTCCGCGATGTCCTCCGGTGAACCCGCGCGGCCGTTCGAGGTCGCGGCCACGAGCTGCTCCCGCCGCTCGTCCGCGAGGTGGTCCCGGAAGAACTCGGTGTCCGCGATGTAGCCGGGCGCGACGATGTTGGCGGTGATGCCGCGCGGCCCGAGCGTACGGGCCAGATCCAGGTTCCAGGCGGCGAGCCCGGCCTTGGCGGCGCCGTAGGCCCCGGCCCCCGACCCCTGGGCGCCGGCGATCGACCCGATGTGCACGACGGCTCCACCGGCCGCGAGTCGGCTGTCCAGCGCCCTGGTGGTCAGCGCGGCGCCGACGAGGTTCGCGTCCAGGTTGTCGCGGAAGGCCTGCCCGTACGCGACGAGATCGGCCTCTTCGCCGACTTCGAGGTCCTTCTGCGGGCCGGCGTCGAAGTCGGTGTTCCCGCCGGCGTTGTTGACGAGGACGTCGATCCGCTCCGGCAGCTGGGAGAGGAGTGCGGTGAGCGCCTCGGGGCGGGTGTGGTCGCACACGACGCCGCGTATATCGGCCTCCGCTGCCAGCAGGTCGAGGGGTTCGGGGCGGCGGCCGGTGACGAACACGGTCTCGCCGCGCTCCGCGAAGTGCCGGGCGGTCGCGCGGCCGATCCCGGTGCCGCCGCCGGTGATCAGGATGGTGCGTGTCATAAGCTGAACTCCAACATCCGTTGAGGTCTAAATTTAGAGCTAAACGTAACATGTGGAGGCGGGACGTGAAGAAGGGGCCAGGCGTGAGGACGGCAGGCGCGAAGAACTCGGGCGCGAAGGGCGTAGGTTCGAAGGGGGCAGGCCCGAAGGGGGCAGGAGGCGGCGAACGGGAGGGCGGTGACTCCGTGCCGGGCGGGACCGCCGCGTACACCGCACGGGACATCGCTGCCGCCTGGGAGCGCGAGCGCCCCGGCACCCCCGCCACATCGATCGGCATCGTCACGCCGATCTGGCAACTGGCCAAGCTCTTCGGCGACGACCGTCGACGGGTTCTCGCCCGCGCCGGCGTGGACACGGCGACGCTCGACCTGCTCAGCGTGTTGCGCCGCAGCGGCACGCCCTACAGCCTGACCACCCGCGAACTGGGCCGCCTGTCGATGGTCACGGCGGGCGCGGTCTCCCAACGGGTGGCCCGCGCCGAACGCGAAGGCCTGGTCACCCGCCGCCCCGGGGAAGGCAGGCCCCGTACGGTCGAGGTCACCCTCACCGAGGCGGGCCACGCCCTCGTGGAGGCGACGGTGGACCAAGTGCTGGGCAGGGAGGCCGACTTGATCGGCGGCCTGACGCCCGACCAGCAGGCGCAGCTCACCGACCTGCTGGGCCGTCTCCTCGAAGACGTCCAGCGGAACCTCGGGGACGAGCGGATCACGCAGGTGGGAGAGGCCTGACGCCTGCGCGGCGCCGCCCGAGAACGTGCGATGGGGGAGACCCCGACCCCGCCCTCACTGCCACGTCGATCTCGCGGATCTCCCTGGCGTGCGTGTCCACCTGACCGCCCGGTTCCGCGACGGAGGGGCCGAGCGCATCAGCAGCTCGGACCGCAGTTGCCGCCCGCAGCCCCGTTCGCCCGTGCCCGTTGCCGCGTCCGCCGCCGCGGTGACCACCGAGTGGCGCAGCCGCAGCATGTCCCGGCGCGCGAGCGCGCCGGTGAGCGTGCCGCCCTTTCCGAGGTGAACGGAGGCATTGGCCCGGTCGACGCGCGCCGGATCAACGACCCGAGGATGTCCAGCACCTCGCCCTTACTTCTTCGGCTCCCGGAAGCGGCCGAACGCCTTCGTGAGGGCGCTCAGCGGTGACCCGTCCGTCTTGGTCTGCCCCGGCACGTGCGGCACGGGCGCGCCGTCTCCGCCGGTCACCTCGGCCAGCGCCGCTTGCGCCGCCTCGGCCGCCTCCCGGTACAGGTCGCGGGAGGTCGTCATGGCGTCGAGCGCCTCGGCGTACTTGGTGACCATGTCCTGGGCGTGGACCAGCTCCTCCTCCGGGGTGAGCAGATGCCAGCCCTGGCGCAACCGCGTCAGCGCCTGCTCGGCCTCGGGCGACATGATCCGGGGCAGCGCGGCGAACTCCTTGATCCTGTCGAGAAGTTCGGTCGGCTCGGAGCCGTCCAGAAAGACTGTTCGTACGGTGAAACGGTCCGCGTCGTAGTCCGCGCCCTGCGCAGCCGTGGGCAGGATGACGGCGCCGCCGCGCGGCATCCGCACGCTCAGCTCCCGCTTCATCGCGAAGTCGGCGATCTGTGCCTGCTCCGGCGTACCCCGGTGCTCGACCACCTGATGTCGCAGGCTCGGCGGCAGGAACGCCGAGACCGGCTGCTGCCCCTTCGCGTCCGGCGTCATCGCCTCGTGCACCACGACATGGACGAACCAGCTCTGCCGGGTGCAGTCCCGCAGCCGGTGGCGCAGCTCGTCGTCGTCCTTCGGCAGATGATTCGTCATCCGCAGGCGCACTCCCGGCGCCGTGTCGTGATCCCAGGCGACCTGGTCGCTGTCGGGGAAGAACATGGTGGCGGGGGACGGCCAGTGCACGTCCCACGCCTGCTCCGCCTCGGCGGCCAGAACCCACGTGACGCCCTCGCCCTCCTTGCGGCGGCCCTCGGGATCGTACGTCGTCAGCTGTGCGCGCACCGTGACGTCGTCGGCCACGAGCCAGCGGGCCTCGAAGAGGCGGCGGGCCGACGGGCCGGGGTCGGCGGCCTCGTCGCGCGGGTGCAGCACCGTGGACGCGGCCGCCTCTATGGGGTCGAGGTCCAGGAAGTCGTCGAGCACCCCGGCCGCCTTCAAGGCGATCAGGTTGCGCCGGACGTCCTGCTCGGGCTCGGGCCCGAGGTGGCGCCCGCGCCCCAGCCACGCGGTGTCGGGGGCGGTGGTCGAGGAGCTGCTGTTCTTGGCCATGGATTCGTTCTGTAGGTGATCGGGGCCCGACCAGTATGGTCCGTGCAGCTGTGGAGGGAAGACCCACGCGGGCCCGTGTCACGGTTTGTGGGCTCTCGCTCGACTTCTGCGGTGTGGTCGCTCACATCACATTTGGTTGCCGGTGGAGTCCCCGAAGTCAGATTTGGTTGTCGGCGGCGTCCCCGAAGTCAGGTTCGGTTGTCGGCGGCGTCCCCGAAGTCAGGAGGGAGTCTCTGCACGCTCGGCCGCACTGCGCAGGACACAGAACTCGTTGCCTTCGGGGTCCGCGAGGACGACCCATCCCGAGCCGTCGGGTTCCCGACGGTCGACGACCGGGGTGGCACCGAGAGCCAGCAGCCGTTCGACCTCCGCCTCGCGCGTGGTCTCCGGACGCAGACACAGGTGGAACCTGTTCTTCACCGTCTTCGGTTCGGGCACCTGGTTGAAGTACAGAAAGGGTCCCGACGGCAGCATCACCTGAGCTTCCTCATCGCCCGGTCTGTCCCCGGGATGCAACGGGTGACCTGTCACCTCGCTCCAGAAGCGAGCCAGCTCATAGGCATCCGCACAGTCGACCGCCACGTTCTGCAACACCGAGACCATGGGGCGAGCCTGCCCCATCGACGTGAACCACACCACTCATTTGTCCGAGGAGCGGCAGGACTGCTGCCCCCAGGCATTCGGGATTTCGCTGACGCCGGGCCTCGCCCCTGGCAGCATCGTCGGCCATGGATGACGACTGGTATCTGCAGACAGGCCACGGGGTGCGGTTCGAGTGGGGCCCCACCGGCGCGAAGCGGCTGGCACCGGGTGCCGCCTGCCTGGTCGTCGTGGACGTGCTGTCGTTCACGACCGCGGTGACGGTCGCCGTCGAGGCGGGCACGCGGGTCTTCCCCTACCGGTGGCGCGACGAGACCGCGGCCACGTTCGCCGAGGAAGCCGGTGCGGACCTGGCAGTCGGACGCCGCATGGCCTCGGCGTCCTCCCCCTGGACACTCTCTCCCGCGGCCCTGAGGCACGCCCCTTTCACACCCCGCCTGGTCCTCCCCTCGCCCAACGGCTCCGCCATCGCCGCGGCGGCCGGCGAGGCACCCGTGGCAGCCGGAGCTCTGCGCAACGCGACAGCCGTGAGCCACTGGCTCGTCCGCCAGGGCTACGGGACGCCCGAGCGCCCCATCGCGGTGATCGCCTCCGGCGAACGCTGGCCGGACGGAAGCCTCAGGCCCGCCGTAGAGGATCTCCTCGGCACGGGAGCCGTCATCGCCGCCCTCCGGCACGCACACGGCGACAAGGCGCTCTCGCCGGAGGCAGCGCTGGCGGCGGCCGCCTTCGAGGCGACACCGGACGTCGCCGCCGCCGTGTCCGCAAGCGCGTCCGGACGTCAACTGATCGGCGGGGGCTACGCCGAGGACGTAGCCATCGCCACCGAACCGGATGCCTGCGCGGCGGTCCCTGTCCTCGCGGACGGGGCGTTCACTCTGGCTCACGGCTGAGTGCTGAGGGCTGAGGGCTGAGTGCTGAGGGCTGAGGGCTGAGGGCTGAGGGCTGAGGGCTGAGGGCTGAGCGATGCGCGCCAGCAGGCGGCTCATGGCCACGGTGGGTTCATGGCCACGGTGATTCACGACCAGCGTGGTTCACGACCAGCACGGCTCACGCCCAGCGCGGTTCATGACGAGTGCTGCTCGTAAGCACCTCAGCTCATGTCCGGCGGACCGCATACCCCAGATACGTCACCACCGGGCTGCCCTCCGGTTCGAGCACCATGTCGACCAGCTCGGGAAGCTGTTCGTCGGTGAGCGTGCCACGCCTGCGCCCGCGCGTCGCGCGCACCAGACTGCGTACGTCGCGCGGCTTGAACGCTGAGACATCCTTCGTGCACAGCCCCGCCCGGCCCAGGGCCTCGGCGAGCTCCGTCGGCCTGCGGAGCCGGTGTGCCGCGTAGCGGCCGCGAGGCATGATCCGTGTGCCCGGAAAAGCCTGGAAGGCGCCGAGGTAGATGAGGCGGGACACGGGAGTGCGGTTCACCGTGTCGTAGGCGAAGATCCCGCCGGGGCGCAGTACGCGTGCCGCCTCGGCGAGGACCGCGTCCGGCCGTTCGGTGATCTCGAGGGTGTCGGCGCAGTACACCAGGTCGAAGGAGCCGCCCGGCAGGCCGAGCTCCTCCGCAGGCGCCGTCCGGTACGTGATGCCATGACCGTCGTCGGCCTCGCGGGCGAGTGCTGTCGCGGTGGGGGACGGGTCGGCGGCGACGACGTGGTAACCGAGCCGGGCGAGGCCACGGGCCAACAGGCCGCGCCCGCTGCCCACGACGAGCGCCCGGCTGCCGGTCGCCGTGACGCTCACCTCGCCGAGCACGCGCCGCAGATACTCCATGCGTACGGATTGAAAGGTGAGGGCTCGGATATGGCGGCCGTCGACGGCCGAGGGGGAGTCGAGTGCGATGGGCGGGGCGGCGGAGTGTGAGTTGGCGGCGGTCATGACTGGCTCCCTAGACAGGCAGGGTCAGGTTCCCTGAGGAAACCTAGCAGTGATGAGTTCCCCGAGGGAACCCGTCATCGGTACGATGAAAATGTGACCCGCACCCCCCTCTCTGATGTCGCGTGCTCGATCGCCCGCGCGACCGACCTGTTCGGCGACGCATGGACGGCCCTGATCATGCGGGACGTCCTGGTGGGCATCCGGCGGTTCGACGAGCTGGCGGAAGACCTCGGCCTGTCCCGCAAGGTCCTCGCCGCGCGGCTGGCCCGGCTGGTCGAAGAGGGCGTGCTGAAGCGCGAGCGGTACCAGGTCAGCCCGCCGCGCGAGGAATACGTCGCCACGGAGAAGGGCCGTGAGCTCTACCCCGTACTGCTGGCGTTGATGGCATGGGGCGACAAGTACTACGCGGAGCCTGCCGGACCTCCCGCCCGGATCCGCCACGACGCCTGTGGGCACGTCACCACGCCGGTCGTGACCTGCGACGCCTGCCGGGAGCCGCTCACGGTGACTGACACGACCCAACTACCCGGCCCCGGTGGGCGGGTGGGGCCGGGCACGCGGCTGTTGGGGCCGCTGATCGCTGGGCGGGGGGAGGGGGACGCGGCTTCGGGTTCGGGTTTGGGTTCGGCGTCGGCTGCGGTTTCGGCTCCGACTTCGGCTCGGGCCTCGACTTCTTCGCCGGCTCCGGCTCCGGCCTCGACTCCGTCTCCGTCTCCGGCTCCGGCTCCGGCTGCGGAGCCTCCTACGCGGTAGCCGCTTGACTGCGGGGACTGGATCGCGTTCGAGGGATCGTCGTCCACGACGGTCCATGGCCGCCTTCTCGCGCACGCGCGATGGACAGCCGGCTCGTCGGACGAGCCGGCTGCCCAGCTGTCGCGGCCAGCACAGCGAGCCCTGCGAGCCCAGTCAGGTCAGCCGGCCGGCCCGTCGCCTTAGCCGGCGCAATCAACTCAGCAGGCCAAGCTTGCGCGGCTTGCAAGGCCTGGGTGGCCAGCGTGGCAAATCGGCCCCCCGGGCCGCGCCTGGGCCATTGGGGCCATTGGGACCGCCCAGCCGCTCAGGCCGCTCCAGGCCGCCCCAGGCCTTTCAGCCCACCCACGATCCCGACGCCAGCTCGTGGCGCACCCCACCACAGGGCCTGCTCACGTTGTCCCCCCCCCTCCGCAACGGCTACGGGGTTTGATGGTGCCCCGAACCCTCGGAAGCCGACCGTGCCCCCGGAATTGCCCTTTCATACCTCGTGCGGCAGCGCAGCCTTCCCTAGGCTCAGCGGAGCGACTGGAAGGACAGGGCGAGCGTGCGCGAGACACAGAGGGCCACGGGGCGGCGGACGACGGCGGAGGCCACCACGGCGCAGGCCGCCCCAGGGCGTGGAGCGCGTCCCGTCGGCCTGGCCGCGCTGCAGCAGCGCGCGGGGAACGCAGCGGTGACGCGCTGGGTGCAGCGGCAGACCGGCGCCTTGGACGAGCCGTACGCCACGAGGCCCACCGAACACCCCGAGTGGGGGCCGTACCAGGAGCTGACGGAGGCCGCGGGCATCCCGCAATCGCAAGCCGACGACGCCTGGCAGTTGCTGCTGGGCGGGGTCGACTCGCAGGGCGCGCTGAACGACGAGGCCATGGCGAAAACGAACGTCCGCCAGGAACAGCGGGAGCTCCGCGCGTCGAACACCTGGTACCAGGAGTTCGTCAAGCTCATGGCCGAGCACCTGCAGATCGGGACGCCCACCATGGCCTTGTGGTCGGGCGGCATCGAGGCCAGCGACTACGCGTACGGGAAGGGCCACACACCGCTGGAACGAACCCGGATCGGCAGCGTGCTCAACGTCCTGCAACTGCACCCGGACTGGGCGCTGAAGACGCCGATGTGGAACGTCCTGTCGAAGGCCTTTGTGGCCCGGTCGACCGGCCCCGTCCACATCTTCATGCGGGCGTACGCTCCGGAGAGCGTCCTCATCTCGCAGGAGATCCCCCAACTACGGCTGGTGCAGCAGCTGAACCCGGACGTGAAGCTGGTCTGGCACCCGGTGTACACGACTCCGGACGGGCAGTTGAGGGAGATCGCGAGTGACTGCACACTCGTCGACAACGCGGAGTACGACGGGCGGGACAAGTGCGTGGGCGTCCTCTTCGAGTACCTCAGAAAGTTCCACGACAAGAGCAACACCAAGGCCACACGCGCGCACGAGAGCATGGAGCAACTGATCGTCGCGAACGGCCACAAGGACGGCGTGTGAAGCGGCGACACAGACGTGTCCGGTCACCAGCTTCCCGAAGGCAAGAGGGTGAGCCCGCCGGGATCATCGCCCCGGCCCAAGGCGCCCCGTCAGCAGCCGTCCCTACATCAGCGGAACTCGTGGACCACCTGGATCTCGCCGACAATGTGGGCGTTGAAGTCGTCCAGTTCCTCGGCCGGGACCCAGAGCTCGAGGATCGTCTGCCCGCCGGCCTGTTGGATGGGATACCGGCTCAAGAAATCCGACTCGACTTCGAAACGAGTGACGAAGCCGGCGCCGTCGTGCTTCACGTTCCAGTCCCGCGCGATCCTGATCGCGTAGTCCTCGTTCAGGACCGGGTAGAAGATCGGCTGCTCGGGCAGCCGGGGCGGCCACGCACGCCAGTTCAACTCCCGAACCAGATCCAGCTCCCTGGGTCCGGTGGGGCGCCACAGAGTCGTCGTCACTTGCTGGCTGGTCATGTCCATCGCTCTCTGAACGCAGGCCGCGGGTACGGCGGATCGGAAGACCGGACGATACCGGCACCGCGAACTCAGTAGCACCGCGCAGAAGTAGGTCTCCATATCGAAGCACGGGACAGACTCGAGCGTCCTGGCATGAGACAGGCGCAAGCCACCCCCCTCCCGGCCCAGGCGTCACACCGCCTGTCTCAACACTCACCATCGGCCAGCGCCTCGTCGAGCACGCAGCGACGACCCTCGGCATCGACATCCACATCGCCCGTCGCGACGCCACCACCAGGGGCTTCACCGCATCCGCCCCGAGCTGGCGCGGCGCCTCAACCTCTTAGCGGACTGGGACATCATTGGCGTACATCTCAGGTTTACGGACCACATACCGCACTGGGTTGATGTGATGTCCACTCCTTCGCCGTAGCCTGCGTCCACTTCAGCGCTCCGGGAATTAACAGCACCCGGCTCGACGTAACCCAGGGGGAAATTCGTGCAAGGTCTACTCAAGTCCACTGTTCGCACAGTCGGAGTTGCTGTTGCGGGGGCGGCCATACCGGTCGGGTTCGCCGGGCCGGGGCACGCGGCAGGTGGGTATTACGAGGCATCCACCAAGGACCGCTGCGCGCATATGCAGGGGCACTACTACTACGACTATGTCGCCCACCGTCAGGGCAGGGCCACCTACAACACTCGCTGGGACTTCACTATTGACGCCTACAGCAACAGCTGCGGCTGGGTGCGGTCGTTCGCGCCATACGCCACGTACAGCAAGTGGACGGGGACCAAGTGGGACTACTCCCACACCAACAAGTACACCCGGATCGGGACTGCGGGCACGGGCCGTAACGTGGCTGACGTGATGATCTACCTCTGTGAGGTCGGAAAGCCAAGCACCTGCGGAAGGATCCACGGAGCTTAGCGAGAGGCCACGGAAACAGCATCACCTCGTGAAGGCCAGCAGTTCAGACTGTTCATGCGGACGGGCTGATCAAGGCGGTGAGTACGCCGACGTTTCAGCGTTCAGCACGTGACTGGCGACTGGCGACTGGCGACTGGCAACCGGCAGCCGGCAGCCGGACTACACCCGGACGATGGGGTGCAGACCGTCCGGGCATCCGGTGCCGACACCGCTTCGAATGCTGCGGGCGTGGCAGTTCCTGGATGTGACTGCACGAGCACTTCGGCACGCCGCCGGCCCGCTGACCTTCGACACGGCCAAGAAGATCGCATGGGTGGGAGGTCACTTCCTTGCGACGTAGGCGACGGCGGTGAGATCGGGGCGCCGTCGGCCTCTCATCTTCGGCGCAGGCATGCCGCGTCCACCTCGCGGTGATGGACCTCGTGGCACGCCATTGCGTCGCAATATCCACCCTGAGCTGACGTGGCACCTAGAACGGTCGCGCGGTCATACGCCTGGCACTCGAAGAGTCGGACGAGCGAAGCCGACTTGACCGGGTGGGCGGGTGGCGGGGCCAAGTGAGCGCGCACTCGACGGACGACTGGTCCCTGTCGGGCCAGTTCCCTGGAAATCGCGGCTATGGGTATGCCGGGGACTCGCAGAGTCATGTGAGCGGTGTCTTCCAGGGGGTCGCCATGTGGCGGCTCGGAAACAATGTCGCAATCAGTACCTACGCCTCCGACACAAAAACGGACGGATACTGCGCCGGGCTCCAGATCCGCTACGAGATCTACGACGGCGGACAGTGGGCCGGTCACTGGCACTACCGCGACGTTCCCGTGTTCGACTGCACGACGGGCGGCGCGGAGACCGGCGGAGTGATCAAGGAGTACTTCTACAGCAAGTACCCGGTGCGCAACGTGTCCTCGCGCGCCTGCCACGCCGACTCATCGGGCGGGATCATCCACTGCGAGTCGAACTGGCACGGACCCATCTGAGCAGCGGCTGCAGGCACGACAAGAACACACGGGCGCCCGCACCTCGCCTCATGCTCCGGGGATGGGTGCCTGGCCCGCACAAGCCTCTCGTACGGTGGCCGCTGGCACAGGGACGGCGTGCCCCGGCTGCAGTAGGTGGCATAACGGATGCTGGACGACACACCTTAGGTGTGGATCGTCTACGAGCGTGCGATCTCTTCCGACATCAAGCGATCCCTAGTTGCTGATGCGGCAAACTTGCTTGCTGTCACCGGTGTGGGAATCGGAAGCTGTTGGCTCATCAAAAGACTGCCAGAGAAAGTGAGTTGTGTGATGAGCATCGATGCCAACACAGTGGCTGCGCGGAGTGCCGACGACAACGGGCCGCTGGGCAACCGTGTGCACCACGTCCGGGCCGATGAGCTGGACGGTTACGCCGCCATCAGTGGTGGCACGGTCGGCTCGAAGAGGCTCTGGATGGGCCTGGTGGAGAACCCCCCGCTGAGCGCGACGGACAACCATCACCACGGCGAATCGGAGGCGGGAATCTACGTGGTCAGCGGCCACCCCGTGTTCGTCTACCACGACGGTACGAAGGAGGTGCGGGTCGCCGCAGGGCCTGGCGACTTCTTCCTCGTGCCGCCGTTCGTGCCGCACCGGGAGGAGAACCCTGACCCGGATGAGCCCGCGGTGGTCGTCATCGCGCGGACCACGCAGGAGCCGATAAAGGTCTCCGTACCCGAGCTGTACCAACTCGAGGTGCCGGAAGCGCAGTAGGGGCATTGCTGGCAACTGGAGCGAAGCGCTTGCCCCTGACTTGGCTTCATGCCGCATGGATGGCGGAATGGAGGATCACCCGGCCGTGGGGCGTGTGGCCGAGTTGGCGGGAGTGAGCGCTGGACGATGACGCGGCGGGCACCGTGCACCAGGTCCATGGCGCCGCCCAGGCCTTTGGCCACCTTGCCGGGGATCATCCAGTTGGCGAGGTCGCCATGTGTGGAGACCTGCATGGCACCGAGGACGGCGGTGTCGATGTGGCTACCGCGGATCATGCCGAAGGACAGGGCCGAGTCGAAGAAGGCGGCCCCGGGCAGGACGGTGACGGTCTCTTTGCCGGCGTTGATCAGGTCGCGGTCGACCTGATCTTCGTGCGAGTGGGGGCTGGTGCCCAGGATGCCGTTCTCGGAGTGCAGGACGACGTGCACGCCGGACGGGAGGTGGCTGGGGATGAGGGTGGGCAGACCGATGCCGAGGTTGACGTAGGAGCCGTCGGTGAGTTCGGCGGCGGCGCGGGCTGCCATCTACGCGCGGGTCCAGGTCATCGGGAACGCACCGTCCTCTTCTCGATCGGTTTGTCGGCTGCTGAGCGGGGGTGAGTCGTACGACGCGCTGGACGAAGCCACCGGGCACGTGGACGTGGTCGGCGGCCAGCTCGCCGGGTTCGACCAGTTCCTCGACCTCGGCGATCGTGATCTGGCCGGCCATGGCCGCGAGCGAGTTGAAGTGGGCGGCGGCCCGCCGCAAGTCGATCCAGGCGATGGCCTCGCGGCTGCCGGATGGCAACGAACGGAATCTGCAGGAGTTCGTGAACCAGTCGACGTGGGATCCGGTACCGGTGCAGCGGCGGATCAATGAACGTCTGCTGCTGCTGGCCGGCCCGGCGGCCTAGGTGATCGATGATGTGCCGGTGTCCAAGGGCGGCCGGATGCCGGTCGCCGTGGTCCCGCAGTACTGCGGGACCCTAGACAACGCGCCAACTGCCAGGTGGCTGCCAGTGTCCACTTGGCGAGCAACACCGCCTCCTGCCCGCTGCAATGGCGGCTGTTCCTGTCCGAGGAATGGGCTGCCGAGCGCGGCCGCGGACAGCACGTCGGAACCGCAGCACACAGGAGACATCCGTGTCACAGGCCCTAGACATCTCCTCTTCGCATCTCCTCTTCGACGTCGATCGTCGATCGCCGATCGTCGATCGCCGATCGTCGATCGCCGATCGCCGATCGCCGATCGCTCCGAACCGCCACCTCGCCGAGGTCTGGGGCGTGGGTCGGTCTTCGGGCTCGGTGGGTGGTCAGTGGGCGGTGGCGGGGAGGAGAAGCTGCCAGATGTGGGTGAGGGTGGTGGGGGTGAGCCATTGGGGGTGGGTGCGGCTGAGGATTTCGAGGCCGGTGGTGGTGGCGACGATGGTGGTGGTGAGGGCGTCAGGGTTGATGTGGATGGGAAGGGCGTGCTCGCGGGTGGCACGGGTGACGAGCTGGTGGACACAGGTGTGCCATTGACGGCGGAGGTCGTGGGGAGTTTGGGGTGTCGTGTCGCAGTTGAGGCGAAAGCCGGCACGGACGATGGTGTCGTGATGAAGGAGGTGAATCATCTGATGGGTGAGATTCATGAGGTGTTGAAGGGCGTTGGTGTGGGGGAGGGGAAGCTGGGTGGCATGGGTCTGGAGGGTGTCGGCTGCGGCTTGTTCGACGGCGTGGGCCAAGGCGGCTTTGTTCGCGAAGTGGAAGTGCAGGGCGCCACGGCTTACGCCGGCGCGAGTGCTGATCTCGTCGAGGCTGGTGCGGACGTAGCCGTGCTGGTCGAAGAGTTCGGCGGCCGAGAGGATGAGGGCGTTGCGGGTACGGGTGGCCCGTTCCTGCTTGCTCACTGATATCTCCTGTCGGGAAAGTTTTTAGGCGCGTATAAAACCAACTTGCCGGTTTCATATCCAGGCGTGCGCCGTCCGTGGCGATGGGGTTGGCCGGGCGTGGCGGTTGCCTCGGTCGGTCGGCGTGCGGCTCCGGTGGTGGTCACCTCGGCGGGCACCTCTCGGGGCTCTGGGGGGTGAGGTCGGCGGCCGGGTGAGTTCTTTGGCCGGAAGTCGGGGGAGTCTGTTTGGGTCGGGGATGGCCGGTACGGGGGGTAGTCTGCGGTAAACATGGCGTGACAGTAGCCGGATTAAAAACCGTACGAGCGGTTTTTTTAATATTTTGCGGACCCCGCGCCGCCTTTCTTGCCTTGCGGTCGCCCGGAGGCCCTGTGGTGCGCCCGCGGTGGGTGCGGGGCGGCCTGGGCTGAGTGGGCGCCCTCCGGGCTTGCCCTCGTCTTGGGTGCCGTTCTTGCTCTGGGCTCGCGCGCTTCGGTTCCGGTTGGGCCTTCCCTGCGCCTCGATGGTTCAACTTGCTTTTCCTGTGCCGTCATTGCAGTCGTTGCTGTCGTTGCCCGTCCTGGGTGCTCTGGCTGTCCCGTCGTCCCGCGTGTCTTGGGTGGGGTGTCTGGTGTGTCTGTGGTGGGTGGGTTGGGGTGGGTGTGGTTGCTTGAGGTTGGCTTGTGGGGTGGTGGGGGGTGGGTGTAGG